>DEPT01000070.1 GCA_002358905.1 Akkermansiaceae bacterium UBA3385
GGCACGGTCAGATTAGTAAGATCCTGACCCTGATAGTTAAAATACAGCACGCTTCCACGCCATTCCATATCATCCGACGTATAGGAAGAGCTCATTGTATTGACCCGGTCATTAGACCACCCGGTCACATACTCCGCGTTTATAAGCTTGTATTCGCCATATTCCAGAGACGCATCGGACGTACCGATATTCATCACGAACGTGCCATCGACACTAAAGTAACGGCCAATACTTAACAGTGCTGAATCCTTGTTTTCAGAAGAAAGGTTAAGAGTCAGGACACTCCCCTCTGCCAGGTTCAAGCTACCGCTTATTGAATTCCTGCCACTTGCTCCCAATGTGGTTCCGCGGCCAATTCCAACCGAGTTGCTGATACTCAGGCGACCATTCTTCAACCAGAGTTCTGCCCCGGTGTTTGCAACAACGCTGAGCGAATTGCCCGACAAAACGGCATTATCCTCAACTCTTAACCGGCCTCCATTCAAATAGATACCGGAGCGAATTTCGGATGTACGGGATTTCTCGATTTCACTATACGTGCCCGCGCTGCCCTTCACCTCTGCGAGGTGGGCTTCCGTGTAAGCGCCGGAAAAGATAATGTCACCGGTCTGCCTATGGGTATTGCCCTTGGAATCAACATAGTCCTTATTCAAATTTAACGTCCCTTGCACATAAATGGCATCCAGAAAGCGAAGTTCGCCATTCTCCCGAACAGACAAATTGACAGAACCGCCAGCATGAATGCTCCGCAAGCGGTACATGCCAGCCTCTATTTCTGCATTCTTTTCAAACAACACTCTATCATTGTTCACCATGGTCAGAACCTGACCGTTTGTGACTCGCATAGCACCACCATTTGCTTGATTACCAGAATGTTCCACACTGGCTTTATTGCCGGAAAACACAACACAGTCATTTCCGCTGATATCTACGTTTCCGTAAGCAAAAATGGCACCCCCGTTTGCCTGAGTAGAACCAGAGGTATCATCGCTGATAGCTTCGGCAGAATTACCATAGAACCATATCGTGCCGTTATCGTTCAGGGTAATGTCTGCCCCCTCTACCGCGCCCCCAAGAGCTGACACAGTTGAAACCGCTGTTCCTTTGAGCTTGTTTTTGCCGAACTCAATCCAGGAGTTGTCCTTCATACCGACATCCGGATAAACAGCGCCACCGATAGCACCACCATAGATGGCAACCTGTGCATTCTGTTTACCAACGGCCACAAGAGTATTGTTGGTAAACACGACAGATGTATTTGAACTAACCGTAAGAGGTTCGCCATTGGTGCTTATTGTTCCACCAGAGCAAACAGCATATGACTGACTGGACCGGCATTGCGTTGTATTATCATCAAACAGAACCTCGCCATTTCCACTCAACGTAATATCTTTATACGCATAGAGAGCAGCACCGCTGGCATAGGTAGCTGACGATGACGTCTGAGGTATGGTCTGAACCTTATTTTCAGTAAAATGCACAATGTCATTCTTCTTGATGGAAATAGAGCCATTACTGTTTATGGCACCGCCCGAAGAGGAAGAGGATTCACCCTTTGCCTTATTCTTTTCGAAATACACCTTACCATTACTACTAATAGCTACATCACTATAGCTATATATAGCGCCACCCGCTGCGGAATAACTGGCAGAAGCGGTGTTCGAGAAAAAATACACGACATCATTACTTTTAAGAGTAATCACACCACTCCGATAGATAGCACCACCATAGGCGTACCCCCCGCTCGTCTGAGACGCTACATTCTTCGAAAAAAAACACCTCATCGTAATTCTTCAAACTATAGTCACCCGACGCATGTTTGGTTTCTCGGTTTTTTACCTCAAGATAATCGGAACTACTGGCAGCAAGAGGGCGAGGCATGGCATCACCAGAGGTCTCTGCCGCCTGCACTGCAGGCGCAGTCAGCATAAACAGGACAAGAGCGCGGAAAAGCGATACGGGAAGATGAAGCTTCATAACTTTAAGAGAAGAGATAATTCAAAACCATTAACTTGACATAAGTCTAGCACTTTCCCCAATGAAAAACAAGCGCAAAGGGGGACTTAAGAGAATGAATGCAGAATTTTGAAAGCAGAATTATAAGCACGAGTTCGGCTGGAAGCTTCTCTTCGATACGCCCACCCAGGTCGCCACCCCTAAAAGCAAAATCACCAGAGAATTCTCTAGTGATTTTCATTTCTGCGCGTTCCCCTGCTCGCGGCGCTGGCGAAGGTACTGCAAGCGCTCGGAGATGCGGAGTTCCATACCGTTCGAGGTCGGATGGTAGTAGACGCGCCCCTCCGGCAGGTAGGCCTGGGGTACGAAGTTATCATCAAAATCGTGGGCGTATTTGTACTGCGTGTCTTCCTCTGCCACGCCCCGGAGACGGGCGAGCTTCTTGCGGGTGGGGGTGGCCAGGTGGTCCGGCACCGCCAGGGTACGTCCCTCCTTCACATCCTGAAGCGCCGCGTTGACACCGGCATAGGCCGAATTGCTCTTGGGAGCCGTGGCGATATACACTGTGGCATGAGCCAGGGGAATCCGGGCCTCCGGCATGCCGAGCATTTCAGCGGCACGGGCGGCATCCAGAGCCACACGCAGAGCATTCGAATCTGCCAGCCCCACATCTTCACTGGCACAAATGACCAGGCGCCGGGCAATGAAGCGGATATCCTCCCCTGCGTTCAGCATGAACGCCAGCCAGTACAAAGCGGCATCCGGGTCGCTGCCGCGCATCGACTTGATAAAGGCGGAAATGGTATCATAATGGGCATCTCCCATGCGGTCGTATTTCACCGCTTTTTTCTGAATGGATTCTTCCGCCACTTCCAGAGAAACATGGATAGCACCATCTGCCCCCGGGGGCGTAGAAAGCGCCGCGACTTCCAACGCGGTGAGTGCCTTGCGGACATCGCCATCCGCTTTCAATGCCAGATGCTCCAAAGCATCATCCGCCAGCTGCAAGGGCAATTTGCCCAGGCCTCGCACTTTATCCGCAGCGGCGCGGCGCAGCAAAGCCACAATCTCTGTATCCGGCACAGGCTCCAGCGGGAATATCTGGGAGCGGCTGAGCATAGCGGAATTGATGGCGAAGTATGGATTTTCCGTGGTGGCGCCAATGAAACGGACTGTTCCGCGCTCCAGATGGGGAAGCAGAACATCCTGCTGAGCTTTATTGAAACGGTGCAGCTCGTCCACGAAGAGGATGGTTTTCTGACCATGAATGGCCATGCGTGTGCGAGCCTCCTCTATCTTGGCGCGGATTTCGCTGACATTGGATTCCACGCCATTGAGCATCACAAAGAAAGCACTGGTACTGCGGGCTATGACAGCGGCGAGCGTTGTTTTTCCCACACCGGGAGGCCCGTAGAAAATGAGGGAGGAAAAGCGGTCGGTTTCGATGGCACGGCGCAGTAATTTTCCCTCTGCAAGCAGATGCTTCTGCCCGGCCACTTCCGCCAGAGATTCAGGGCGCATACGGGCAGCCAGCGGCATGAGTTGCTGTTCCTCAACAGGCTCCTGAGGAGACTCTCCATGCGGGGTAAAAAGATCGTACTGCATGGGATATTAAACGTGAGGCGCAGCAGAGCGCAATTGACGGAAAATATCATTCTGCCGCTTTTGCAGCGGCTCCAGCGTGTTCTCATACTCCGCTACACGTTTGCGCGGGTCAGTATACAAGCGGCGATATGCCGCCACACGGGATATAATCATATCCTGCACCAAGGCAGCCATGTGAGTGGCCAGGTTATCGCGCAGGGGTTCTGCTTCTTTTCGCACCAGTTTGCAGATTTTGCGAGCAACCAGCAGATGAATCATCGAGCCCAGAATCCAGAACGCTGCTGCCACCCCCAGGAAAATGAAGGCAAGACTATCCAGCGCACAGAAGCCCAGCAGACCTGCCACTGTCAAGGACAGGCACATGCAGGAGATGAAGAAACGCATCCAATCCACATGGCACTTGAAAAGAGACGAAAAGCGGCTGCGGATACGCAGGTAGCGGAATGGTTCATAGAGAGAAACCTGCAAACGCTGCCGCAGCTGCTGCAACTCATTTTCCAGGGACTCCGCCGGGAACTCACCAATCTCACACTGCAGGGTCTGCTTCATACGGGGGCGTACACTACGCCAGTGTCCATTGCAGGAGTGAACAAACTGCTTATCCAGGTCTTCCTGCTGCAGGGTCACATCATCAAGCACCAGGCGATAGTACAGATTTTCTGCAGCGGATGCATAACACTCCAGGCGCAGAAGGACCACCGGAGAGAGGACAAAACCAAGACTACGGCGCAGGTAAAGCAGCAGGCGGGGCATGCACCGCTGGGCAGACGCTGCATAATTCAACACACAGTTACGAACGCCCTGCATCTGGCGTGTCTGGAAATTATCAATTTCCTGCTCAATACTCTGCAGGAAACCGCTATCTGTTCGTGCAACGGAATCACGAGCTTTCAGAATACTCCCCTGCTTGTACAGAAGGTCGCCGCCGAGACGCATCACCGAGCGGATGGCAGCACGCAGACCTCCTGTGGAATTTTCCATTGCGCTCACCACTTTATCACCAAACTCATCGGCCAATGTAGCATTTGTCGCAACAAGCTGATAAACGGGCAACACCCGCCCCAGCCGTTCCTGACAGAGGGAACGAGCCGTATCGCTCAGCATCACCGTGTGGGCCGCATCGAGCATATCGGTAAAGGTCAAGGCCACAAGACATGCCGGACCGCCTTCCTCCGGCAAAGAGGCAAGCATTTCCCACACGGAGGATTCCCGGATGTACCTCGTGTCCACCACGGCAACTACCACATCTGCACCAGGCAGCAAAGGAGTAATTGCTTCGGCCACAGCAGGAGATTCACAGCCGCGGGTATCCACCAGTTCCATTCCTGCCAGATTTGGTTCAGACAGGAAACGGCAGTGGGAGGAATCTCCATCGTTATTCAGATAACGCCAGCGCCGGAAATGATGCTCAAAAGCGGACTTACTGAGCACGGGAGCCCCCACCATACCCGCCAGCAGGGTGGACTTACCGCTGCCAGATGAACCAATGACGACCACACGCCGGTCACGCCCCATGGTGATAATCGCTTCCTCTACTGCATCCTTGAACGAATTAAGAGCTTCATCATCAATAGCATCACACAATTCAACAGCCTGCTGCGCCCAATAGCGCACCTGGCTTTCCTGAACTCTGTAACACCGTTTCAGCATGATGACGAGCCATTATATCCCCGGCGGATACGCTTGTCCACACAAAAACACGTTCATCTGCATGGCATACAACACAAAATCAATTATGAGGGGCTGCGTAAATGGGAGCAGGAAGTTCCTCCAGCGAAGCCTTGGGCGCTGGGGCTTTCTCCGGAGCAGGAATAGGCGTAGTAACCGACGGAACCGGCGCGGATTCGACCGAAGGAGGAGCCGCAAGAGCAAAGGCTGCTGGGAAGAAGGCCTGAGCACGCTCGCGAGCCTCCATAATCCCCTGAGCTGTAGGCTTGATACCCGGAACGTCATCAAAGTTCACCGCACGGCGGAAAATGCGGGAATCCGACCCAAACACCATGTAGCGGTGCACCAGCAGAGGATTTTCCAGCGTGGTCACCTTCTTTTCCAGCACGGTGAAAGCCGCATGAATCCCCTGTTCCTTGAGCGAGTTCAGCATGGAATCCGTGTAATACCCACCCGGAAAACAATATGTGCTGCAATTCCCGAAGAGTGTTTTAAGCTTTTCCACGGAATCCGGCAGTTCCAGTTTGAGCTGGGCCTGGTATTCTGCGGAGCCTTCCTCATATCGTTTCCACTGGCTCGGGTAAAGGTGGGTAGTAGAATGGCTTCCTATCGTTGCACCGGAGGCCATCATTTCCCGAATCATCTCCGGAGTCATAGACTGCCCCTTGCCGCTGAGATAGCTGGTATAGAGGAAGAGGGTAAACGGGTAACCATACGCCTTGAGTACAGGATACGCATCCGTATACACGCTGCGCCACCCGTCATCAATGGTAATCAGCACACAACGCGCCGGCAGGCAGCGGTCACCAAGAAGCCAGTCAAGGAAATCCTGCATTGTAATGACAGTCAGTCCTGCATCTTGAATATACTGCATCTGCTGGCAGAACTCAGAGGTCCTCAGGAGCATATCGCTCACGGGTCTGATATTGCTGAAATTATGATACCCCAGCACCGCTACACGTGTCTCACTGCGCGGCACCACCGGCTGAGGAAACTCACTTGTGCGCCAATCCGCATCCGGGCTGCGGCGCACCAAGGCACCAGCAGCCGGTTTTGTGCTCACCGGACGAGGAGTCAGCACGGGATCCTTGAGTTCCGATAAATCGAACGATTCCACCACCGGGGCAGGAATAGGGGCTGTTCCGGTTTTCTTCTGCTCCTGTGCTTCCCCCGGGAGCGGCTCCATCTCAACAGGCATGGGCGGCAACTTAGCGGCATCGGCCGCCAGATTTCGGTTTTCCACAGGCGGAATGAGTGTGTGTTCCGGAGCCTCGACGAGCACGGGTGTTGAAACGGGATGTCCACCTGCCACCACTGAGCGAATCTGGTGCAGAATATCAGCGTCCTCCCCTGCACCAAAATTCACGGCACGGGCAAAGGATTCCATATCGCCCACCATGTATCGCTCCAGCAGATAGGAAGGCTCACCCTGCTCCACTTTTCCCTCATGAAGGCCGAAAGCGACTTTGTATCCATAGATGGCTAGATTCTCCACCATGTTAGTATTGGCATACCCTCTGGGATAGGAAAAAGCTTCACAGCGGCCAAAGGCAGCTGTGAGGCGCTGCGCCTGTAATCCTAATTCCCGCTCGGCCATTTTCAGCGCTGCATCCGGGCCGGACTGCTCAGCAAACACCCAGTCGCATGCCAGGGGGCGAGTAGCACTATGGCTGCCCACTGCTGCTCCGGCCTGCTGCATTTCCTGCAATTGCTCCACACCCAGTGCCACGGTACTGTTCTGAAAACAACGGCCATCCACAAAAATCACAAAAGGAAAGCCGAATTTCTTCAAAATCGGGAAAGCTACGGTGTACGCAGCGGAATCAGCCTCATCCAGGGTAATGAGTACACTGTTTCCCGGCAAGGAGATGCGCCCGGCCTTCCAATCTATGAACTGCTGAAGAGAAAGAGGTGCGAGTCCCTGTTCCTTCAGGTAGTGCATCTGTGCAGAAAAGGTAGCAGAAGAAATGCCGGCTTCACCTTCTGATGCAGCAAAAGCCCCATAGCGCAGTACTGCAACGGACGGGGCAGAAACAGTGGCAACAGCCTGATGTTCTGCCTTGGCAGAAATCTCGGGCTGATGTGCAGCAAGCGGTCCCACCAATGCCGCAAGACAACAGAATAATAGCCGGGAATGATACCGAGTCATGCAGACTCAAGAGTACCACACTGCACCATTTTTGCAAGGCTTTTCCTTAACGCCCCGGCACCATTTCAAAGCTGAACCCTTTCAGGTATTCTGTTTCGGGAATATTCAGCAGAATGGGGTGGTCAGGACTCTGTCCGTGCACATGAGTCTGGCGCAAGGTGCAGTGGCCGTCCACCGCGGCATCGCAAATAGTCTGCTTGAAAAGTTCGGCACTGATGTGGTGCGAGCAACTAAACGTGGAAAGCACACCTCCAACCGGCAGCATCTGCATGGCGCGAAGGTGAATTTCCTTGTAACCACGCAGGGCTCCATTCAGGCTCTTCTTATTGCGGGTGAAGCTGGGCGGATCCAGAATGATAAGGTCCCACTTCGGATCTGCACCATTGCGAACCTTGTCGCTTTCGCGCTTCAGGAAATCAAAAGCATTTTCGGCAATAGCATCAATCTGCACCCCATTCAGCTCTGCATTCTTGCGGACAGATGCAATGGCGTCCTCTGAAATATCCACGGCAGTCACGCTGGCAGCACCGGCCTTGGCGCAAGCCAGTGCAAAGCCGCCCTGATTGCAGAAACAGTCCAGCACACGGCGGCCGCGAGCCAGACGGGCAACCTCTTGATAATTCTGCAGTTGGTCAAGGTAGAGGCCGGTCTTCTGACCGGTTGCGAGGTCTACCATGAACTTGATTCCGCGGCCATTTGCCACAAACGGCTCCGGCTGTTCCCCCAGAGCAATGTAGGTTGCCGATTCAATACCTTCGGCCACCAGCATCGGGGAATCATTGCGGACAATGATGCTGCGCGGATTAAACAAATCTCCCAGAATATCCTTGATAAGACCCAGGCGCTGGTACATGGCCATGGTCAGCGTCTGCACCACAAGAACATCTGCATAGCGATCCACAATAAGTCCGGGCAAGCCATCGCTCTCACTCCACACCAGGCGCATCATTTCCTCGCCCGGTAACCAGCGCTCACGCAACATGGCCGCCTGTGAAATACGGCGAACAAAGAAATCGCGATTCAAATCCTGCTTACGCCGGGAAAAACGGCGCGCCACAATCTGGGAGTGAGGATTATACATGGCAGAACCCAGGTAATGGTCACGCTGGTCCTTAAGCAGCACCACATCACCCGGCTGCGGGTTGCCGAATACCGTGCGCACCTCAGTGCCATACACCCAATCGTGTCCGTGGAATATGCGCGCCTTGGGCGCTATGATAAGTCCTGCCATAACGCGCGCTACCATACCTCAATTACCCCGACGTGTCAAGATTTTCAAACGATTTTCGGTTTGACGCCCTCGTGTCCGAGGTGCTATAATGAAAGGAGCATGAAATTGCGTCTATCCCGAAAACAACTTACGCTCACTTCAATTCTTGCACTCTCTTTGTTGGCAGGAGGCATCATTGCACTTATTCCGGGGGAAGACCCGATGCTGGCAGAAATAGAGGCTTATGCAACTCCGAAAGGCAAGATTACCGCAGAGCTGCGCCGGCAACTTGCAGATATCCGGGGTAAGAAAAGCGTCAATGTACCCAATAAGGAGGGGTATACTCCCATCATGAACGCTGCTCGGTCCGGGAATATAGACGCTGTTGATTATCTTCTTGTAAAGGGTGCACGACTGCGCCGGGTGGGTCCAGGCCAGCAGACAGCAGCTGCCATGGCTGCAAATGATGAAATCCGCCAACTGCTTGAGGCCTGTGAACTTGCAGAACGTAAACCGGGCGACCAGGAAAAGGAACAGATGCGACAGAATCTCCGCAATGCACGAATTAACCCGGACGACTTGAACCAGGCTCTGTTCGATGCTGTTTCCAGCTGGAGTGGTGATTCGGTCAGGCTGACTGCCCAGGTACTGGCTCTGGGAGGCAATGCAAACGCCATCAATCCCCAGGGGCGGCACATTCTGCAGCACCGGCACCAGAACCCCGGCAGCATGATTCTTCTGCTGCGCCAGGGCAGCAACCCCGATGCGGCAAAAGATAGTCAGGGGGCAAGCCACGCCATACTCAACACCATCAACCGGAATCCCCGTTTTGTGCGGAGTCTGCTGGCAGCGAATGCTTCTGTCAAAGGGGCCAATGCCCTTGCCAAAGCGGCCGGCCGCGGTAACGCTGAATGGGTGGAGCAGTTTCTGGAAAGAGGAGCGGATCCCAATGGGGTGGCGGATAATGGCAAAACTGTTCTGGAACATGCGGTGCAAGGGCTTGGCAACCCCTCCGGCATTGATGAACTGGCAGGCATCCCCCGCTGTGTGCGGATGCTGCTAGAGGCTGGGGCCAAGACTGAATACAGGCAGAAGGATGGCACGCTCCGCTCCCCCATTTCTCCAGGCGGTATGAGCATTCTGCCGGAATGCATACGCCTGCTGGTGGATGCCGGGGCTAAGGTAAACACTCTGAACTCCCGAGGTGCCAATTATGCACAGATTGCGGCTTACAAGAAAGCAACGCCCGAAAATGTAAAGCTGCTGAAAGATATCATCAAAGCCGGGGCGGACTTGAAACAGGTGGATGCAAAAGGTGAGACTTTCCTCTTTTATGCCCTGCCCAGCATGTGCGCTCTTCCGGTCACTGATCCTGTAGAGGATATCCGCAACGAAGCCCTGGATATGCTGGAAGAATTGCTCGATATCGTGACGGATGCCCACCCCGATCCGGGAGCATTGGATCGGAATGGAAATACGGCTCTGCACCTGGCTGTTATCCGCCGGGGCACGGCAGATGACCGGGTAGTGGAATACCTGCTCAGGATGGGAGTAAACCCGGCTGTGAGGAATAAGTTCGGCCGCACGGCACTGGAAGCCATGCTGAAAAACCCCTGCGGCCCACGCAGCAAATATGTGGCCAGGTTGCTCGCCCGGAAAGGCCCCCTGCCCACGGACCCCGGACTGCAACTGGTTCTAGCAGCCATGATGGACGATACCGCCACCATCCGCAAACTTCTTGAAGCCAAACCGGATGAGGATACACTGGCAGTTGCCCTGGGGTGCGTGCAAAATGCCGGTGCTGCAGATTTACTGCTTCGTGCCGGGGCCCCGGCATATCATGAAAATATAGCCTACATGGTTCGCCATGGCAATCCGGACGTTGTACGCATCTTTGCTAATCACAACAGGCTCAGAAACCTGGAAGACCACTGGGAGAGCGTAAAAACAAAAGCCATGGCCAAGGCATTTGTGGAAGCAGGCCTTCGACCGAATTCTCCTTATGACATCGCGAATGAGAGAGTGCTGAAATATCTGTTGAGTCTGCCGGATTTCAATCCAAATGGAGTTGCGTTCAATATGAACCACTGGCGGGATAACGAAGCGATGCTGACCTGCATGGTGAGCAACGGGCGCAGCAAAATGACCCGCATGCTGTTGAAACACGGTGTTGCTGTAAACGGGTACAGGGTTTCCCCCCTTGCGGTGGCTCAGGATGCAGAAATTGCGGAAATGCTCATGGAGCACGGAACTGACCTGACATGGAAAAGCGCCACGGGTGATACGCTGCTCAGTCTCCGCAAAAATGAGCTCAGAAAACTGGCACGTGATTACCAGGACAGCCCGACCAACGAGGAGCTGGAACAATTCCGCGCTCACTTTGCCATCGCAGAATTGCTGGAGGACGCAGGCGTGTCTGATATTCATCCCGACAAGGAAGAAATCAAGAAATCCCTGCAGAATCCCTATTCGGAGGAAGAATTTGAAACCGTGCAATTTGTCACGCCCGATTGGAGCGGCTCCGTTCGAGTATCGGAAAAAGCCATGGTACTGGCTCGTTCCTCCGGCAACACCGATACGGCTAATATCCTGAGCATGGGACCGGATCGCATCAAGTTCAAATGGGATCGCTGGGGATATGGTTATGTGGTTCGCAAAGCTGACGGCAGATACTACGAAACCTTCGATGAATCATTCTACCACGACTTCAAGAAGAATCCTGCAAAGGTTCCGCACATCTACGTGGATTTTGTCAATGAAGAAGAGAAAGGCGCCCGGCTTTACCTGCATCCGGATTATGAGTACGCCGTGCGAGGCGACAGCATGGTGGGCGGACGCATTATATCTATGAAACGAGGATATAACGGTGCATCCATCAGGATTAAATGGGACAAGGGCGAGGAAGCCACCTTTGTCAATGTCCATGGAAAAATGCACATCCTCACCGCAGCATCCGCAAAAAAGGTCCTCACGAGCTATAATCCACCTATTTCATTCAAAGAAGTCGTACTCGTAGGTCAGGGCTGGCAGGACAACTTACGTATCTCGACAGATTTCATGGTGGCAGCACGTTGCTGTGGCACCCAGGATACAGCACAGGTACACCAATTCGATGAGAGGAGGATAACACTCAAATGGGATAGATGGAGCGAAGAAAGCTTCATCCGCCAGGCCGATGGCAAGTATTACAAGGATAGTTCCAGCCAGCCGGAAGCTCAATTCATCCGCGATCAGATACGGGAAGGCTCCCCGGCAGTCAGTGTGAAAAACTACCAGTTTGAAGGCAACGAATGGAGGGACACGGTGTCCATCTCATTCATGCACAAGGTGGCAGTTCGCAAAGGCGGCAGGAAAGATGCGGCCAAAGTTATCCGGTTCAACAAAGACAAAATCACGCTGAAATGGGACGACTATGGAGAAGAAACCTTCGAGCGCCAGAGTGATGGAGTTTACCGGATTGCCAGATAAATCAGATTCCCCCGGCCAGGATGCCTGACCGGGGGGGCTTCTTTTTCTTATCAGAAACTCATGCGGTAGCCAGCCGTACCATTCCATTCAGTTTCATCAGCCCTGAATTCAAATCCGGCATCCAGGAATATGAAACCGGAGCCTGCGCCCACGGGAACAGTGAACCCGGCCCCCACTTCCATACCCACCCTGCCGGACTCCGCGGAGCGGACTCGTCCGCTGCGTTCCCTCATACGCAGAAGGGAAACCTGGCTCACGCTGCGGGTATCTCCTGCATCTGCCTTGAGCAACATGCGGGCTTCCAGAATTGAACTGCGATTCAGCACGTTTTCCAGAGCGTACGTCTGCGCTCTTGCACCCAGACCGAAACTGGCTGCATTCAAATCCTGACCTCCGAAATGCAAAGCGGCATCGCTTCCGCTCTCCGAATATGGCTCCAGCGACACATGGCGATAGCTTACATTCATGATGGGTTGAATGCAGGCCTGATTATCCTCATCCAGCGGAATGACGTAGCCCAATTCATACATCACACCAATTGAATTACCATCTGTATTCCCATGGGTGATATATCCTCCGCCATTATAATGAACCCGGCGGGTCAAGCTCACATCGGACCATCCGGCCGTCCCCACCAGTGTATGAGTCCAGCGATTGGAAGCATACCGACCAAAGATGGATATGTAATAATGGTCTACATCGCCATCGGCAGAGGATGGGCCGTTGGTCTGGAAATCCCCATACATTCCCGTAAATGAGAATCCGGCTGTAAGGGGATCCGAAAAATCAAGGTCAAAGCCAAGAGTTGCGCCCCAGCTGCTGAGTATGTATCCGGCATCTGCCCCGGAGGATTTCAGTTCGCGTCTGTCGCCCTCGGCATTGGCCCAGGCATTGAATATAGGCAACTCATCGTATTCCAGATTCGGCTCCAGCCCCATACTGGTTGTTCTGTTGCGTATGGATTTGAGCTGTCGTTCCAAATCCCCCATGGAGGCAATTCCCAGCGCAGACACACCAGCCCCGGCAGCTGCTGGCAGCAGACGGTTTACAGCAGGTCCATCACCTGTCTCCACAGCAGCATCCAACGCAGCGGTCAGCGCTTTTAAGTCAGGTGATTTTCCAAGCAATTCTTTCGGTATGTTCCACAGTAGATGAGCCCCGGTTTCAGCATTCCGGGAAGCTGACATCAACGCATACTGATTTCTCTCATCTCTCCATGAATTAAAAATCAAAAGTCCGTTTTCCACGGTCAGCCATGCCGCCTGAATTCCCCTGAACGGAGTTCCGCTGCCAAGCGTGACAGGAGCAACGCCATCATTTCCTAAATCAGCCGTTTCAACCATACCCATCACCATGGAGCCATCGGCACCCAGTTCAACCGGCAAGCTACCAGTAGACAGGAGGGTAACACTCGCCCCTTCCTCAATTTTCAGGAAGCGAAGGTTGAATACTGATACGTCTTTATCCGTATCAAAAATGATTTGTGTATCAGAACCATCCAGCAACTGAAGTGAATCCAAGGTTAATACAGCATTTTTTCCTGTGCCGGATTGTTGCAACTCCAGCTTGCCGCTATTCCGGATACTCCAGTCTGCAGAGCTCTGCACCTGAACTAGTGAGAAGCTGCCAGGACCAGATTGCAAGACCAACTCACCAGGGCCATAGCCATTGACCAACGAACCGGAAAATGAGGAAGCCTCAAGATTCTGCACGGCAAACGTTTTCCCTACTGCGCGTAATTGCCCGCTCCCCTGGAGGGTCCCCACACTTCCCGCGCCATTCAACATTCCGGATAATTTCAGTTCGCCATCTCCGGAAAGGTCCCCCTGAAAAGCCGTGGCGTTGCCTGCGATAAGCAAATCGCCGGACAACACGAGATTTCCCTCTCCATGAAGAGTGTTTACAGAATTTCCCGTTCCATTCAGTTGCAGCGTTCCTTCATCTATTTCCAGCCAATCTGCTGTCAAGGAACCACCCACGGTAAGGGTACCGCTCCCCGTCTTCACAAGTTGCACGGCATGGCCTGCGGTCACATTCCCCTGAATCTCGGTATCAGCCTGATTAATCTGCGCATCCTGCTCCGGTGTAAGCACACCGTCAACTTCAACCAAAGGCTCATTATTGAGCAACACACGCACCACGCCAGATGCCTCATTCGTGTTGTTCACGGCAAAATTACCGCCACCCAAAAGGTTATTGACCCAGGCTACCTGCGTATTATCGCCAGGCAAATTCAACGACAGCGTGTAACCGGAATCCACAAATGTAGCTTTATATGGTTCAAGGCGAGAGTAGCTGGTCACGGTATCATAGTCCCCATTCTGCATGACCATGTACACATCGCGCACCGCGCCTTCCAGCACTATATTGCCCCCGTCTATTCCCAGAACGACAAGGCCGAGAGCTTCCGGGCTTGTCGGACTATTGGCAAACAAGTCAGATACCTCCAGGCCATTCTGCAACTCAATAGCAGCGTTTGACAGATGAAGATACACAGCCTGGCGTTGATTATTCAGAATAGATTTAATACTTTCCAGGTCCAGAGTAACCGTTGCAGAATCAGCAATCTGCAAAACACCGTTCTGTATATCCAGCATATATTGTTCACCGGGAGCAATCGTGGCAGACGCCCCGATGTTGGATACGCCCAACTCCAGCGATAAACTCTGCACGCCATCCGTGCCCCCTATGGACAAATCTCCTGATATGCCGGAAAGAAGCCCCCCTGCCCGCACGGTGATACTCTGCAGCACGTTTCCGTCCATTCCCGCCATACTGACCCCGGCACCGGATGCAACGTCTGCTACCAATACCCCTTCTATTATTTCAAGCGGACTTCCCAGAGAACCATTAACCAGCGTGAGCTGACCGCTGCCAAGCAGATTAACTCCGGACCAAAGGCCCGGGGACGAAGCCGTGCCCAGACGAACCACACAATCTGTATCAATGACTAAATTACCTTTAGTATCGTTCTGTCCTGTCAGCACCAGCGCACCACTGCCTTGCTGGCGAAGATTCGCAGAGCCACTCACCACACCGCTCATCTCCACCGCCTCAGAATAACAGAAAGAATAAGTAACATTTGTTCCCGGACTTAGCAGATTGGCTTGTACAAGGCCTTCCCCGGCAATACCATCACCGCCAAATAACCATGTAACGGCAGTAGCACCAGGATGAATGAAGGTTCCGGTGAAGGCACTGACATCGCCACTCATCGTCATGTTACAGGAAGGCTTGAGTATGAGTTCACCTGAACCACTCACAGCACCTGTAAATGTGTAGGAGCGATTCGTACTGCCATCAAAATATGTAGTTGTTCCATCCACAATTTCGACATTGGCTGCGGTACTCGTAGTACCCGCAAACCAGAAACGCTGTCCTGCCACCTTGACCAGTGTCCCCGCTCCACCAAAAGAGTCTCCGGAAGAGAAACAGACGCTCCCGGTCGATGCATTGCCATCTCCGGACAACAAGAGGGTACCGGCAAATGCACTATTGTTACCGCTCACAGTCATCT
The DNA here is from genome assembly GCA_002358905.1 of Akkermansiaceae bacterium UBA3385. Classification (GTDB taxonomy): domain Bacteria; phylum Verrucomicrobiota; class Verrucomicrobiia; order Verrucomicrobiales; family Akkermansiaceae; genus Akkermansia. Next base: position 15,574 of record DEPT01000070.1, read on the forward strand.
GGCCGGAAGGACTGGTCAATTCCAGGGTTCCCGCCCCGGAGATGCTCCCGGCAAGTGTTCCATTGCCGCTCTCTTTGTTGATACTGAGTACACCTGTCTGCACCGACAGATTACCTGCAAGCGATTCACCCTGCGCCACCCAGTTCAACGACAATGTTCCTTCACCAGATTTTTCCACACCAAGGCTCAGCACCTGACGCACACCTGCTGCATCTGCCCACTGCACGTCATTCCCATTGGAATCAATCCTGACAGAAGCGAGAGACGCCGCATTTATCTGGGCGCTCAAATCCGTAGAAACACCTGCTCCGTAGCGCAACAGCCCGCTGTTGAAATAGAGGGAAGACGTTCCGAGTGCATTCGATGCTCCTAGTTCCAGAATGCCACCAGCCAGCTCGGTTTTTCCGGTAAAGGACGGATTATTCAGATTAAGGTTCAGAAGCGTATCAGCACCACTGATTTTCAGCGTTCCGCTGCTATTGATGCCGATGGATTCAGCAGAATCAGGCAAAAAGATATAATGGCCGCTATTGACATTGATTCCCGCTGGCGTCACCTGATTAATCGTAACGGTGCCATCGTTGTTTGCACTGAAAGTCACTACCTGTCCTCCAGGTCCGGAGCTCGTGGAATTTGCCCATTGAGATGCGGAATCATCACTCCAGGTTGCTGAACCACCTGCCCACAACCAAGGGACATCGCCCATATTGCCAACGACGAATTGCAACGCATTGCCCTGCACCCTCACATCATAGGTATACTCAGCAGTATCATTTAAGCCGATTGCCGTAAAGTTGACCGCACTTACCGATGAATCAAGAGCCCAGGCCATCAGATTATAACTGCCTGTAGTCAGATTTTCATATCCATTAACCTGCACACTATAAGAATCACCAGCCAAAGAGAGTGTTCCTGCTGTATCCACCATGCTTCCTGTATAATCGGAAATATTGAATGACAAAGAAGAAGACTCCCGCAAAGTTAAATTACCGGACACTGATAGACGTGCAGATGCATCAGTAATGGCGATACTGCTTAGTGTCGTATCCCCCGAATAGAGAACATTGCCATTTCGTACCTCTGTGCATCCGGTGTAAGCACACCCTGTACCATTTAAGGACAAGCTCTGTTCTCCAAGCTTGACCAGGCCGAGGCTCAAGCCGGCCACAGGCGTGGCAGAGTCCCTGATATTACCCGCGTAATCACCAGAGGAAACGGTAAGCAACAAATGGCCATTACCTTCAGCCTGAACCACGCCGGAAGTACCATTCAAGGCACTGATTTCAGCATCCGTTGACATGAGAATAAGGCGGGAAGTACTTGTCGACAGTTCAATGGTAGCAGCCGTGGCTGCTGATGAAGAGCTCAAAGCCAGAGTGGTAAGATAATCTCCGGCCACTTGATATGTACCCTGATATGTATTCTGAAGATTGGTGAGAACGAGTCTGTGGTCAGTTCCAGTATCTGCATTAGCACTTGTCAGTTTCAATACGCCGTCCCCTGACACTATTCCATTCCAGACGACATACTTACCGTAGAACATACTCATTTCCGTAACCGCGGATCTGTCGTAATCTGGATTTTCAGATGAAACATCCTGCACATTCAAGAAAATATTTCCGAGCCAGTTTACATGACCATCTCGATTGCCGATGGTTGCTCCATTCGCAGTATAAACAGCCGAAGCGAACGAATTTCCTGTAACTAACCCGGCAGAACCTCCGCCCAGGGAAATCACAAAGGTTCCAGAACTTCCCACTTCAACACGCTGAGCCCCGAGTATTGCTGAACGCCCCGGGCCGCTGTGATCTGATTTCCTCCCCAGCCCCACATTACCCTGAGCTATATGCAAGGTCCCGGTGAATGATTCCATCGAATTTCCCTGAATGGAGGCCTTTGATGAGGCGTCCTGCAGAGAGACAACAACCAGCCCCGTACCCGAGATACTACCCAAGGCCAATTCACCTGAAGACGCGGAACCAACACCATTGTATGCCTGCAGGGTCAGCATGGCAGAATCTGCAAGTGTTGTTCCTCCTGAAAATCCATTGGCATTTGCTATGGTAAGCGATGTACCTGTCTCCATCGAAAGTGATGTATCACCGCTAATGCTACCGTTCCCGGAAAAAGAAAATCCACTCCCGCTTACTGTAATGGATGCGGGTTCCACCTGCTCTGTTATATTCACTTGTTTATCTGATGCAGATGAAGTAAAAGCAACGGCGTCACCTTGACTAAACACCGCAGGCTCGCCATTTAGAAGCCACGATGCATCGGTACTATTCCATGAACCGGAGTTCCATGTAAGAACTGATTTGGCAGGTAAAGCCAGAACAATCAACAACAAAGAGCGCAATAAAAGCGGCAGGTGTACTTTCATATACCGCACTTTAGCACAGTCTTGCTCCGGTTCAAGATGTTTGACCTATCAATTAGCAAGGTAAAAAGAACCGCGCATTTCCCATCAGAAATGCGCGGACTGAAATCGATGTATGTACACCCGTCAGATATCCCAGTTGTCCAGCCACTTAAAGGATACGATACGGAACTGGCGTCCCATGACCTTATTAGTATTAGTAAGGCCTTTACCCTTTGTACCATCGGGATTATATTCGGCATCCTGAGGATTGTTGCTCGGATCAACGTAATCCATTGTACGCTGTACAACAGCCTCGCACCATGCCTGCGCAAGGATAGCCTTATTGGGATTACGTACGCAACCATAGGAACGCACGGTGAACGTATCATCACGCACTGTCAGAATATTGCCAAGAGAAGCCAGCACGTCACTCTGAATCAGATAACCGGGAGCAGCAGTATGCAGAGAACCCATACTTGCCTGCGAGTTCTTATACATGTTGCCCTTTTTCTCCGGTACCTGAACCTCATTGAAATCGCGGTTAATATCGGTAGCATCAATGGCGGCCTGAAGAGCACCCTTAAGGCCGTTCTCGCCCTCCTCCAGACGACGATTGATGAAATCGGACATACTCAGGAACGGCCCACGCTTGCGAACCTGCTCCACCATTTTCTCTGCAAGCTGACGAATTCCCTCGGATTCCAGCATACGCACCTCGCCCCATGCAGAAGCAAGACCACCGCTACTCTCACGCAATACGGCAGAGCCCTGCATCATGCTATAACCGCCCAGGCTATCCGTACTCTTATCTGTTGTAGACAGCATGAAACGAGAGAACACCACCTGGTTATCACTCTTGCCAGATTCAACATAGGCCAATTGATCGTCCTTCCTGGTAACCAGCTTTCGCTTAGCAAGCCCCTGCAGAGCAGCAGCCCATGCCTCTACGGAGATAGAGTTCACATTGAAACCGCCATCAATCATCAAGTACTGGGCAATATGCTTCCAGCCATCCTCGGCCATAATACGCGATACAACCTGACTGTTGTCATAGGGTGTATTAACACGCTTGTAGCGAGAAACCGGGAGCTCATCTTTTCCATTAATAAAATTGTTGAAAACCGTCGCAGCATCAATCTTGCCACTACGTTCAGGCATGTCAGAAACAGAAGAGCAGAACCAGCGGTCCCACATGGAATCGTTTATCAACAAACCGTGGTCAAAGAAATCTCCGAACAGGCGACTATTGGAAGTCAGATCGCTCGATTCTGTCTCGTTCTGGAAATACGTGTACACATCCGTTGCAGGCAGGCACGGGTCAGCAAAAGCATTACCTATACCAACACCGGGCACGCCAGCCTGATACTGCATGCGGCGCAGTGCGGCCTGAGTTGCATATTGACCACTGGCGTTTGCCTTGTACCAACCGGGCTGCAGACGCATACCCGCGAAACCAGCAAGCGAGAACGGGGGATGGACCGGAAGCTCCATCACAGAGGCAAAGGAAACCTGCTCACCTTCACTTGTTACGCCAAGGCAGCCATTGCGACCAATGTTATCCATAGGGGAGCTATCCATACCGGCACTCACGCGAAGAGCCGCCACCTGATAGGGATGATACTGGCGCATCTGATCATCCGGCTTCACCAACGCACCACCCCAGAATGCAGGGCTGGAATGCTGCCAGACCTTGGCGCGATAATCTCCCGGGAAAATTGTCGAAATGGAATTAGAACCTGCGGACTTAGGCACAATACCCACAGCACCGATATAATAGGGGACATCTTCATCCCCCTGTGTACCATCAGAACTCCAGGTACCTTCACAGAACTGAGTCTCGCTCTCGCCCACTTCAACCGGATCATACCAACCCAGAATGAAACGCTGAGGTGTAATGCCACGCTTGTTATTGGCTGTATTACTACCATCGGCTCCACCACAGCCATTGTAGCCGGCAAACACAGTAAGACACTCAGGGTGTTTAGGTGCAAACCACTTACCGTCCGTTCCGCCGCTATTGGGGTCACCCTTCCCCAGACGCAACTTCACAAGATACTTACCTTCAGCAATTTCCTTATTTCCCTTATTAGAATAGAAAACAGCCTTGGTACCTGCCACGGCCTGAGGATTGTAGCTTGGGATAAAAGGATTCGCATAAGGGCGATTCTCCGCGCTACCTACTACGCGGGCCTTACTCGGGGAGAAGAACACCACCTCGCCCGGCTCAAAGATAATATCTTCGTCCTGCGCACCTTCCTTGGCGCTGAAGTACTCACCGTAGTCGCTACCATAACGCCCCTGGTCCATGAGGTAGTTTCGCCACTGATAATTGAACGTGCCGTAGTCAGCAACGCAATATGTATCAATCCACGTTGTCTTATACGGCAACGACTGAGCCCACAACTGGCGGCTTCGTATTTTCATCGGGACATTGTACGGATTCCACCACAGGAACATGGGGGCAAAACACATGCGCATGTCGTAGTTTCCGGAACCTCCTTCAGTCGGAGTCGTTACCAGACCGAAGTTGGACATAAATGCCAGCATAACCGGAGTTCGGGCATAACCGGCAGAATCGCCACCCAATTCCAGCATACTGCGGGTATCATAGAAAGTCTGGCCATCACTAGACCCCTGTGCACGTTCCGGATCTGCATTATATTCAAGGCTGCTATCAAAAGCAGAGCCACTCATGCGGGTATATGCCTTCCCGAGATCGCCAAGAAGACGGGCAGTAAAGTTCTGAGCATCCTTGGCCGTACCATCAGGCCAGCAGTTGTAATAAGCATGCAGATTCTGCCAGGAACCAATGGGCATATCAGCCTCCGTACCTTGCGGCACCTGCTGATTATCAGCAATGGGGCAATCCTGATTGGAACGAGCTTCAAACTCTGTTCCCTTCAGAGTCTTCTTGTTCAAGAGAAGGCAGAGGTCCTGCTTGAACCCGCCCATGCTCACATTGATGGGCAGAGAATATGACGTAGTGGTCACGTCAAAGAAGTAAGGCATACCTGCAGCCTGGGAAGAAGACCCGACCAATGGCAGAGAAGCCAGTGTAACAATGCGAGCCGGCTCTTCAATATCACCTGGCAGGAAATCCAGGTCACGATTATCGACAAAGCGAGGAGCAGGAGTATCCCAAGTGCGATGCAAGGCCTCATATACATCAGCAGGGTCCTTACGAGTCTGAACAGAAACCTTGGCTTTCTGGTTTTCACCGCCTATCCACCAGGCAAAACAGGCTTCATTCTTGCCGCTTGCCGGCATCTTCAGCAGGTCAGCATACACATAGTGCTGAGCAGACAGTGATTTACCCAAGGTTCCTTCGCCAACCATACAGATACGCTGCCCCGGAGCACGTGTGCACAACTGGTCTGCAGCATTCATTGTACGGGTCGCATTTACATCGCGAGAAGAAATCAACCAGCGGCGGAACATATCCGCACGGCCACGGGAATATGTACTATTGATTTTCTCCGCTTTTCCCGTAACGCTCCGGCCATAAATCGGGCCGTCCCAGCTATTCCACACGCCAAGAAGGTGCTGTGCTTTACCGCCATCATTATCGCTGAGAATACCGGAACTGGCAGAAACGCGCTGGTCAGGGCCCAGTTCTACCTGCAATTCGCCAATGGCGGCATCCAGCCCCACCAGAGCCTGCTGACGGGCTTCTGCCTGAAGCATGGTTTGCAAGGCAATTCTATTCTGGGAAGCAGCCGTTGCCATGATGGCCACTGCAAGCATAGCCAGCAGCATCATCAGGGTGAGCGTAGCAATCAGCGCAAAGCCCTTCTTCGGGCGTTTACGCAAAGCGATGGAGAGGGATCGTGCTTGTCTCAATTTCATAACACAAAATGCGAGGACTCTACTACTATACACCACCCACCCGACGCGTCAAGCAAAAACGGATGATTCCGGCCGCCAAATTGCGCTTTCATGAGGCATGCCCAAAAACAGGATTGAACGAAGCCCTTAGCTATGCTACAATTCACGCACGTTATGACATTAGAGGAGCTGAGACAGCAGATTGACTACATCGATGCGCAGTTAGTGGAACTACTCAAGCAGCGAGCAGCATGTGTGCACGAAGTCGGCGAAATCAAAAAAGAAACCAAAGCTCCCACATTTGTGCCGGAGCGCGAAAGCGCCCTCATCGCGAAGCTTCTCAAGCTTAATAACGGAGTTCTCCCGGAAAAGAGTCTGTTGAGCATCTGGCGGCAGATTGTCAGCTGCTCATTCCACCTGGAGGGAAATATGCGTATCGGGTACCTCGGTCCGGAGGGAACCTGGAGCCACCAGGCTGCATTAAGCCGATTTGGAGACAGCGTGGAGCTCGTTCCCTACGCAACCTTTGACCACATATTCTCTGCAGTAGAACGCAACGAGGTCAATTACGGTGTCATTCCGCTGGAAAACAGCACGCATGGAAATGTGGTGCAAGCCATGGATATTTTTGCACGCACCACACTGCGCATCTGCGCCCAGGTACACCAGGGGGTGCAACATTGTCTCATGGCCAATATCCCGGCAAAAGACATCCGCACTATCTATTCTCACCCTCAGGTTCTGGGGCAATGCAGCCAGTGGATTCAGAAGAACTATCCGCACGCAGAGCAAATTCCCACAGCCAGCACTACCGTAGCAGCCCGCATGGCCGTCGATAAGGCAGATGAGGGAGCAGCCGCCCTGGGGAGTCCGCTCGCCGCACAACTGCACGGTCTCAATATCCTGGCCGAACAGGTGCAGGATGTTGCCTCCAACACCACACGTTTTGTGGTAATCGGCACACAGACCACCAAGCCCAGCGGTCAGGACCGGACCACCATTTGCTTTACCGTACCAAACAAATCCGGCAGTCTGGTTGATGTGCTGGAACATTTCCGTTCGCATGGAATTAACATTTTCTGTCTGGATTCCCGCCCGTGCCGCGACCGTGCCTGGGAATATCTCTTCTACATTGATGTGGACGGACACGAAGAGCAGGAACCGCTGCGAAGCTGTCTGGCTGAGCTGAAAGAAGAATGCCCGGTGCTCAAGGTGCTTGGTTCCTACCCGGAAAAATAACACATTACCGCCATGTCTTTTAATCTGGAACAAGCCCGGCAACTTCTGCTGCACGCCAGCCGCAGCGGGCGCCTGCCTCATGCCCTTCTGCTCACCGGAACCCCGACGGCCGGCACCCACCGCCTTGCCCTGGATCTGGCGCATGAACTGAACGGCACCCGCGCCGATACCTTGGAATCCCTGCGCCACCCCATGTGCCGGGTGCTGCGCCCTGGTTCCAAAAGCCGCAAAATTCTCATTGAGGATATACGCGGAGTAGAGCCCTTTCTTGCACTGCGAGCGGATGCCGGTGAAACCAAGCTGGTCATTATTCTGGAAGCAGACCGCATGATGGAGGAAGCAGCCAATGCCTTCCTGAAAACCCTGGAAGAGCCACCTCCCCAGACAGTCATCATCCTGATTACAGAGCAACCCAGCAGATTGCTCACCACCATCCTTTCCCGCTGCGTACGTGTACCCCTGCATGAACAGGGTAACAGTCTGCACCTCTCCGAAGCCCAACAAGCATTTCTGCCGGCGGTAGCCGCAGCACTTTCCCTCATAGGCAGCGATGTGGCAGCCCTTGCCCTGCGGGCCGATTTTCAGGCATTGCTTACAACACGCAAGGAACAAATCAGCAAGCGACTCACAGCTGCCATCAAAGCCGAAGCCAAAGCAATCGCCGAAGGTACCGATATCCGAGACTGGGAAAGCCGCCAGAAAGATGCCACAGCAGCCCTTATCGAAACGGAATACCTGGCCGAGCGTGAACAGATGCTGGAGCTTCTCTCCCTCTGCCTGGGACAGGCCGTTCTTCTGGCATCCAATGCGCCGGATGTGCATCCCATCACGCCAGAAATTGCAGAACTGGCGGGCAAACGCAGCGTAGCAGACCTTCTTCTGCGCATGCGTGCGCTGGAAGCGCTGCGTACTGACCTCAATTTCAATGTAAACGAGGCACTCACCCTCGATTCTCACCTACTTAATATCATCGGTAATAACACGTTATGAACAGCATGACTGGATTCGGAGCCGCCACGGCTCCCCTGGGTGGCTCTTCCATCCGGGTTGAAATCAGCGGAGTCAACCGCAAGCAGACAGAAATAGCCGTTGCCCTGCCCCGCGCCTGGGCCGCCCTGGAAACCAGCATTCGCGATATCGTGGCCGGTTCCGTTTCCCGTGGCCGAGTCAATGTTTCCCTTACCCTACAGCAGACACCGGGCGGCGCAGGAACTCTGAGCCTGAATCGAGACAAGCTGGCAGGGCTCACCGCCACCATTGCGGAAGCAGAGTCCGTGCTCGGAAAGGGCGTCGATACCTCTCTGGATGCCCTGCTGCGGCTCGGCATTATCTCCGAAGAAACAGAAACAGAGCTTCCGATGGAAGACGTACAGGAAGCTGCAGAACCGGCCGTTCGCGAAGCCTTGCAGGCATTCATCGACCTGCGCGCACAGGAAGGAGCCAACATGAAGCAAGACCTGCTCAAGCGTATTGATACCCTTAGAAACTTCCGGAATGAGCTGATGAACCGGGCTGCCGGCGTCGCCACTCGCCACCGCGAAGTCCTGCTGAAGCGACTGGCTGAGAGTGGCCTTCCCTTACCCATGGATGACGAACGCATCATCAAGGAAATTGCACTCTTTGCTGATAGATGCGATGTTTCGGAAGAAATGACCCGACTGGAATCCCACCTCAACCAGTTCGTAAAAATATGTGATAAGGACGAACCCGTAGGACGAACGCTCGATTTCCTCTGCCAGGAAATTTTCCGCGAACTCAACACCACCGGCTCCAAGGCAAATGATGCAGAGCTGGCTCAGCTGGTAGTCACAGCCAAAACAGAGCTTGAAAAAATCCGTGAACAGGTACAGAACATCGAATAATTCACCCCTCACATTCTACAGAACCCATGCTTGGCACACTTCTCATCGTATCCGGCCCCTCCGGCAGTGGTAAGACAACCCTTTGCCGCCGTGCAGAAAAAGACGGGCTCACTGCATACTCCATATCCTGCACCACTCGCCAGCCCCGCCCAGGTGAGCAAGATGGCGTAGACTACCACTTCCTTACTCCTGAAACCTTTGCAGCCAAAGTTGCAGCGGGCGAATTCCTGGAACACGCCACCGTTCACGGCAATAGCTACGGTACCCTCAAGAGTGATATCATTGACCTGCTGCAAGCCGGCAAAAACGTGGTGATGGATATCGATGTGCAAGGAGCCGCCAGCATCCGCGCCTGTGACGATGACATCATTCGCCGCGCCTATGCCGATGTATACATCCATGTACCCTCGGACGAATTGGAGGCACGACTCCGCGGCCGCCAGACAGATGCCGAGGATGTCATTCAGCTGAGACTGCACAATGCCGCAGAAGAAGACGCGCGCATGAAAGAATACCAGTTCTGCCTGGTCTCCGCTGATCGAGAAAGCGACTACTCCCGCTTTACTGCTCTGCTCACCACTCTGGGTATGCGCACAACATTGTAAATATTCAGGATAAACATTAAAATGCATCATGCCGACTGTTTACACCAGTCGGCATGATGCATTTTGACGACCAAAGAAAAACCTGTGCCCTCTGAGGCACAGGCTGAAAAACTTATTTCTTCTTCTTGGAGGCCTTCTCGGGCTTCTTCTTCATTTCCGTCTTCCAATCCAGCACCTTGGAGCCGGCAGCCACAGAAATAAGCTCGCCCTTGGCATTCATATAAAAGCACCACGGAATACCAGGAATGTCCGGTTTATTCTCGATGTTAAACTTCTTGGCGAGCACACCGGGCATATCAGTCTTGTAATGCTCGATGTACTTCTTAGCAGCCTCCTCATCCTGGTCATAACCAAGCAGCACCAGGCTCACTGACTTGTTTTTCTTGATATTCTTTTCATATTCCTTCACAATCTGGGGCATCAGCGCACGGCAGGGGCCACACCAGGAGGCGGAACAGATAAAAATATACACCTTGGCGCGGGGCAGCGCCTCCGTCTCAGTGAAATATCCGGCCTCGGCCAGAGCAGCAGCTACAGGAGACAGATTGCCGGATTTCTTCTTTTTCTTTTTGGATTCCTTTTTCGTAATGGCAGGTTCATCGGTCTCGGCCATTACCTGGGGCACAGACCATGTGCAGACACCCAGCAACACTGCTAATGTAGTCAATATGTGCTTCATACGTGGTGCATCATACCATATAGCATACTCTAAGTCAACACGCTTATTCTGTATAGCCTTCGGCCCGTAAGCCGACAGCATCACAGGTTTTCAACTCTCCCCCATCTCAAAACGCCGTAATGCTCAGAGATATTAATTTCAAAACGACACCCAACAGTAGAGGCGAGAAAGAAAAGGCAATGGAGCGTTTCCAGCTTTTCTCCTGCAGGTAGTGCATAACAAGCACAAAAGCCAGCATCCAGATTATAACGTTCAGGATGGCTACCAGCACGATGGAATCAAGCATCCCCAGACCGAACAGGAGCGGAATGTACCTCGCCACATTGGAAATGACCAGGCTCTGGCAAGCCTCGATGATGGCCGCTGCCAGCAGTCCCTGCTTTGCGGAAAGCGGACGCGCACACAGCCACACAAAGAGCCAGGTCATGAGAATCTGCCCTGGTGCGCCTTGAAACAGCTGCAGCAGCAGTTCTACAGAGAAACCATGAATATACAGCACATACAGCACAAACAAAGGAGCATGAACAAGGGCATAGACACCGCAGCTCCGGAGGGTTCGCTGCCAGGGACATTTGAGCATGAATAGCCCCAGCAGATACACCAGCAGCGCAGCAGAACAAGGAAGATGCTCACGTAGATAATACCCGACAACTCCCATTTCCTGAGTTGCGAGGTAGATAAGATACAACAGGCCACCGTACGGAACCAATATCATGCCATACCGGGCAGCCTCACGCTTACCGGGTTTCAGCCAATACAGCGCCACAAACATGCTAACAAGCATGATGACGGCATAAATCAATTTGAAAGGTTCCATGTGCTTTATTCTTCTGTATATTCAACAAGCCAGGCCTTGAAATCATCCGGTTTCTGGAGAACGGTGGTAAGGAAGGCATCCTCGAAATCGGCCTTGTGGACGCTCGGATACAGGGTCAGGATGCCCTGCTGATAAATCGCCACGCCGTGAGCCTGCATTTTCCGGAAATTCGCAGGTATCTCCACTGACTCGCGGCGGCAGATACCTTCCACCTGTCTGTCCGTCAGCGTCCAGTCTGAACGCAACCAGAACAAGGCAATCCATGTCTCACCATCGAGTTTCTGAATCCGGATATCGGCAAAGGAACCACTGTTCCAGGAGAGATACTCCTTCTCTGCCACGGCTTCATCCGTAGCCTTGGCAAGTGCCTTGAAATTGCCGGCCAACATATCAAAGGGCAATTCGGTGCGGATGCGGGCGGACTTGCTCCATTCCTTCTTCTCCTTGCCTGCGTTCCGGCTGCGCTTCAGCTCAGCCTTTCCATCGCGCCGAAGCAGCCAAACCGATGCCAGCATGAATGTCGGCCCCAGAATAAACATCAACACCTGCCGGAAATCGAACCCGGACTCAGCAAACCACCAGCATGCCCCCACCGTGAGAGCCAGGCCCACAGCGCCATATAACAGATATTCAGCAATTACCTTCACAACGTGCGATTCTATCACAGCAGATGCAGAATTTCAACAAAAAAAACACCCATATAACCCACTCAACATAAAGAAACAAAAGCAAAAGGAGAGCCATTACTGACTCCCCTTCTGGAATGCTATCAGATAAATGTATCAGCAGGCTTTATTCCTCCTCGGCGGGAGCGGCGGCAGCCTTGTCCTTGGCGGACTTCACGAGGGCGTCGGTCTCGGCCAGCACGGCATCGATGGAAGCGGCGGCGGGGGCGGCACCCTTGAGGAGCTGCTGGGTCTTGTGGTAAGCCTCAGAGCGCTCGGCGGCATAAATGAGGGAGTACACCTTGGACTGGCGCTTGTCGTAAGCAGCGCCCTTCTCCTCAGCCAGCTGGGCGGCGGTCTTGCCATCGTTGTTCACGGCGGCGGTATCAGCGCCAAGCTGCAGGAGCATCTTCACCACGGCATCATCGCCACGCAGAGCGGCAAGCATGAGCGGGGTGTAGCCGTTGGACTCCTTCTCATTGATATCCAGACCAGCCTTGATGAGCATGGCGGCAGAGTGAGGCATGCCGCTCCAGGCAGCCCAGTGCAGAGCGGTGAAACCGTCCTGGTCCTTGGCGTGAAGGTTGATGCCGGGGGAATCCAGCAGAGCCTGCACATAGTAGGCGCGGTCGGCATCCTTAGCCAGGGAAAGCTCAGGCTTGTTGAAGTTCGTGTACACAGCCCACATGAGCGGCGTGCGGCCGGTGCTGTCCGGAGTGTTCACGAAATCCCGATGAGCCTTGCTGCCCTCAGCAAATTCCTTCAGGAAGATTTCATCCTTACCGTTTACCACGCCACCCTTGCGGATGAGGGAAACGAGCGAGTCCGTCACCTGCACGGATTCAAAGGGCTTCATGGCCAGGTTACAGGCATAGCCCAGGGCCCCCATGATGCACACCAGGATGCACATATCCTTGATGATGGGGAGCCAGTCGGTCTTCTGTTTCGTATCAGACATAGTGGTAAAATCAGGCGTTAGCGTTTACGGTGTTTTCTTCCTCGTCCTTTTCCGTGTCGGTCTCGTGGGCAGTTGTCTCCTCGGGATTATCGGAAACGAAGCTGTCCTTGGTCAGAATGATGGCCAGCGGGGAAATGAGAGCCATGATGAGGTAGATGGTCCACATGAACTCAGGAGAATCCCAGAAACCGATGTGACCGGTATCCATCTTGGCGGCAATGCCGTCGAAGCAGAGGTAGGACACCAGCAGACCGCCCACCACGCCGTTAATCGGCTTGGCAATGAACATGGGCAGAGCGGAAAGGGACATGTAGGAAGCCACCTTGTCCTTGGGAGCCACGCGGGCCACGTACTCGGAGAAACGGGGGCTGAACAGCAGCTCACCAAAGGCGAAGATGAGAATCTGCAGGAAGATGGCCACGAAGTAGGCCTGTCCGATGGTTTCGATACCCGGGATGATGAAGTAGGTCTGCGGCGGCACAGCCATGAGCAGCAGAGAGCATGCAGAGATGCTCATACCCGTAATCATGAGCTTCACCGTGGAGAATTTGTTCAGAATCGGGATGATGAGGATGAGACCTGTGATAATCACGAAGGGATTCAGGGAGTTCATGAAGCCCAGCTGGAAGTCGTCACCAATAGTGCGCAGGTAATACTGCGGCATCACCAGGAACTGCAGGGTGAACACCAGACGCACACCCAGCGTGAGCACCAGGAACACGATGAGCTTCTGGAAAGCACGCTCGCGAGCCACCTGAGCAATGAGCTGCAGCGGGCGCTGAGCAGACTTCTCCGTCTTCACGATGCGCTCCTCCGGCACGGCGAAGAAGTCTTCATCAATGAAGCGGGTGAAGATGAAGGCGATGCAGTTGCAGGCAGTACCGAAGTTAATCACCCACAGCAGACCGTCGATGTCACCCTTCCAGGCCAACAGCGGGTCCACAATGGCAAAACCGGCCAGAAGAGCGCCCACGTTCATGAACAGGTAGTAGAAATTGAAACCTGTGGGACGTGCGCGCAACGTGGTGAAGCGGCGGATGGAGGTGGTGATACAGGGGCTCATGAAAGCCGTACCGAAGGACATCATGCCGATGCCGGCCATCACGAAATAGCGGGAATCATCCTGGCTGAGCTGCAGAATCTCGGTACCGAAGTCGGCACCCATGCCCAGCACCAGACGACCACCAATCAGCATGATGAAGCCGATGAGGTAGGTGCGACGCAGGCCGATGATATCGCAGATAGTGCCCACTGCGAACACAAAGAGGGACACGAACAGCGTGTACATGCCCACCCAGTACGGAGCATCTGCATCGCGGAAGCCGCAGTACTTGTTCAGGAACAGGGAGAACACGATGATGAGCGTGAAGTACGACAGGCCGTCGAAGAACTGAATGAAGTTCGTCAGCCAGAAGTTCTTACCACACTCGCGAAGCACTCCGAATTCGGAGAAGTACTTGACGATGAAGTTCTGTTTTTTGTCGGTCATAAATCTATTTCTGTCTTATTATCAGGCCAGTACAGCACCCTTGCTGGCGTTGGTGGCGAGCTTGCGGTAGCGCTTGAGCCACTTGCTGGGGATTTCCTGCATGGTGGGCTGCCACACGGCGCGGCGGGCGGCGATTTCCTCGTCGCTCAGCTCCACATTCATGCTGCGGGCAGGAATGTCGATGGAGATGATATCGCCATCCTTGAGCAGGCCGATGAGGCCTCCTTCTGCGGCTTCCGGGGAAACGTGGCCGATGCAGGCACCGTGCGTAGCGCCGGAGAAACGGCCATCGGTGATGAGAGCCACGCAGTTGCCCAGGCCCTTGCCCATGATGTAGCTGGTGGGGGCAAGCATTTCCTGCATGCCGGGACCACCCTTCGGGCCTTCGTTGCGGATAACCACCACATCGCCGGGCTTTACCTTGTCGGCCAGAATACCGGCACAGGCATCTTCCTGGCTTTCAAAAATAACAGCCGGTCCGCGGTGTACCATCATCTCAGGCAACACACCTGCCTTCTTCACAATAGCGCCCTGCTCGGCCAGGTTGCCGAAGAGCACAGCCAGACCGCCGTCCTTGGAGTAGGCGTTATCCAGAGTGCGGATAACGGCTGGGTCCTGGGTGGAAAGCCCCTCAATCTGCTCGCCGAGCGTCTTGCCGCTCACGGTGGGCACATCAGTCTTCAGAGCACCGGGAATCTTGTTGATTTCAGCCAGAATGGTCATGATACCACCGGCGCGCAGCACATCGTGCATGTGGTAGCGGGAGCTGGGGGCTACCTTGCAGATGTTGGGCGTGCGCTTGGAAATCTCATCAATACGCTTGAGGTCATACTCAAAACCGGCCTCGGCAGCAAAGGCAAGCGTGTGCAGCACGGTGTTGGAGGAACCGCCCATGGCCATATCGCAGGTGAACACGTTGTCGATAGCAGCCTCGGTGATAAGGTCGCGGGGCAGCGGACCACCCTGCTTTGCCATCTCCACGGCGCGGCGTGCAGCTGCGCGCCAGAATTCTTTACGTTCCTCAGAAAGTGCCAGCAGCGTGCCGTTGCCCGGCAGAGCCAGGCCCAGTACCTCGCACAGGCAGTTCATGGAATTGGCCGTGAACATGCCACTGCAGGACCCGGCACTCGGGCACGCATGGCACTCCACATAGTGCAGTTCATCCTCTGTAATCTTACCGGCGGTGCAGGCGGCCACAGCCTCGAACACACTGTTGAGGTCCAGGTCTTCGCCATTGCGGCCCTTACCCACAGCCATGGGGCCACCGCTGCAGAAAATGGTCGGTATATTGCAACGCAGAGCGCCCATCACCATACCGGGCACAATCTTGTCGCAGTTCGGAATGCAGATGCAGGCATCGAATGCGTGGGCAGAAAGCATCGTTTCCACGCTGTCAGCAATCAGCTCGCGACTGGCCAGAGAGAACTTCATACCCTGGTGAGCCATGGCGATACCATCACACACACCAATGAGGTTGAACTCGATAGGAGTGCCACCAGCCTTGCGCACCTCATCCTTGATAAGCTCAGCCACTTTGTTGAGGTGCACGTGGCCGGGAATAACCTCATTGAAAGAATTGCAAATCGCAATAAACGGCTTACGGATATCCTCATCCGTCATGCCCGTGGCGCGCATCAGGCTGCGATGCGGCGCACGCTGAATACCCAACTTGGTACGATCTGATAACATAGCGCGGCGACTTTACCATAAATCTAACCTCATTTCCAGCATTATTTTCCGCCCCGCCGGAGAGTGTGCGACATATTACCCTGCAACGGGTAGAGATATAGATTGCACGGGCGGCAGGATTCGGCTATTCATGGAGCATCATGAGCACAAAAACCGCAGCCCACACCACCGCTCACTTCATCATGGTCTTTCTGCTCGTGAGCCTGAACCTGCGCATGGCTTTCTCCGCCGCCGACCCGCTGCTCACCCAGGTGAGGCATGCACTGCACATGGGCATCACCAGCAGCGGGCTCTTTGCCCTGCTGCCCATCATGGCGCTGGGCATTGCCGCCCCCATGGGCGCCCGTCTGGTGGAGTGGATACGCCCCGGAAACCTGATTACCTGGGCCATGCTTCTGGCTACAGCCGGGGTACTCTGGCGCAGCAGCGGGTACATGGCGGGGCTCTTCTGCGGCACCATCATCATTGGTCTGGGGCTGGGCGTGGCGGGCTCAGTCATTCTGGGGATTGTGAAGCAGGCTATCCCCACCCACCTGCCGGAGGTCATGAGCGCCTACACCGCATGTGTCAGCCTCGGCACAGCCATTGGCTCAGGCGCGGCCGTCCCCATTGCACGACTGCTGGAGGGCTGGCAGGCGGGGCTCATGTTCTGGGCGCTCCCCATGCTGCTGGCCACGATTCTCTGGGCCTTCACCATGCACCGGCGGCAGAATATTCACGATGGACAACCCACCATGCGCGCCCCCATGCTGCCTTTGCTCAAGAAGCGGAGCGCCCGCATGGTCACGCTTTATTACCTTTTCCGAGTGGCCAGTTCATGGCTGCTGGTGGTGTGGCTGGTCACGCTGCTGCACCAGCGGGGAATGAGTACAGAAAAAGCGGGGCTCCTGCTATCGCTGACCACGGCATGCCAGATTCCCTGTGCTCTCATATCGGGTCTCGCCATCCGCTGGCTGGGCAGTATACGGAGGCTCATGACCATTGCCACCCTGCTCGCCGTGGTCGCCTGCTGGGGATTGCTGGTCGCTCCTGAGGGGTACTGGCTGGTATCCGCCATAGCCCTCGGCGCTGGGCTGGGCAGCATCTTCTCTGTGGGCATGACTCTCATTGCCACCACCGAGCCCGGCGAGTCCGGCACCATCGCACTTTCCGGTCTGGCACAGGGCATAGGCTTCACCGGCGGAGGTCTGCTTGCCTGGGCAGCCGGCGCAGGCATGGCTACCGCCAATCCCTGCCTCTCCCTCGCCCTGCTCTACACGATATTTGCCCTCAGCGGTCTCTACTTCGGACTCCGCTGCGGCAAAGAGGGCGTGTAATCCCAACGTATCACTCTACTCTGCCTCGGCGTACTTGACTAATTTCGCGCCGTGGTCACGCAGGAGCTGGGTGTAGCGAGGAGGAATCTCCTCGTAGCTTTCGTACATGACAGCCTCATCCAGCAACGAGAAGCCGAAGCGCATGGAAGAAACATCTGCCCCCGCAGCCAGCAGAAGCTCCATGCACTCGCCCGAAAGCGGTTTAAGATTGAGGATGGGCATCGTGGCCCAGATGGCAGGGATTCCTTGCACACTGCAGGCATTCGGCGAAACGCCTGCATCCAGCAACGGCTTTACCTCTGCTGCATGGTTATGACTGGCATGCCAGACCAGCTCGTATTCCGGATTGGTTGGCTTAAGTCCCTGCTCCCGGAGCAGCTGAATCAGGGGCTCATTGTAAATCTGCCCGAGCGCAAGGTCCAGCGCATTATGCCCCTGGGGAGTGCAGGCCTTCACATCAGCGCCATGAGCCAGCAACAGCCTGACCGATTCCACGGCATCCTCTATCTGGCCATCATCCTCGAACAAGGATTGGGAGATACCGTAGGCATTCAGCAGCGGCGTGAGTCCCTCCGCATTGCGGGCATTGACCTCAGCCCCATCCTCCAGCAGCTGCCGCACATCCGCAGGTCCATAGTTACCGTAGCTGAAGGTAACAGCCTCCAGAAGCCGGGCATCCCGGGTGGCACTACAGGCAACCAGCACCAAGGCAAACAGGCAGGTATAACAGAATCTCTTCATTTCCAATGAAAGAATAGCACAGAGAAAGCCCACATGCAAGAACAAGCGGGCTGATTTCACCTGGAGAAATCAACCCGAGAATAACTTATTACCGAATCTGCTTACTTCTTAAGCAACTCAGCAGTGGGAGCAAGAAGTGCCACTCTTATATAACAAATCAAAAAAAATCAGTCTCAGCTATTTTGCCTACAAATCTCCAGGCATTCATCAATGCTGGTAACACCCTTCATGGCACCGGCTCGCAGAAGCCGCTGAACACACGAAAGATGCCCGGTCATCATAGCATAATACAACGCCGTTTGCCCCTCCGGATTTTCGGCGTCCACCTCCGCACCATGTGCCAGTAGAACCTCAATACACTCAAGATAACCATGCATCGCCGCTATCCGCAATGCAGAAAAGCCGGATTCATCTACAGCCTCCACATCTGCCCCCCGCGCTAACATAGACTCTATAATCCTTTCGTCTCCTGTGTAAGCCATGTGCAGCATGATACCTTCCACTGTATAACCGGCTCGATTCACATCTGCCCCAGACTGAAGCAGCAAAGACGCTACATCACCTTTCCACTCCTGAATCGCCAGACTCAGCGCGGTTTCTCCGCGTGAACTCACGGCATTCACATCCGCTCCGGCATCGAGAAGCATCTGAACACACCAGTCATCAAAAGGATTCATCGCAGCTCCCATAAGGGCCGTATACCCCAGACAATCTGCAGCATTTACATCTGCTCCCGCCTTAATCAGCAAATTCACGCACTCTTTCATGCGTTCAAATTCGTCAATATCTATCTCGTCATCAAAAACATCATCAGGCTCCGAATCGCATTTCCGATGCCAATCCTCATACGGAGGGATGCACAAAAAAATGAGCGCACTTCTGCCGTACTCATCAACCGCATTCACCTCCGCGCCTGCTGCAAGCAACGCTTTTACGCATTCGACTTGACCATTATACGATGCAATCATCAGACTGCTATAGCCCTTCTCATCCACAGAATTCGCATCCGCTCCAGCAGAAAGAGCCGCATGCAGCATCACTGCATCTCCTTTACATGCAGACTCACACAACAATTTATTTGCTTCTTTTTTATTCATATTGAACTCTGTTTTTCTCTATTGCAGACGCAAGCAATTCGTATTGTCTTGCGGTCATCATATCGAATATATTTTAATTCTGTTTGAAAATTAAACATCCCCCTGCACCCTCTTTGTTGGGTGGCACCGGGTGGGTACATCGCCATCCTAACACAAGGGAGCGCCCCCTTCCTTATCAACTATAGTATTCTGACTTTGAAATATTACATATAAAGAGCCACAATCCAGAACACCAAAACATCACGCTGTCTATCTTACCTCAGAAACGGGATAGAGCGAAAAACCGCCCCCCCTTGCACGACAGCGTCAGAAAAAGCGCTTGACAAAAAAGTTAGCTTGAACTAAACTTCGGCCGTCTTCACAATTAGCCTGCACTAACACCAGCATGGAAACAGAGAACATCAGATTAAACCAGGTCAAGGTTGGCCGCAGTGTCCGGGTCGTGCGAGTTCACGGAGAAGGAGCACTTCGGCAGCGGATACTAGACATGGGGCTGACCAAAAACGCAGAGGTCAAAGTACTCAAGATGGCGCCGTTTGGAGACCCGATAGAGATGACAGTACGAGGTTTTGAACTCTCTCTGCGAAAGGCAGAGGCCGCCTGCATCGAAGTAACAACCAGATAAAGAAGCACACCGATGAAGAGATGCATAGCACTGGCCGGCAATCCGAACAGCGGAAAGACCACACTGTTCAATGAACTGACCGGAGCAAATCAGTATGTTGGTAACTGGCCGGGTGTCACCGTGGATCGAAAAGGGGGCCAACTGACGGAGCACGAGGAAATCGAGCTTCAGGATCTTCCCGGCATCTATTCCCTTTCGCCTTATTCACCGGAAGAAGTCGTATCCCGCCAGTACCTGGTGGAAGGAAAGCCGGATTTGGTGGTCAACGTGGTGGATGCCACAAACCTGGAGCGCAATCTGTACCTGAGCTCGCAGCTCATGGAAACCGGGTTACCCATGGTAGTAGCCCTGAACATGTGCGATTTGCTTGAACAACGCGGCATGCGAATCGATACAACAGCCCTGAGCCGGCAGTTGGGTTGCCCGGTTGTGGCAGTCAGCGCCTTAAAACAAACCGGCATAGCAGAGCTGATTCAACTCATGCTTGCAGAGCCACCCCTTGCCCCAGCGCCCTTGAAATACGCAGAACCGGTAGAAAAAGCCGTAGCCCAGGTCATGGAAGAATACGGCGCCAACCGCTTCGAAGCCATCAAAATGCTGGAAGGGGAAGAACTGCTGCAAAAAGGAGTAAGCAAAGTGAAAGCCCATGCGCTGGAGGACATCCGTATGGAGCTGGAAGCGGCCATGGATGACGATGTTGCCTCCATCATAGCCGGGAACCGGTACGATGCCATCTGCGCCGTTATTCCGCACGTCGTGATTCAGAAAGGGCGAAAGGAAACCCTCTCCCAGCAAATAGATGCCGTACTGACCAATCGTTTCGCTGGTCCTCTCATTTTCGTGGCCATCATGTACGCCATTTACTACCTCTCCATCAACACTGTAGGAGTATGGGGAACCGACTGGGCAAATGATGTATTGTTCGGTCCTGTAGTAGGCGACTGGCTGGGGGGCTTCATCGGGGAACAAGCCGCCGGAGTAGAAGCACTGACCATGTTCAGTGCTATTCTGAGCATGATACTGATTTTCCCGGCTATGCTGCGGCGTCTGCATGATATGAACATGAACGGAGCGTGGCTCTATATCATGGTGGCACCCTTCATACTGGAATACGTGTGCCCGCACCTGCCCGGAATCCTGCACCAGGTGCTGCTGTGGGCACTCTGGCTCACCAACGCCACTCTGCTGCTCATGGCTCTGTTCAAGCCCGGTTCAAAGGGAGCGAACAACTACGGAAGCCGCACACAACGATTCAGTTACAAACCCATGAAGCTCACAGGCCGCGCCGGCCGCTGCGAATTCGCCACCTGGTTTGTGCTGCTCAGTCTGCTTTCCGCCGGAGTGGGCATGCTCGGGCGCTGCACCCTGGCGTGCAGCCTGCAGCTGCAAGCCATCATCGCAGATGGCATCGTGGCCGGGGTGGGAGCCGTGCTCGGATTCCTGCCTCAGATGGCCGTACTTTTCCTGCTCATGTCCATATTGGAGGACTGCGGCTACATGGCCCGCGTAGCCTTCATGCTCGACCGACTTTTCCGCGCCATCGGACTGAGCGGTAAATCCGTCATTCCACTCATGGTCAGCATGGGCTGCGGTGTGCCGGGAGTCATGGCCACACGCACTATCGAAAACGAAAAAGACCGCCGCATGACTATCATGCTCACCACCTTTGTACCCTGCGGAGCCAAACTTCCCATTCTGGCGCTCATTGGAGCCATGCTCGGGCAGACTGCCACGGTGGCTACCATTGCCTATTTTGTGGGCTTCGGGTCCGTTATTCTCGGTGGCATGATGTTGCGGAAAATGCACATGTTTGCAGGTGGCTATAACCCGTTCGTCATGGAAATGCCAGCTTACCACATGCCGCAAGGGGCCAACATCAACCTCCGGGCCATGGAGCGCTGCAAATCCTTTGCCCAGAAGGCTGGTACCGTCATTTTCCTGGCCTCGGCTTTCATCTGGACTCTCTCTAACTATAACTGGAAATTCGAATACCTGAACACATCAGAAAACCAGAGTGCCGTGGAGCATAGCATGCTGGCTGAAACCGGCAACTTGTTCGCTCCCCTCTTTGCCCCCTTGGGCTGGGGGGACTGGAAACCCGCTGTAGCCACCATTACCGGGCTCATAGCAAAAGAAAACGTAGTGGGTACATTTGGTGTACTCTACGCCGCCCATGGGGAGGAGCAACAGGCACCCACAGAAGCCCCGGAGGAAGCCCCCCTGCCCCGCAGCCACGACTACACCAAGGCCAATGCCCTGAGTGCCCTCACCGTAGCCCTGTGGCAAGGAGACTACGCCACACGCAAAGCAGTCCCCACCCAGCCGGCAGCAGAGGGACCCGCTGAACCGGCAGACGACGATGAAAAAGAAGAAATCGCTGGCGTAGCCGGTGATGTACGCGCATCCGGTGCATTCAGTTCCCTGGGGGCCCTTTCCTTCATGCTCTTCAACTTGCTGTGCGCCCCCTGCTTTGCCGCATGCGGTGCCATACGCCGGGAAATGAACAGCACCCGCTGGACCTGGTTTGCCATCGGCTATATGACCCTCTGGGCCTACACCATTGCATTCATCACCTACCAGCTCGGCCTCTATTTCTCACAAGGCACCATGGGCAGCGCTCAAATCCTGGCAGGAATTCTGGCACTTCTGGTCATTTTCCAGGTGGTAAGGCCTAATCCGCATAAGAACAACCACTAATTTCCCCATGGCAGATTTCATCATCATACTGGTCTTACTGCTCGCCGGCGGACTTGCCCTGCGTTCCTGTCTGCGAAAAAAAGACGGCAAAGGTTGCGCCGGTGGCTGCAGCGGCTGCAGCGGGAACTGCAACAAACGTCCTAAACAGCCCTGATTCAACACGCCCCAACCCATAATTTTATCTTATCATGCAAAAAACGAACATAATCGCCATGGCACTGGCCGGACTCCTGAGTCTGCCGGTGATCGCAGCGGAGGACTCAAAGCCGACGGCAGGAGAACTTCTCCAGGGAATCAACATGTTCACCCCGGAGGAAGGAGACCCGAGCTATAAAATCAAAGCTCATGAAACATACGGTACCCAATGGTATGTCGATACCGCCTATGGTTACTGGCAGACCTCCCATGCAGCTTCCGGCACCAACCTCCACAACAACTACTTCCTCCTCCATGCTGCAGTCAATCAGCAACTGATTGAGGATAGTGTAAACGGCGGTACCTGGCTGCGTGCAGAGCTTTCCGGCTCCTGGGCTCTAGACGGACGCTCTGACGAAAAAAACTCCATGTTTGCAGATGGCTACGGCAGTGTGGCCTACCCGCATTTTGACATTTACGGTCCGTCAGATGCCGTGCTGCCGGAGCTGGCCGTCATGCACTATTTTAACAGCGGGAGCAGCTGCATCATCGGCGGTGTCGTGAACCTCACCAACTATTTTGACTGCGTGAGCATTGCGAATGACTCCTTCAGCTCTTTCACGAATGGCGCCTTCATCAATACCACCATCGTTCCACTCACCGATGCCAACCTCGGCCTCGTTCTGCAGCAGGAGCTCAATGCAGAAAACTATGTGCAGTTCGCATTTTCGCGCACAGACTCCACCTACCGTAGCAACCCCTTTAACTTCGGAGATGGCCACGGCTACGTGCTGGTGGGCGAATGGGGCCGTAACTTTGCCGATGGAGATGGGACTTTCCGACTTACCCCGTTCTACCAGAGCATTGATAACGTGGGAGAAGCCAACCAGAGAAACTGGGGTGTAAGCGCCAGCGCAGAATACAGCCTGAGCGACACATGCACCGTGTATACCCGCGCCGGGCTCGCCCGCTATGCAGAGCAGGGTAACGCCGCCGAGTGGAGCGTTGGGACCCATGTCAGACTGCTGCCGGAACGCGAGAATGATTTCCTTGGCCTCGCCTATGGCATCTTCCGAGGCGCACGTAACAACTTCGAAACCGCCCCTGCCTACATCGATGAAGAAACCGGGCGCCCTGGCCACAACCGCGAACAGGTAGTAGAGCTGGTATACAACCTGCAGGTAAATGACTACCTGCGCATCATGCCGCACTACCAGTACATCAAGAATCCGGCATACCGCAGCGTCTCCCACGAAAGCCTGTGGGGAGTGCAGACGGTACTCTCGTTCTGATTCTACGAAAATCGTTGTCGTGCTGTAACGAGTGTTGCAGTAATTGCCCCGCCGGGAAGTCGTGTGCCCGGCGGGGCAAAATTGTACATGATGCCCATCTAATCCACTTATTTTCTTGCCATAGATGTTAGGGTATGATACAGTTTCGCCGCACACACCGTATTGCACCATGAAAATCAAACACATTATATGTTCCCTGCTCTCCCTCGCCGGCTTGCTTCACGCCGGTGAAGCGACTTCCGCCAGCACCACAACCTGCGATACCTTCCACCGTTTCTACGACGGCACCCTGCTCATTCCGGACTCCTCTGCTCCGGCCTGGAAGCAGAAGCTGTATAACACAACCGGAACCGGCTTGTATGTAGAACTTTACGGTGCCTACTGGGCTGTTGATAACCAGAGCACAGGCTTTGACGCAGAGAACCTGTCCCTCATCTACTTCAGCTCCATGGATCAGCGTATCATCGAGGACAGCGTGAATGGCGGCACATGGGCAAACCTGGCACTGGCAGGCTCCTGGGGGCTCGACCACGACTCCACCAACCCGAACACCTTCTACTACGATGGCATGGGCATCGGCACCGGCCAGCATACTGACAGTGTGGGTCCCGCCGGGCTTTATATCATGAATGCTACCCTGCGCCAGTACTTCAACAACAAGCGCACATGCGTGAACGTAGGTGCCATCTGGATGAGCATGTATTTCGACCGCATCGGCCACGCTCGATTCATGAATGACGCATTCGAGAAATCTCCCGTTCTCCCCATGTACTACGGCACCCCCGGCGCTGTGGTTCAGCATGAAATCGACAAGAACAACTTTGTGACCGCCGCCTTTATCGGAACGGGTCTGGGCCTGGGTGACAACTTCCTGAACTGGGGCAACACCAATGGCTACGCCGTGCAGGCTGAATGGGGCCACTGCTTCAATGAAAGCAAAGGCACCTGGCGTATTGCCTCCTTCTTCTCCAGCATGGACTCCGTTGGCTCCCGTGGAGTCGAAGAGCAGCACAATGCCGTGGGTATCATGGGCGGCGTAGAATACAACGTCAATGATCAGATGAAGGTCTATGCCCGTCTCGCCCTGGCCAGCAGCGAACACGTTCGCGCCCGCAAGGAAGCCATGGTCGGCACCACCCTGCGCCTGAATCCCTACCGCCCGCAGGACTACCTCGGTGCAGGCATCGGTGTATACAAGTGCGGAGACAAGGATGCTACCCCCCTGGTCAATGAGTTTGAAAAGGTCATGGAACTCACCTACCGTTTCCAGCTGACCGGCAACATCTCCGTTGCTCCGTACTACCAGCTCTACATTGACCCTGCCTACCGCGACACCAGCACCGTGAGTGCCACCGGTCTGCAGGCTCACATCGAGTTCTAATAACACTTCCGTACCAATCAATTACAAGAAAAAGCGCAGCAGGCTCACACCTGCTGCGCTTTGTTATGAATAATCATACAATTCATTTCAAGCTGGACGCCACAGACCGCCCGATATCATCAGTCCGAGTCATATCAGACATACGTGCGACTTTGCCGAAAACGGCCCCGAGCAGCAGACAGGCAGCGAGTGTCAGCAATGCAATTAAACGGGTATATGTGTTCTTTTTCATGGCAAGGTGAAACAACAGTATTTCTCTTATAACACATTTTGAAATGTGGTCAAGAAGAAAAAAGCAGCGGGACCAGCCCCCCATACGTGTCCCAAAGATTTGGTACACGTGGATTTACGATTGACAATTTACGATTGACGAATTGAAAGTTAGCGGCTTACGCCGATAGAACCACGAATGAACACTTACTGCTGATGGTGAGGCGAGTGATACCCCACTACGATTTTTTACACAGAACACTATACCTTTATGTCCTTTAGGGCTATTTTTTCATAATCTTTGGGACACATGTGCAGACCACCGCTGCAAAAAAATCTGCAAACCATTCAGGCATCAATCCCGGCGGCGGGGACGACGGCTGAACTTATCGTAGAACACGCGTTCGCTGCGCTCACCACCACGTTCACGGAATTCTCTGCGCTCGCGGCGGAAATTGGAATTACCACGGCCAGCATAGGAAGCACCGCGGCGTTCTCGCTCGCGAGGGCGGATTTCGCGTTCGTAGGGAGCATTGCCAGAGTCCGGGCGGCCTTTATCTTCGCGAACATTGACCTCGTATCCACAAATCTGGCAGGTTCCCAGGCGCTCAATAAGCTGTGGAGCAATCTCCGGAGACACCTCGATGAGTGAATGCTTCAGGAACAGGCGGATATCACCCACAGTTCCCTTGGGAGCGCCACCCTCATTGTAGAAAAGTCCGGCAATATCCTTAGGACGCAGACCGAGCAATTTTCCTCCATTCATGAACAGAGTCACGCTCTGCTGCAGGCTGCTCCAGTCATTCCCCTTTTCCACAGCGGGCACTTCATCCTCCGCCGGGCGATTGGAGCGGGCAAACTTACTGGGTCTGTCTTCCGGAATCGGCTGCAGCTCGCGACTTGTCTTGGATACAAGCAGGTTAAACATCGCGGCAAGCAACTGCTCTGCTGGCATGTCAATATCCTGCAAGGCCTCCGGAAGCTCAGTGACCATGGCCGCGTTCTCCAGAATTTCGTCCACCAGGGACTCCCGGCGCACTTCTTCTACCTGAGTACCGGTCATCACCTTCTCACGCTGCATCCGTACACCTACAAAACGCTCCAGGCGGGCGAGAAGTGAAAAATCTCGGCGGCCGATAAAGGAAACAGCCCTGCCCTTGCGGCCTGCGCGGGCAGTGCGGCCTATGCGGTGCACGTAATCCTCCGGGTCGCGGGGCAATTCAAAATTCACCACCGTGTCCACATCGTCAATATCCAGACCCCGGGCTGCAATATCAGTGGCAACCAGAACCGTCAGGTTCCCTTTGCGGAATGAATCCATGACACGCTCGCGCAGAGTCTGCGGCATGTCACCGTGCAGACGGTCCACTGCATAACCACGGGCCAGAAGCCCATCCACAATATCGTCCACCACACGCTTCGTGTTGGCAAAGACCAGCCCGCGCTTCATGCGCCCCATTTCAATAAGGCGGCTGAGCACCTCAATGCGGGAAGAAAACACCACTTCATACACACACTGCTCACAAGTGGGAACAGTTAGCTGCGGCCGCTCAATAGCAATTTCCAAAGGTTCATTCGCTACAGAATCCACCAGAGAACGAATAGCTGCAGACATTGTGGCAGAGAACAACAGCGTCTGACGGTCCTTCGGAAGCATGGCAACCACCCGGTCAATATCATCCTGGAACCCCATATCCAGCATCTCATCAGCCTCATCCAGAATCAGCATGGAAATGTGGTCCGGCTTAAGCTCACCCTGCTCCATCAGGTCAATAACACGCCCGGGGGTTCCCACCACAAACTGCACACCGCGCTTCAATGCGGCCAGCTGGGGGGCAAAGGATGCCCCGCCATAAATCGGCACAGCGGAAACTCCATCCAGGAACAAGGCCAGTTTATCCACCTCACGGCAAATCTGAACAGCCAGTTCACGGGTAGGCGCCAGACACAGCACCTGAACCGCCCGCAGCGCAGGGTCTATGCACTCCAGAGCCGGAATGGAAAACGCCAGCGTCTTGCCTGACCCCGTGTGGGAAAGCCCCAGAATGTCTGCCCCGCTCAGTGCAGGCGGAATTGCACGTTCCTGAATGGGAGAAGGTGTTTCAAATCCAAGGACCTCGATGGCCTCCAGAATCTCCGGGCAGATACCAAGTTCAGAAAATGACATAGACGGCGCAGAGAATGCCTGATTACCCCTCTTTTGTAAAGCAAAATCTGCACTGCGAACACACTAACATACGGCCTCTCAGAAAAAAAAATTGCCATAAGCCGCAAGTCACGCTATACTGCACC
Organism: Akkermansiaceae bacterium UBA3385; assembly: GCA_002358905.1. GTDB lineage: Bacteria > Verrucomicrobiota > Verrucomicrobiia > Verrucomicrobiales > Akkermansiaceae > Akkermansia. The sequence continues at coordinate 43,547 of DEPT01000070.1, forward strand.
TGCATGAGCGATGAACAAGAAGATTTGAACGCATTTAACGCCTGGGATTGCTTCGGCGCAACGCTCATGCTCGGAGTCACTCCCGGTATCATCCATTTCGCCACGACGGAGCCACATGACAAAGCCGGTGCCATTGGAATCGGAGTAGTAGGTGTTGTCATTGCCCTGATTGTCCTCGGCGTAGCGCTCATTACACGCTGGCGGCTCCTGGGCAAAATCATCAACATCGCAGGCACCGGGATTACCATCTACTTCATCATCCACATGACCTTATTCTGGGTTACTTCCTGCGAAAAATTTGCACGGGAACGATCCCTGAATCTCCCCAGTGCCGCCCAGACGCAGAAATAAGTGCCCCACCCATCCGGGCAGAATAGCATCCGTCCACAGGTCTCACTCTCCCGTGCTTATTTTCTGCGGCGGCGGGCACAAAGAGCCACCAGCGCAGCCAGACCCAGAGTGCTTGTCGTGGGCTCAGGCACCTTAAATTGCAGATACACCACCCCTGCGTCTGAATCATACACCAGCATGGTTTGTGTATCAACATAGTCACAGCCGGTGATATAGCGGTTTGCCTGGGTATAATGAACGCCCGTATTCCTTGTAGCCACTCCCCCATCAGCCACATCAAGGCCGAAGGTCACGCTGCTCACATCACTGAACAGCACCAGTTGTTTTTCATATGTACCCGACGGCAGCGTATCATCCAACGTGGTATGGAGCGTCAACAGGTTCCCCTCCATGATATCCAGCTCCAGCGCGCCACCCATCAGACTTGTATGGCCCTTATATGTTTCATAAATAGCGCCACCGTCAAACGTAAGCACGTTGGCAGCCTTCACCGCACCAACAGCCTGCTGGTTGAGGGCCATATCCGGGTCAAACTGGCCGGTATACGAACCGTTAAATTCGCCAATCTTATGATGCTTCTCGGTTGGAGCCGCAGCAAGCAGCGTAATCTCTTCCAGCGAAACACTGGCAGAGGTCTGCATATCATGCAACTCATAAGCATATTCCGTTTCAGCTTTGCGCACCGACAACACCGCATCTGCAGCCACACTGACGGTGCCACCCGAAATAAGCACAGCTCCCGTTCCCAGGTTGGGTGATTCAGCTCCCTGGGGCTGGGTGGGCACTACGCCCGTGGAACGCAGCTCCAGCGATTCACCGGTCGCAATGGATACGTTACCTCCAATATCAACGGATGATTTCTGCCCCGCCACATGGATGCTGCCGCCGGTATACGAACCGGTAGTTACCTTAATCGAAGCATTATCGCCCTCCACCCGGAAATCGCCGGTATAATCCACGATGGAACCAAAAGTGGCAGTTGTCGTACCCAGACCCTTGGTATCAGACACCACCACAGTGCCGGTTCCGGTAAGCAGCCCGGAATTGGATACCACAGCCTTCCCCACATCCTCAGTTTCACCGGCAATCACACCGCAAAGCAGGAAAGTGCCATTGTTGTCCAGTGTGGTGGTTGCGGCATTGTAGCCATTGCCCATCATGTGCAGCACTCGCTCTGTTGTTCCGTTGCCGGTGATGCGGACATCACCCTCAATCTTATCAGCCGAAGAAGCAAGTGTGGTAATCAGCCGATTTCCCTCGTACGCATCCTTTACCGTAAAGTGCAAATCTGCTTCCTTGTCGAGCACAACCTTTGCGCTATCCACGTTTTCCGTAGCCCCCAGGCCCGTAGCGCTCTGCACCTCCACTACACCGCGCGAGATGACCGTACCGCCCGTATATGTGGAATCACCATTGAGCACCAACCTTCCATCACCGGAATGCAGCACGCCGCCATCCCCTGTAATGTCGCCACTCAGGGTGAATTCGACCGCTTGTCCCAACGTGGAAATGAGCGCCGCCGTCTGCTTACTGGTTGAATCATGAGCCTTCCACTGCTCATCACCGTTTCCGTAAAGATAAATATCATTGGCAAGGCTCTTCGTTTCATCCTCTCCATAGCCGCCGATATAGGTGAGCATCAATGAAGAACCGGCATTCACCTGAACCGCACCGGAGCCCACAGTACCCCAGCCACGCAGGCGGAGCGTGCCTGCCTCCACCAGAGTTCCGACGGTGTAGCTGGTATCCTTAATTTTAATTTCTCCGCTGTAACTGTTCGTCTGGTCAAGATCCAGCGTTCCCTCGCCCACCTTGCGCAGCGCGGCATTGCCTGAAAGAAAGCCGGAATAATAGGCCTCATTGTAACCGTTAGCGGAGAGGAAGGTAACCGCCGTGGCATTCACAGAACTATCCTTCACCAGCAGCATCTTGCTACGGTCAATCTCCGTTCCGGCAGTATAGGCTGTGCCGTCTGCATACAGCGCATCCACGGCGATGGACTTCAGGTTATGAGTATCGATTACCACATACGTATCCTCACCTTTCGTCACCTTAGTGGTCCCCTTGCAGAAATTTGCCAGCACTCCCTTGAGCGCACCCTCCACTCCAATGGTGATGACGGCGCCCTCACCGCTGACCGTACCATTGTTGTAAATATGGGCACCATGCCCCAGATAAAGCTCAGCAGCTGAACCGGTCCATTCGATGTCACCCGTGCCGGCCACACCGGAGGATACAGAGGACGCACCCTTAGTGAAGTCTTCCGATGTACTGGTCCCCAGCAGGTAAAGGCGACCTTTCTTCAGCTCGGTACCGCCGGTGTAGGTATTGCTGCTGCCGAGGATATAGTGCACCCCTTTGCCGTCTTTGACAAGCTTGCCATCGTCCTTAATCAAGCCGCTGAATACCGCATAGCCGAAGCCGGTCGTCCCCAGGAACTGGTCATAGGACGTAGAGCCCCCCGTATATTCAACCGGCATGTATTCTGTATAATAGGCAGAATCTTCTACCGTTTGCAGCGTCAGCGTGCTGCCGTTCAGCTCCACCGTTCCCGCACCGCTCAAGGAACGCAGCGTCAGATCTGCAGTGTCGGTGGTTTCCGGGTCTGTGGTTTCCTGGTCTGTGGTTTCCGGGGCTGTGGCGTTCAGTTTCAGTTTTGCACCGGCCGCCAGCACCATATCCGTCGCAGCAGCGTCGGTGGTCTTGGTAACCCCAAATGTCCCCTGCTGCACCAATATCGTACCGGTTGTCTTCTCATCAACCTTCTCCACCGAGCGGGTAATAAAATCACCCGCGCCCAGCTTAGTGAGGGTATTCCCCGCCAGCTTGATGGAATCCATATAGAGAGCCTCCTGCGCCACTACCTTAACGGAAGCACTGCCAGTGAGCTCCACTTTCGGAAGGTAAATCTCATTTACATTGGCATTTGTATCATCCGCGGTCTGCGTGCTTTGCCCCATGTAGAGAGCACCCTTGCCATCAACACCATTGCCGCAAATCTTCACATTGAAGTCCAGACCAGCCTTGCCGGGAGTAGCAGGATCCAGCCCCGTTATCGAGAAACCGGTGAAGTCGACCGTCGTGCCGTCCGTCACGGTGATGGTACGGACATCACCAATCCCGCCCGTGCCGATATCGCAGGTTGAAATTTTAAGCGTAGCGCTCTTTTGAAGCTCAATGTTACGCCCGAAGTTCGAGCCGCGCCCGATTACCTCTACCACACCCTTACCGCTGATTGCAAGCGTCTTGCTGGGGTCCATATCCACATCGAATTTCCCGAGAGCCAGCACAACATGAGCCTTATCTTCCAGGGAAAACGCGTCAAAACCTGTCACGATGCTGGAGTTCGCTGAATCCGTGTAACCGTCGGAGTTCACGGCACCCAGCGTATAAGTTGCTCCACCCTCTGCAAAATGAAGTGTACTTTTTGCATTTTCCTTTAGGATTTTGACATGGTTCGACTGCTCCATACCGCCAAAGATGCCGCACTCGAGATCGTCAACATTAGGATTGTTGTACTCAATAATACCCTTACCGAGTTTGAATCCACTGTACAGATTTACCAGAACGTCACCATAAATCTGGGCTAGATCATTTCCTTCATCCCATCCCTTACCAGGGGCCTCAACCTTGTTTGCCGTACCACTGATAAGATCAAGAACGACATCACCTTTCACCACACCTGCATTCGAGCCTCCCACCAGTATGGAAGTAACATTGGCCGAGCCTTCCATGCGCACATAGATATCGCCCGTGACAACACCATGATCTGTTCCTCCGAAAACACGCAAGTCCGGTCCACCAATAGTCCCACCGGTCAACACCATTTCTACGGCACGAGGACGCTCCTTTCCCTCTACCTTCTGTGTACCTATAATGTTGGCGTAAAAGCCGCCGGCAAAGATTTCCCCAACTGTTCCACCATCTACATAAACATGTGCGGTGCCGGTCTGCGTCAAATACGGCACATTGCGCCACAGAGTTTCATCATACACCCAGACGGTCCAATCAACGTATCCATTTTCGAATCCCCACAACCGCTTCGTAACGTAACCATAATTATCATACACCAGCTGCCCGTGCCAGCCACCGCACGAACCACCGAAAATATTATAAATATGGCCCGACTTCACCGTCACAACACTCTCAGCGTCCTGATTACACCAGCGGGAACCACCAATGATGTACTCCTTAGCATAGTCTGTCTCGGGGATGCCATCGACATGAATTTTGTCATTTGTGGCTTTTGAGTCCACCAGAATATGGGTGGCAGCAGTCTGCGGTGTTGTCACAGAAGACCCCGGAGAGTCAGAAGTCCCCGGATCTATTTTATTATTGGTCAAACCGCCGATAATGGTCCTAACGCCGGAGCTGTCATATATCCACACCTCATGGTCAGCAGCAGCAGCCTCACTCTCCGCAATGTTACCACCAACGACAAGGTCACCTTTTGCGTCAGAGGTCAGAGTCACCACGATAGCCTTCCCATCATTAACCCTCTTAGCATTAGTCTCATTCACGATGGAACCATACTTGAAATAGGTGGCATCGTGACTTTGTTTGGTGGCATCGACAACGATACCCCAGGCCAGCGAAACATACTTGGCATCGCCACCGATACCCGAGGCCTGCGTAAACGTGTCGGTTGCTGTGCTTTCATACCGATGGGAGAAAGCCGGGGCATTTTTGGTCTTTCCCCAGCGCTCATCCCACTGAGGCATACTGACCGTGCCATCATAGATACTCAGCGTAATGGAGCCGTTCCCGTTATCCGTGAATTTTACCCCGTCTTTATCCTTCAGTCCACTCCCCAGATTTACACCGTTGATGGAAAAATTATCGGCTGAAAGCGCCGGCGCATACAAGACACCACCATCTGTTGAGCTGATAAACTCATAAACGTATTCAGTATTGCCATACGTATCAACTCGAGTATCATAGTTTATCTTACCTATTTCAATAATAGTTAAATTTTCATTGTCAATATCAGTTACAATGTCCAGCGTAACAGTGCCTTTATTGGTGAGCGCACTATCAAACGTAAGATTTTTTCCGGAAAGAATGTAGGAACCGGATGCATTTACCTCAACGCCCGAGCCTATTGTCACCCCCGTCAAGGTCGTCGCGGTTGAAGAAGAAGTCAATGTAACATCAGACAACGTCACGTTACCCGCCGCCTTAAAATCTTTAAGAATGAGATATTGCAGTTCTGCATTTCCCTGAACCAGCAAATTGCTTGCGTTGATTTCTGCGGCCTTGATGTCATCTTCGATGGCGGCGTTATATACATCCTTCGTACCTCTGATACCGGCAGCATCCATCGTCACGCCGCTGAGCTTGGCATCCCCTGCATTGGATGATGCCGTGTAGGTAACACCATTCACACCAACCATGTCCAGCCCACCAGTGTCACTCTTCAGCGTGAGCGTAGCACTATCATCAACTTCCACCGTTCCCTTCACCGCAATCTTATTGCTCAACGTGAGGGAGCCGGCCTGAATATCCACATTCCCCAGAGCGGTGCCCTCGGTGGCATTGTTCGCCAGGCCCAGTGTTACATCAGCCTTACCAAGCTTGTGAATCCGGGTACCTGCAGCCAGACCGCCACCATCGGAATCAAGCTGATAGGCGGTTGTATCCGCCGTGAAATAAACGTTCCCAGGGGAAACCACATCCTTCACCTTGACCGTCTCCGTCGACTGGGTTTGGCCATCGGTCGTCAGGTCGCCGAAAATAGCCGCAGTATACTTCACACCTTCCCCTTGCTGATATTCGTCCCCACTCCAGTTACCGCCATTGCCGGTCAGAGTCCAATTCTCAGAGTATGAACCATCCCATACGTTGCCCATCATGGTGTGGATGTAGAGCAAATTACCATCAAGGACAATCTTATACTGAGAGACATCCAGCTTAACATCATTATTATGCGTCACGTTGAAGCTGAGATTGTCTATGGATGATACCCCGGTCATGATGTTGTAGGTTTGCATCGACTGCAACTCCTGAGAGAAGTTGAGATTCAGCACTACATTATCCAACTTGAGGGAATTATCGTTAACATTCAGCACCGCATCCTTGGAGGAGGCAGCATCCGTGCCGACAATGGAGGAAATGGAAAGAGACGAACCGCTCTTGAAGGTAAGCGCGTTGAGATTGACCGCACCGGGGGCGTTCAGGGCCAGGGTACCACCGAACTCCAGGACTACACCACTGGCATTCGACAGGGCTTCTGTATTCAGCAGGGTCAGAGTAGAGCCGTCATACACTGTTACTTTGCCCTTAAAGCCGGTATTAGCGCCGTAAAGCACTACTGTGCCCGGAACGTTCTCCGTTTCACTATCCGAGTTGCCCAGCACAATATCACCGCTGCCGGAGATGGAACCAGATATCTCCAGAGAACTGTTTGCCGAGGCAGAGTTCAGGGTGATAGTTTGCCCTGCCGCCACGGTCAGATTGGCATCAATACTGTTGCCGGTGTTCTCATAGTTCACGCAAAGACTGTCGTCTCGAAGTTTCAGGCCACCCCCATCAGCCGCACCCGTGATGGAAGAAGCGCCGGAAAGGGATATTGCATTCCCGGCAGACAAGGTCTGGGTCGTTGAGCCGATATCCAGACGGGCGCCATTCTTCAGTTCAACAGCACCGGAACCGGTTGCCATGATATCATCCGCACCTGCGCCCAGTTTCAGCTGGGCTTTATCCAGAATCAACTTACCATGCACCGCGCCGGTAGCATTCTTCACGGTCAGCGAGCCGGATGTTACCTCCAGGGTTCCCAGATCCTGCATCTTCGTCACCGTGGCGGAGCTGGAGTTCACCTCGATATCCACATCCGTGTAGCTCGAGCTACCGGTGTTATCCTGCTTACCGAAAATCTGCAGGTCTGCGATGGTGCAGCCCTCACCGAAAACCAGGCTGGCCGCATCACTCATCACATTCACCTTGTGACTGTCATTATAGGTAACGCCGGGAGCATCCAGCGCCAGGGTGCCGTACAAATCAACCACCGGGAAAACAGAAGAGGACACAGCCACCGAATCAGACGAGGTCTGCACATGCACAGTGGCCCCCTCACCGACGGTGAGTTTATCTACCTGAAGTCTGCTGAAATATACATCATTCTTCTGCGTATTAACGGTCAGGTTTCCGGCGGTTACTGTGCCGGTGTATTGCTGCTTCGCCGAGCCGCCAATGGTAATCGAACCGCGTTTATTCTCTGTGATAAAAGTAGTTGTCAGATTACCGGATACGGATGCGGAGCCTCCATTCACCACAAGCTCCATCTCATTCGCCGTCACATTGCCGGTGATAGTGAGGGTACCGGCTGTCGAAGCATCGCCGGCTTTGACGGTCAATTTGCCGCCCACGGTCATATCTCCGCCAATGGTTGTGGTGAGGTTCTGGAACGTAGCATCCTTAACGATGGTGGCGCCGCCCAGCAAACCGACACTACCGGAGCCTCCAGCTGCCAGGGCGCCCTGCACCACAAGCTGGTTGTTGAAAGTAACGACACCGTTTCCGGGATTGAGGCTCGCATCCCCCAGCACAGCCACACGGGCACCGCTGAACTCATAGCCGCCATCGGTCACGCCAAGATTTGCCACCACCATATCCTGAGTAACAGATATCTCGCGGTCTTCCGCGCCGCCTTCACCAAAATAGACATTGGAAAGAGCGGTGAATGCCTCGTATGTGGCACCGTCGGCGGAGCTACTCCAGTTTGCAGAACTGGTGTTCCACTTATCATCCGCAGCGCCTCTCCAGTACAGATTACCACCGTGCTCGGTGGAAAGATTAACCTTACCGGCTTCCCCAAAAGTCACAGCGGCACTGTTCACCTTCACGCCGCTGTAGACAAAGTGTACATTTTTCTCATTCCATCCCACCAGGGTGCCCCCATCTTCGACGATGAGGGTCTTCACATCCATAGCCAGGCCGCGCAGGTCAAAGGTAAGGTCCGTCACGTTCAGGGTGCCGCTGGTCACCTTTATACCACCCGTGGCCTGAGTCTTCTCAAAGGTGATATAGCCCGAGAGCGTGCTCTCCCCGGCGAAGGTTATGTTATGCAGGGTAGCATAATCCGTGTAGGTACCGGCATGGAGGGACACATCGGTCAGAGTACCGACAGAGCTTCCAGGGGCAGCGGAAATAAGGTTATGCACGGTTACGGTGTCTCCCGTGATGGGGCGGGTAAGCTCGCCGGTCTCCAGTATCTGCACATTTTCCAGGCGACCACCGGTGCCACCAGCGGTGATTCGGTTGGCGCCTACGTCAAGCAATTCACCAGGAGAGAGTTCAATCACCCCGCCCTGCACCGGCACATCGGGAGATTCTGACTTTCCGGTCTCGCCCTCGTTCTGCAAGGCTGCAGCAATGGCGCGCATAGAGAAGGGGCGCATCACCAAGGATGGCGCAGTAGTGGCAGCCCCGGCATCGACCTTCTCTTCGCTTTCAAGCTTGTCTTTTTCCTCTTCCTCCTTATCTACTTCCTTATCTGCGGACTGCGAGGGTGCTTCAGCCAGGAAATTCTCCAGCGCTCCGGCACTGGGGTTCATGCCCGTGGAGAAATCCGGCTGCAAAGTGGCAGTTCCTTGGAACTCAGCTTTCTGCGAAGGTTGCGTATTGGTTGAGCCAAGCGTGGTGGTCACCTTGGGCGCAGCCTGGCGGTACGCAGCACGAGCCCCGCCTACCCCCATGCCCACAGGGGCATAATAACCGACCAACTGGTGCTGCATGATGCTGCCCCGATGGGTTTTGAACAAAGCATCGCGATAAGCGGCCATACTGTTCTGCCCATGTTTCATGGCTTCAGCAAAGCGAATCATCAGCTCATCCTGAACAGCAAGGTCCACATTAAACAGGCCGAACCCCTGCTCACGCAGACGGCGTGCCAGATTCCGCAGCAACGCCTGCCCTTCCTTCCCGTCCAGGCGGGCATCATCCTCCAGCAGCGCCTCCAGCAGCCACTGTTGCTCTTCCGGAGTCAGAGAGATTTCACCTTCCTCAGCAGCGGCCAGGCGGGTCAGCATTTCCTCCATAGCAGAGCTTCCCGTTCCCCAGTTGGCATTCAGCCAATGCTGCTTGTATACAGTTGTCCAGGCTTCCTCATAAGCCACCAGCGGAGATTTACCCTCTGCCTGCAACTCCTGAACCAGCTTCAAAGCCTCCCGGCGGAGTGCGACCTGGCGCGCCACACGAGCGTGACACAGAGCGGCATCATCCCGCATATCACCGGCATCATCCAGGTAATCAAGCTCCTCATACTCACTGCCTTTCTCTCCAGTAACCCGGATGACACGAGGTGCGCTCTGCGGAGCCTCTCGGGGCATAATCCACCAGTAGTTCTGCACCACACGTTCCTGAGCATCGGCCATGCCCAGGCTTGCTCCGATAGCGGCAACAAAGTACTTCAACCAGCCCCGGCGTACAGGTGACTGAATCGTATCAAACGTGACATGTATGGAGCGTAGGCAATTCATGAAAATGAATAACAGTGTGAACTATTCCCGCACGCGCAGCGGGTGCGCTATTATACTCGCTTTTTTCCATTTGGCAAGCTTAATCGTTTAGCCTGTAACGCACCCCCTGCATCAACATATTGTGTTTGATATATTCACACCACAATATATAGGGGGGGGCGAGCCCTATCCACAAAAAGCGACATCTTATCACCCTTGCTCACAATTTATTATAAACCTGTTAGCGCATCTTTCCTCTTTTTTTTCAAAAAAAATAAAAGAAAAACAGAATTCGGGGAAAAATTCTGCAGAAATAGCGCGGAATTCGATTATCTGCGCTTACTTTTTCTCTGCGGCAAAGCGCTCAAATGACGCGTCGATAATACGGCAGGCGGTATCCACGCCGAAAAAGTCACCTACTTCCGTCTTTTTATTCTGGAGCGTTTTATATGTCAGGAAAAAGTTCTGAATTTCCTGCAGGTAGTGAGGGGGCAGGTCCTCCAGCGTATTCACATGATCATATCGAGGGTCACCCACATTCACTGCCAGGATTTTCACGTCGGGCTTTCCTCCATCAATCATATCCATGCCACCGATGATGCGGCAGTCCACATAACATCCGGGGAAAGTCGGAGCAGAAGTGAATACCAGGATATCCAGGGGGTCGCCATCCAGATATCGGGTATCTTCCACAAATCCGTATTCAGCAGGATAATAAACAGAAGAATACAGCACACGGTCCAGCTTGATGCGGCCGGTTTTCTCATCCACCTCATACTTATTACGGCTCCCCATGGGAATCTCGATTCTGGCCTCAACAATGCGCGGTGTACTCATAATTCTACATCCTACCAACAGAGAACAGCCATGTCAAGAAAGAGCAGATAAAAAAAGCGAATTGAGCATGTCAAACTTCTTCTCTTGACATACTGTTGGTGCTGTGGCATCATCTGCACCAGACAGCGGCCCTGTCGTTCAATGGATAGGACGGAGGTTTCCGGTACCTCTGATGTAGGTTCGATTCCTACCGGGGCTATACACGCAAAACAGCACAGCATCAGCATGTTGTGCTGTTTTGCGTTTTCATTGCTCGCGTACGCACGCGAATTGGGCTTGATGCCACAGGCGCACTGTGGTAGAATGCGCGGCGTGAAAGTTATTGTTGTAACAGGAGGCATTGCCTCGGGCAAGTCCACCGTGGTGGAAATGCTGCGCGAGATGGGTGGTGAAGGTGTGGAACTTTTTGATTGTGACGCCGCTGTGGCAGAATTGCAGCAGACGGGTAAACTGTCCCGTGACCTGGTGACAGCATTCGGTTCTGAAGCCCTGTGCGATGACGGCAGCGTAAACAAGGATTTTCTGCGCAACATTGTGCAAACCGACCCTGAAGGCCGCGACAAACTGAACAATGTGGTGCACCCGAAGCTGGGGCAGATGTGCCTGCACACCCAAGCGGAAGCACGCCGCCGCGGAGATGTGCACACCTTTCTGGTGGATATTCCGCTTTATTTCGAAAGTCCCGTGGAATTCGGGGCAGATATTGTATGCGTAGTGGCGGCCACAACAGAAACCCAGATAGCCCGGATGGCAACGAGAGACGGCTTCAACCGCAGCCAGGCGGAGGCCATGATTGCGGCACAGATGCCCACGCAGGCTAAAATTGACCGCGCCAACCTGGTATTCTGGAATGAAGGCTCCGAAGAAATGCTGCGCAGCCAGGTAGAACTTTTCTACACTACGGAGCTGGCCGCAGAAGCCAAGGCCATGCATGCACGCTCAGTGGTTATTAACCTGAACGAATTGCGTGCGCTACCGCTGAATGAATTGCAACGCATTGCCACAACAACGGCACGCCGTGGCACCGACACCCTGCCCCGCCCGCAGCTGGTGGCCGAACTGGCATACACTTACCTTTCGGAAGGCAGCCAGGTAGAGGTGAGCGGCATCCTGGAATTCGGCAGAGACAACATGGTATTCCTGCGCGATGAAGCACGCAGTTTCCGCCCCGGTGATGATGACCCCCGCATTCCTCAGGAGCTCATCCGTAAGTATGAGCTGCGCCCCGGTAACAGCGTCAAGGTAAAGCTGCGCGCAGTACAGGGGAAGTATGAGCGCAATCTCCTGGCAGGCGAAATCCTGGAAATTGAAGGTGCGCCCGCTGCTGAATATCAGCAACCCAAGCCATTTGACAGACTGACCCCGCTGATTCCCACAGAACGCCTGATTCTGGAAAATCCGGACATCAAATCACCGGCCATGCGCGTACTCGACCTCATCACCCCGCTGGGCATGGGGCAGCGAGCACTGGTGGTAGCCCCACCCCGCGGCGGTAAGACGGTACTGCTCAAGACCATGGCCAGGAGTCTGCGCGCCAATTATCCCAAGGCGGACCTGCTGGTGCTGCTGCTGGATGAACGCCCTGAAGAAGTAACGGATTTCGAAGATACAGTGGATGTGCCCGTCTATGCTTCCACATTTGATGAACCGTCCCGCCGCCACGCCCAGCTGAGCGACCTGCTGCTGGAGCGCGCCCGCCGACTGGTGGAACAGGGGCGGGATGTCATTATCATGCTCGATTCCCTCACCCGCCTGGCCCGTGGCTACAACGCCAACCAGAGCGGCGGACGCACCATGTCCGGTGGTCTGGGCTCCAATGCGCTGGAAAGGCCCCGCAAGTTCTTCGGTGCGGCCCGCAAGGTGGAAGAAGGTGGCAGTCTTACCATCATTGCCACCTGCCTCATCGAAACCGAATCCCGCATGGATGAAATCATTTTCGAGGAATTCAAGGGCACGGGCAACATGGAGATCCGCCTGGATCGCGAGCTCTCCGAACGCCGCATCTACCCCGCCATCTCAATTCCGCAGAGCGGTACCCGCAACGATGACCGCCTCTACCACCCGGATGAACTGGTACGAGTGCTGCAGGTGCGCCGCCAGCTGGCCGCTCTGCCCGGCTGGGAAGGTCTGCAGACCCTGCTCAAGAATATTAATCAGACCCAGAACAACTTGGAAATTCTGCTCAAGGGACTGACGATTTCAACCCGATGAAGGATTTCCTTCGCCGCCACCCCCTGATTCGGAGTCTGCTGACCCTGGTATGCCTACTGACAGCGCTAGGGACGGGGGCGGCCAGCATCGGCATCTGGATTCTGTTTTTCAACGATATACTGAGCGAGCGGGTGCATGAAGTGCAGCCCTTCTGCCACCAGCCCGAATACGAAGGCAAGCTCGTCAAGATACACGTGCGCGAGCTGCACAGCGAGGGAGGACCGGCAAAGCTCAATAATTACGGGCTCTCGTGTGATAATGCTCTCTGGGTTCGCTCAGACATGCGGCCACCCCGCCCTATGATGAAAAGAGGGGAGGACTTTCACTCCATCGGCAGTGTGCGTGAGTGTATCGCGGCAGCGCCCAAACTTCTCTCCGGCGCATACGAACTGCACTTTTCCCACAATCTGATGGAACACATGGACTGCGGCAAGCCTATCTGTATTCCACCATCGCAGGTTACGTTACCCGCCGCTCTGGCTGACAGAGTTGCAGAAATCCGAGACACACACTTCGTGATGCGGGGCAACGACAACGCCACCGTTCACCTGAGCTTCAGTTACGTTCCTTCTCCGCAAAGGGTGAACCTTCAGCTGCTCGGCAGACAACGGGGAAACCGTATCGAGGTAACGGAATTCATCCGCGGCGAAGATGCATTCCGCCATCTTGAACGAGAGCATTCTTTTATCATCTTTTCATTCCGGGAGCACCTGCTCCTGGCGCTGGTATTCCTTATGATAAGCAGCTCATTAGCTGCTCTGGTCTACTACCTCAACACCCTCTGCAGCTGCAGAGCTGTTCTCTTCGCCGCGGCTGTATCCATCTTGCTGCAACTTGTTCCGGCCTTCATTACCCCGCATTTCCTCCACCTGCCATAACTGGCAGGAGTGTTCCCCCACCGGAATTCCCCGCTGCCCCGCATCTGCCCCCGGCAGGAATATCAGGTGAGCCCCCGCCGCCACATCATCTGCCAGCACAGGCATGTGCGTGTGACGCCCCATAATAACCACATCTGAGGCCGCAGCAGGCAGAGCAGCATACGCCGCATACGAAGCATGGCCCACGTACTGCACCTGACCAACGGGGCTTTCCCAGAGCACAATCGGGTGATAATCTGAACTTTTCCGGCGCGGATACTCCGCAGGTGGCGGAAGAATGGTAAAGCGCCCGGCCTGTGTTTCAAAGGCGCATCCTTCCTGCGGCAATTCGTTGGCATGAATCACCACCAACTCCGGCCACATGCGCTGCAGCACAGCAGCACCGCCACCCACCCGGGGAGAAGTTACAAGAAGCACCGCCGGTGTATACCCGGTGTGAAACAAAGTGGGTAAGGTCTTCCCTTCTGCAGTAGCTTCATTGCCACAATCGACCAGCAGACCATGATTCCCAAGCATGGTGAAACTGCCGCCATAGCCAGTCCCCTGCACCAGCAGAGAATACAGAGGAGCGGGTTCCTGCGCAGGGAGATACGCCCAGGGCAAATCACCAAACCAGCTCACCACACCCAGCAGCAGAGCGGAAGATTTCTGTGCAGCCCACCCTGTGGCAGCGCCCACCCAGGGGATTCCCGCCACGCAAAGATGCAGCAGTCCGCAGAACATAACCACAGGCAAAAGGGGAGTAATAGCTATATTGGTCAGGAAACTGGTAGTATTTGCCGTGTGAAAAAAGCAGAGGGCAAGAGGCACAGAAACCAGCCAGGCACTCAGCGCCACAATGACCGCTCCGCGCACCCCCAATTCCAGGTTACTCCAGCGCATTTCCCACCGTGTACGCAACGTAACCGGAATGTAGTCATCCGGTCCGAACCAGGCTTTTTCCTCCAGGCAGAGTTTCAGCGCCAGGCAGATAGCGGCATACACACCGAATGAAAGAATAAAGCCGGCATGATACAGCTGACTGGAATCCACCAGCAGAATCAGCAGCGCAGCAAAACTCCAGGTGTTCAGCAGGCTCACCCGCCGCCGGAGCATGACGCCCAGCAGGAGAACGGCCAGCATCAGATACGCACGTATGGCAGGCACGGCAACTCCAGTCATGAGCACATACACACCCACTGTCACCAGCAGCAGAGGGCGCACCACCGCCGGGCGTATCCGCATAAGGCGGAACAAGGCCCAGAGGATACCCGAAACCAGCCCCACATGAAGCCCGCTTACGGCAAAGGCATGCAGGCAGCCACCATTGCGAAAACCATCTATCGTCTCGCTTTCAGCACTGCTCTTATCCCCCAGCACCAGTGCGCAGAGAACCTGGTGCGCGGAATCATGCTCCGTTCCACGTGGCATCAGAATGGCAGCCAGACGTTCCCGGATACGCAATCCCCAATACTGCACCGTGCGCAGAGAAAGAGGCTTGCCCAGTTTCTCGCCCTCAATAAAATCGAGCGAAGCAGCAATACCCTGCCCTCGCATCCAGGTTGCGGCATCAAAAACACCCTTTGCGGCAGCAGGGCGTGGTTGCTGCCACTGCGCACGCACCCGCACCACATCCCCCGGAGTATAGGGAGTATTTCCACGCAGCACCACCCGCACACCGTTCCACCCCGTATTCAACACACAGCCGCGATTCAATTCACGCTCCACCGTTCCCTGCAGCATTACCACCTCCTGCAGTTCGGCCATCTCACAAAACTGCTCAGCCCGTTGCTTCTGCAGCCCGCTATGCAGCCCAGCCACCAGCGCGCAGAGTAACGTGCACACAGCAATGCGCCACGAGCGGACAGCCAGCGCCACCAGCACCGCCGCTGTCGACACAACATACCACCAACCGCCTGGCACAGCTCCTATCACGGCCACCAGCGGCAGAAACAAGGGGGCACTCTGTACCAGGCAACGGAGGCGTTTCATGGTTGCATATTCAGTTTGGCCGACACCGCACCAGCGTCAATCGCGGTAATGATTACGATCAGCGCGGAGACAGAGCACCACCTGACCACCGGGGCCAAGGGGCTCACAGGTGGCCACCAGGGAGAATTGAGGAGAAACAAAGGCGCGGTGACCGTGTTCCAGACAAGTACCCGCCTCCAGCAGCATGGGGAGAACGAGCTGCTGCACAAGGGTAACGGACATACCCTTCTGGTCATCGCTATACAGCACTTCCGGAAAGCCCAATTTCTCCATACCTTCGGTCATCAGGCATTCGCCTTTCCCCTGTCCGGTCACCTTTCCCTGCACCAGCAGACAGAGCACTGCATCAGGAGCTTCCTCTAGTTTAGGAGCATAGGTTCCGGAAAATACCGTACGACCGAAATCCACACCCACGCATCCGCCCAACTTAGCAAGCGAGCCTACCAGACGAGCAAAACGGAGGGCCAGTTCATAAGGCACAACACCGGATTCCTCCAGACTCACCTCAATGTAACAGGTATGAGCCAATGCCGCACGTTTCTCCTCATCGCTCATAGCGGCCTCATCCACCAATCCGCCCAGGCCTTCTCCAGTCCAGGCATGATTCACCGCCTGCACCACAGCTCCGGGTTCAGACTTGCAGGCATGCTGTAACAGCTCCGCTGAAGGCAACTGGTCACAGAGCAGCACACGGGCGCAGAAACGCGGCCGGGGACAACGCACCTGGCAGCCACGCAAGGCACCGTGTTGTTTCAGCAAGGCCACTACATCATTCATCACTGGAAGGGTATCTTCCTGGGCTATAGGTTTATCTTCATCGCCCTTTTTCTCCAGTGCTACATCCAGAGCCGTGTGCCCTGCCGTTGTCAGTGCGTTAACATCAGCCCCTCCTTGCAACAGGGATTCAATACGATTCAGCATAAGCTCACGGTCCTCGGCAGCCCGGCCAGAGCAAAGAGAATGCAGCGGTGTATTTCCAGAGGGATTGATTTCCGCCCCCATACCACCAGGAGTCGCACCATATTGCAGCAGAAGCTGCACCAGAGGCTCATTTCCCCAGGCAAGCGCGTTAATCATGGGCGGAAACGCAAGCCCGGCATCGGGGTTCGCGCCATGCGTCAGGAGGAAACGGATTGCTTTCATATCCGGTTCAGGTTCCAGGCAGAACGTTTGCAGACAGGTTGTCTCACTGAAATAAACAGGCAATGGAGCATTCACATCCATGCCCAATTCCAGCAGAAGTGCCGCTCCCTTCGTGTTGCCTTTCGCCAGGGCCAGGTAAAGAAGTTCTGTAGTACCGGCAAACTCTTTCTTATCCTCAGCTCCCAACTTCTCCAGTACCTTTCGGGCGGCATCGGGGTCATACCCATTCACCGTGGCCGCCAGCATCTGCTTACCCCAGGCCACTGGGCGGCACTGCCAGTACCAATATGCCACCCCGGCAAGCGCAATCAGCAGATACAGCATACCGCCCCATACATGACCGGAAGCTATAGCCCGTATTCCTTTCAGGGATATATGAATCAGAAACAAGGTATAAAAGACATATCCCAGTATATTGACAATCTTTACTAATAAATTTTTCATACCGCAATCAAACAGATAAATTCCTTGCAGCCGGAAAAGGCAGACCAAAAATCGCCAGAGGTTGTTTTTTCTACATCAACGATACACCATTACAGGCCCCGTAACCGATGACTGTACGGAACGCACCTTCCGCAGGGCTGCGCAGAATATCGCAGCAGCGGCATCCACCTCATCTGGCGTGGTGTAGCGGGAAAGCGAGAAGCGAAGCGACTCGCGCACCTGCTTATCCGACAGCCCCATAGCCAGTAACACATGGCTGGGATGAGGCTCGGCACTGGTACAGGCCGAACCAGTGGAGCACAACAGTCCCGCGGGTTCCAGCAGCAGGAAAAGTGACTCCGCCGACACACCCGGCACGCGCATGTTCAGCACATGCGGCAGACGTGGAGCCGCCGCCCCATTGATGCAGACTTCAATACCCTCCACCGTGAGAGCAGATACAAAACGATCGCGGAGGGCGGCGAGAGCGGCATAGGTTTCAGCAGACTGCAGAGCAAGTTCTGCAGCCTTACCAAAGCCTATGATGCCCGCCACATTTTCCGTCCCGGCACGGCGGTAATCCTCCTGCGCACCCCCCGTCAGGTAAGGAGTGCAAGTCGTACCCGTGCGCACATACAGCGCCCCTATCCCTTTCGGGCCATGGAGCTTGTGGGCCGAAAGCGAAGCAAAATCCACAGCGTAATCATGCAGAGCAATGGGTAATTTACCTGCGGCCTGCACCAGGTCCACGTGCACCCGGGCACCTGCCTGCTGCGCAGCATGAGCCAGAGAGCGCACCGGCTGAATCACGCCTGTTTCATGATTCGCCCAGGCAAAGCTCACGCCATCATGCCCAGGCAGCAATTCACGCCACTCCGGCAAATCAGCCTGTCCATTGGCCAGGACCGGGGCAGCCTCTCCACGAGCTGTGCGCAAGGTGGCAGGATGCTCCGTTGCCAGGGTGAGCACACTCCTGAACTGGGAAAGCGCCGTATTGGATGATTCCGTGCCGCCGGAGGTAAAAATAATCTCGGAAGGAAGAGCACCAACAAGAGCAGCCACCTGCTCGCGGGCTGTTTCTATGGCTTTCCGAACAGATTTCCCCACACTATAGGCAGCAGAAGGGTTGAAAAAATTCTCGCTCAGATATGGCAACATGGACTCCAGCACCTCTGGAGCCAATGGAGTAGTGGCATTATTATCCCAGTATATCATGGTCACTTGTTCAGGCTGGCAATGATATTGAAGACATTGGCCGGCACACACTCACGCACCCAGCGCTGCCAGTCATGAACCCCCACGAATCCTCGAACCATGGATGAGGACACGGACTCCAGCTCCGGCGGCGGCATGAGATACACCGTCTGTAAATCCGGAGCCATGCGGGCATTCATGCGTTCCATGGATTTCTCATACTCCAGATCCACCGTATTGCGAACACCTCGCAGCAGATACGTTGCGCCGATGCGGCGGGCAAAATCCACCAGGAAACCTCCCTGCATCTTCTCCACCCGGACATTGGGTGTCCCTGCGGCCAGCATCCCACGTAAGGCGTCCAGGCGCTGAGCCTCACTCAGAAATCCCTTTTTATCCGGATTCACGCCCAGCACCACCACCAGTTCGTCAAAGAGCCGGGCTCCCTGCTGAATCATCCAGAGGTGCCCCAACGTGGGCGGGTCAAAACTGCCCGCATAGATGCCGATACGCTTCATGCCACGAATGATACACCGCTCACCGCGCGCTGTCAAGCACCGTCGCGGTTGCACATGGAGCCTTGCGGTATAATCGCTCTCCCCCGTCTGGATTCTGACAGGGCGGCAACTCCACCAGAGGATAAGCCGCGTGGGTTAATGAGTCAGTTCCACCTTTTTCTCGCAGATGGGGCGGCCCAGCACCTGCTCCGCAGCCGGACGGTCCCAGACAGAACGCAACGTGAACAGCGTCCAGGATCGGCTGGCCTCCTCCACTTCAAAAGCAGCACGCCGCATGCGGGCTTCAAAGGATTTTATCCTGGAACGATAAGAATCGTCCAGCGCGAGAGCATCGCCTATCAGACCGCCGAACTTCTTCTTCTCCTTCTCATACACGTATGCAGCAAAGGCGAGATTTTCATGCACATTGAAACAGCCAGCCCTGAAATCGGACGTACTGAACCCCCAATGCGGATTCGAGGCCACATAGCGCAGATTTAAATCTCCCGCAAGTGACGCAGGCGGATTAATAGTAAAGACCAGCCCCATGAGTCCGAGGCAGCCGGCACACAGGCGGGCATAGCGAAGAATGCCAGCGCGGCTGCGCATGTAGCACAGCAGAATCACCAGCCCGGCCACGCCCAGCAGCATAACCTCACAAGCCAGAATACGCTTGGGTGTAAAGGCATACTGGGCAATCTGGTTGTACAAACGCACATAGACACTCACCGCCAGCAGGAAGGTCTGCCCCACAAGCACATAGCCCAGGCCACGGGCCACCACCGTACGGCGCACGCTGCCACGGCGGCGGAAGAAATACACCAGCAGGGCCACAGCCAGCAACGAAGCCCACACAATGGACCATGCCCCTTCGTATAGATAATCCGTCTGCGAAATTCCCTCAGGAACACGCTGGAACCAAAGAAAGGCAATATCTGTGCTGGTAGCCACCAGAAATGCCAGATTCACACCCAGCAGCACCATGAGCGGTAACTGGGGCAGCATGCTGCGCCCGGCGGGTACAGGCTCCGCATCCTCTGCAGGAACCAGCGGTTTCGGCTGGGCCACACGCTGGAAGGTAAGCATACCAAAGGCAAACAGACCAGCAACCCAAATGAAGGCGTGCATCCAGAAATCCCAGGAAATCTGCAGATAGTCCATGATACGGTTCCACCAGGTCGTGAGGGTATCCCAGACCATCTCCACCACCGGGTTTCCACTGGCAAAAATACAAAGGAACGCCACAAAACACACCACACCAACCAGAATACTGATAGTCATGGGCAGAATCTCACGCCACTTACCAGGTTTAGAGAACCGGCGCTGGTCGCGCCAGAAGCGCCACCAGCTGCGATACTCCACTCCTTCCTCCACCGGCACAGGGCTACCGGGATTGAAAATCAGCACAAAGAACGGCAGGCTCAGAGCAGCAATCCACCCGACATGGTTGCCGCACACCAGCAATCCTGCGGCGGCCACCAGTGCCAGAGCGCCGAGGAACAGCTGTTCGTTGCGATAGAAATCACGACGCAGCAACAACAAGGCAGTCATGAACAGAATCACACCTACCGACGCACCCACACCAAGATAACGCAAGCCACTTTGCAGCAGAGGAAAACATAAATCAGCCGCAGCAGCCACCAGCACAAGCACCACATACGGGACCCACCCCAGACGCCACCATGCAGGGTCTTTCACTTCCTTTGTACTCATAACAGTTAGTTATGATACTACAGTATGCGTCTCTGTTCAATAAAAAACTGTTTTATAACGAGGGATTATCACGATACTGCATGGGCCCCATGTGGTACATGGTTTCAAAAGCAAGTATCTCAGATTCTTCCATCAGCGGCCGACTGAGCAACCAGAGTGGAATATCCGGCTGACCAGCCTGGTAGGCCAGCTGCACATGCGGATGAGACAGGCAGTAAAAACCGCAGGACTCATAAAAAGCCAGGCGACGGACCGACACAGAATCCACAGCAGGCTCAATCTCCACTATCACCCTGCCTTGCAACAACGCAAGAGCCTGGTGGCCCAGCCCCTGCCCCTGCCGTTCCGGTGTAATGGCGAGATGCTCCAGGTAAATCGTATCCTGCCACTGCCAGTATGCCAGGATACCCACAAAACCGCTTGCATCCGACAGGTGGAGGCAATGGAAAGCAGTGTTCTGCATAGCAGCAACATGCCGTACTGACGAACGGCGCTCCGTAACAGGAAAGGATGATTCGTAAAGCTGCCACCATTCAGAAAAGAATGGATGCAGAGATGATGAAATGGGGGCAGCTTGTATCATTGAGTTAAAGACATTCAGATAAGCCTGTTCACTTTATCTCTGGTGTAGAGATAAAGAATTCCCACCCCGCCGACATACAGCACCAATTCTCCCAGTTCCTCAACCAGACAATCGTGCAGCAATTCATATACTAATCCTACCAGCAATCCGCTGAGGCACAGCAAAGCATCCCACGCAGGCACCCGGGTTGTATTCAGTACAGCCTTAATCTCCCTCCATACCTTGTGCCAGATAAAATACACGAGAAGCCACACCATATACGCCCCTACCGCTACGTGAGCCAGCCAACCATACTCCATATCCGACCATTTCGGAAATTTTCTTACATCCACCGGGTCTG
This sequence comes from Akkermansiaceae bacterium UBA3385, assembly GCA_002358905.1. Lineage (GTDB taxonomy): Bacteria > Verrucomicrobiota > Verrucomicrobiia > Verrucomicrobiales > Akkermansiaceae > Akkermansia. Next base: position 65,146 of record DEPT01000070.1, read on the forward strand.
CAAAAACAAACAGTGTACGCCCGAAGTTAACCTCACGTGCCAGCACCAGAAAAATTACCAGAAAAGCAAAGCGGAACAATGTTTTATGATTGCGGGCAGTGAACGAAACCCACAGTGCAGCCGCCAGCACCAGCATCTGTACAGTTTCCACCGGGCTGTTTTTATCGCCGTAGGTTTCAGGCATTACCTGAGCACACACCACACATACCACACCCACCAGCATTGTAATCCAGGTAGTATACCTGAACTGCCAATCCACATACTTACCCATCTGCTTCATGATTGATATTTTCTCCCGTTTTCTGAGTAATACCCCTCAGCTGTTAGCCAGATTAGCGCGTCAGGCGCCGCAAAGCAAGCAAAATCCAAAGTTATTTCCTTATTTAAGGATTACTCTTCGTCCGGATGTTCTGCAGGTTCCTCAAGTTCCAGGCGCCGGGCAGGAGTGATTCCGAACTCGCAAAGCTGATCAATCTGGCGGCAGAGGCTGCCACGGCCGCTGCGGAACTGCCCCTCTGCCTGTTCATAAGCATTGGTCAGGGTATCAATGGAGCGCTTGATTTTCTCCATACTGGAGCCCACGGTAACACATTTCTTGTACAAAGACTCTGCACGGGAAATGATATTCTGAACATTGCGAGACTGGCGTTCCTTCTGCCACAGATTATATGCGAGCTGCAGAGCCATGAGCAGATTAGTGGGGCTGATGAGAAGCACGCCGCGTGTATAGGCCTCGCGCACGAGCTCAGGCCGGGCTTGTACAGCCGCTATGTAAGCAGATTCATTCGGCATGAACATCAATACATGACCAATGGAACCGGGAACAATGGAAACGTAATCCTTTTCTGCCAGTTCCAGAATATGCTTACGTACGGAATCCACATGAGCACGCAGGGCGGCTTCCCGCTCTGCCACAGCTGTATCGGCATCCAGCTCAACCCATCGGGCATATGCTGTCAGAGACACCTTGGAATCGATAATAATCGTACGATTTTCCGGAAGATTCACCACCACATCCGGGCGGAACGCAGCACCTTTTTTATCCTTGAAGGTAAGTTGTGTAGAAAACTCTTCCCCCGGGCGCAGGCCACTACTTTCCAACAGGCGGGAAAGCATCATCTCGCCCCAGTCTCCCTGCATTTTCGAGTCACCTTTCAAGGCCCGTGTCAGGTTGGATGCATCGCGACTGATTCCATCTGCACGCTCCATAAGCTGTTTCACGAGCGTCTCAATGCTGGTACGGGCCGTAGCATTGCCAGTGTTTGTATCTGAAACTGATTTGCGAAGTCCCTCCAGCTGTTCTTTCAGGGGTTGAATGACATTGCCCAGCTGCTCCACACTGCTGGCCTTGAGCTGCGTGGTATTCTGGTCCAGAATGCGTCGGGAAAGCTGTTCGAAACGCTCTTCCTGCTGCTTCAGGCGTTCCTGCCAGCGTTTTTCCTCCTCTTCTTTCTGCAGCTTCAGGAAATCGTTCTGCTGTTGCAGTGTGGCAGACTGGGCCTCCGCTTCCTGGCGGCGGAGTATTTCAGTCTGTTCAAACTGCGTCTGCTGCTGTTGGAAGCGCTCCTGCCAGCGGGATTCATCCGTCTCTTTCTGTTGCTGCAGGAAATCATTCTGCTGCTGCAGCGTTGACACCAGCGTATCCAGTTCCTTGCGTCGAAGCGTGGCAACCAGATACCCCACCAGGGTACCGATGCCCAGACCAAGCAATGCTGTAATAAAGAAATAAATCGCGTTCATAGGGAAAACATCAGGGAGTTGGTCCGCTATACGGCTGCACATCACGGGAGGTCAGATCCAGGGCGGAATTATAATACTGAGTCTCCAGGTTGAACAAACCCAGCAGCGTATGGAAGAAATGTTCGTGTGCCACGGTAAGCTGCGCATTCTCCCGCATCTGCTGCAAACGGGCAGCAAAACCCGGATTCAGTCTCTCAAAGGACTCATTATACAGCACAAACATACCCACCTTGCAGCCACCGGTGGCATGATACTGAATATGTTTTTCACCCAAGGCAGCTCGTCCCCACATGCCATCGTGCCCCAGATACTCACCATGGTCGCTCACATAGAGATACACAAAGGGGCGGTCGCCCAGCAGCTCGGCAACCCGGCGGAAATATTCATCCGTATAGTGAATGGAGCTGTCATAGGCATTGTTGACCTCTGCTGCCTGCGCGGCCGGATTCTGAAAATGGGAAGCCGCGGGTGCAAAGGGCGGATTCTGCCGGTCATAATGCTCAAAGGGTGTGTGACTACCCTCATTATTCACAAAGAACAGAAGATTCTGCCCGGCAGGCACACTCTGCAACACTTCCTGCATCTGCGGCACTGAGGACCATGGACTCCCGGGTGCGTTGAACTTCTGCTTCGAGCGGCGAGTCAACATAAGCACCACGCGGTCGTATTTCAACTTCTGGGCACAACGCCGCCCGAAAAAGGAGTACATGTCAAACCCGTTTGCCGTGAACAGCTCCAGCACCGAACCCGTCCGGGGCAGCATTTCCGGGCGTTTTTCCATAATATCCCGGCGGGCATCAGTCAGAATGGCAATCTCTGCCTGGCAGGTATCGCAAGCTGCGGAAATACAGGTCGGGAAATTAATCAGATTCTTCTGGCTCCGGAGCCACGGAGTCGTATCCCGCTCGTAGCCATTGAGGCTCATACGGTCAGCCCGGATACTCTCCCCCACATGCACCACCAGCACCACACCTTCCCCGCCTTTCAGGGAATGAAGTCTGCTGGGAGACTCTGCCGGGGAAGAAAGGCTTTCCACCTGGTTTATAGTGGCTTCGTTAATGGTAAGGGCTTCACTGGCAGCGCTGTACAGCAAAGGAATCTCCGGCAGGGGCCAGTAAAAATCCTGTTTCTGTTTGTTAGGCGGCACACACAGTCCGAACAGGAGGGCCACACCACCAGTAAAACAAGCGGCATTGAACAACGCCAGGCTCTGCTGTTTCCGAAGAGCGCGGCGCAAGCCCCAGCAGAACAGAATGGAAAGTACCACGGAAAGCGCCAGCATCCCCAGGTTGATGGGGGTCATGTATGCAAGCGCTTCCTCCCAGGATGCCTCAATCGTTTCCGCCACCACCAGAGAATTGATGCGTGAGCCATACTGCAAGTAGCCACATATCTGCATGATTTCCAGCACTAGGAAAAGCACCCAGAAGCCTATGGCCCCAGCACGAAGCACTGCCCACAGCAACAGGGTGAACGCCATGGTCATGAGCACGGAAATATGCAGCTGCCAGGGCACATCATAAGCAAACAGGTTGCAGACACTGTCTACTGAAAATGAAAGAAGAAGCACCACCCACAGCGCACAGGCCCCGGGCAGTGCATCCTTTTTCAGACGGCGGGCAAGCCACATGCCCACCAACCCCAGCAGCGGCAGCGCAGCAGCGACATAGCCCCACCAGGGAAACTCAAAATCCACCCGCCAGGTATACGCACCCTTCCATGCCATGAAAGCTGCAACCAGCAGCACCACGACCATGAAAAAAAGGCGCGACTTTACCCAGCGTCTCATAGGCTTAATTTAGTGCTTACCGCACTTGCATTCATGGCCATCGCCGTGCTTACCACAGCATTCGCCATCGCCGTGGTTTCCGCAGCAATCTTCACCATTGCCGCATTTGCACTCGTGCTTGCCGCAGGACTCGTTATCACAGTCACCGCAATCACCATGGCAACCACCGCCGCAGGAACATGCGCTCATCTGCTGGTTCATGGCATCAGCCACTTCTTCATCACTGGGAGCTGCGCCCTTCTCAATAGCAAGGCAGAGGTACTGATTCACGACGGAAAGCATATCGTCCAGCAGCTGGCGGGATTCCAGGAAGCCCTTACACAGTTCGTTCTCCACCACAGCAGAGCGAAGCTGATCAAACTTGTTCAATTCCTCCTCCGAAGGCGGCATGCCTTCCATGTGCTTGTTGCGCAGGGTTTCACCATATTCGCTCACCTTGCGGAAAAGGTCTGTGGCTTCAGGATTCTGGTAGAAAAGACCGATACGAGCCTTGGCGGCCACTACTTTCTGGCTGTTTGCAAAAGCGGAGGCAAGCTCGCCAGCCAGCTTTGCCAGTTCAGGGGTAAGGGAAGTATTTGCCATAACGCGCGCAAGATTAGCATACATCCCCCGATTTGGCAATCCCAGAGTTGTAAAATCACCGGGGCTGAGAAGGATTTTCTCAGCCCCGGTGCATAATTGAATGAGAATATATCAGCCCCCGCTGCGTTTCACGGAGGCAAAACCATCCTTCACCGCAGTAATGACCACGGCATCCCCGGCGGAGAAAGCAGCACGGGAATCCTCTGCCAGCGGCAGAAACTGGTCACCGTATTTCACGGAAAGAGAATCCCCCTCGCCCACGATGCGGCCCGCCGTTCCTGCCAGGGAGTCCTGCGCTTCCCGGGGCGCATTGCGCATCACGCCATCCATCACCAGGCGGCGCACACAATGAGTCCAGAGAGTGTAATATAACACGGCGCAGACAATAAGCACCAGCACATAGACCAGCACCATCCACTGCACCGGCAGCTCAAACTGCATGGTGGCCCACAAGGAAAACACCAGCATGGAAATCCAGGATAGCACTTCCGTATTGCAGAACACATCCAGCACCAGCAGCGTAAGGCTGACAGCCAGCATCCAATGCAGGAAGGTACCGTTAGAAATGCCAAAGAAATCGGCCAGGAAAAGAGCAACAGGCATAGCGTGAAATCAGCGTTTCAAATCGACTACGGCGGGCACACTGTTAGGCAGGTACACGGTGGAAGCCGGATTGGTGGAAATCGTGGCGTAGCCTTCCAGTGCCTGACGATTCATGAGCACCTTGGCCGCAGATTCGGCCCCGATGATGCCGGCCAGTTTCTCCACATAGGCAGCTTCCGCTTCTGCCGCCAGACGCAGAGCTTCGGCAGCACCCTGAGCCCGGAGAATAGCAGCCTGTTTCTCAGCTTCGGCCAGACGAATTTTGGCAGTGCTTTCGCCCTCCGCCTGCAAAGCTGTGGAACGACTGATACGCTCGGCCTCCATCTGGCGCAGCATGGCCTCGCGGGTTTCGGTATCAGTGGTAAGTTCCTTGATTTCAATAGAGGTAATGGCAATGCCCCAGCGGGCCACAGTGGAAGAAACAGCCAGAGTCACCTTTTCGGACATCTCGGAACGGGAGGAGAGAATTTCATCCAGATTCCGGCTACCGATAAGGGAACGCATTTCATTAAGCACCAGTTCAATGAGAGACTGATGCAGACGTTCCACCTCATACACAGCCTTGATAGGATCCGTAATGCGCCAGCGCATCACGCAGTTCATCTGCATGGTGGCGTTATCCTTAGTGATGCAGGAGCGAGGCTGCGTATCGAGCAGCTGTTCGGTCAGTTCAATGTAATAGCCATCCTTGTTGGACAAATTGCCCCAGGCAGGAGAGACATCACGGAGTTTCTGAAGAAAAGGAATACGGAATTGCAAACCGCTCTTCTTCACCGCAACGGGTTTGCCGAACATTTCCACAATAGCGCAATGGCCTTGCTTGACAGTAAAAATAAACATGCTGTCATCTTAACTACCAAACAGGCCATACGCAATACAGGGCTCTGTCATGCCATACAAAAGACACAGGCCAGCATTCCTCCAGCTGTTAGTAAATGATTACCGGCTCTGAATTGTCTTTCCCTTGTGCGGAAAAAGCAATTCCGCATATACACAAAAGAAGCTATTGCTTACAGGATAGCAACTCCGGCTCAGGCATAGCGGATGTCACAATCCGCTATGCTTTGCTGCATGCAGGAGTCTACTCTCCTTTAGAGGCTCGTTTTTTCGACTCGCGCTTTTCTTTCTGGAGTTGTTTTTTATATTCCTTGAGAATATCCTTCCATTTCATCATATTGGCGCCACCATTGCTTACCACAAAATTGCCATTGGCATCCACAATGCACATAGATGGGAAGCCCAGGTTTTCATAACTGACTCCGGGAATCTCGCCCAGCTCCGACGGCATCACCCCGGGAATATTGTAGTCATGTTCCTTCATGTACTTCTTCACCACCTCTTCGTCCTCCTGACCCAGAAGAATAAGCTCCATCTTGGCGCCTTTCATCTTATTGTACTCGCTGAGAAGCTGAGGCAAGAAATATTGGCAAGGGACACACCAACTGGCAGAACGGATAAATCCGTAATACTGAGCTTTCAGATTGGGTTTCTTACGAGTCAGAAACCTTGCCTTGGAAAGCAATTCAGGAACCGGTGCCATGGACTTGTTTTTTCTGGCCGCCGGACGCTCCGCAACCGGCGCTGTTTCTTCCTGGGCGCACACCACGCAGGAGACGCAGTGCATCATGACAATGAGAAGGATTAAACGTTTCATCTCCCATGCAGGTTGAGTGATTCAGTAAATACGAGGCAAGCGCGGGCCAAGGCCGGTAAAAATCTCCCAGACAATGGTGCCGGCCTTCTCTGCCACCTCTGTCACAGGGATATGCTCACCGAAAAGCTCCACTTCATCCCCGGAGTTCACCTCTGGCAGGTCGGTCACATCGGCCATAATCTGATCCATCGTCACGCGCCCCAGCATGGGGCAAAAGTGGCCGTTGATGTACACACGGGCCCCCTTATTGGAAATCTGGCGGTTCCAGCCGTCCGCATAGCCTATGCCGATAGTCGCCACGCGCGTGGGGCGGTTCGTCACATGTGTACGGCCATAGGAAACACCATGTCCGGCAGGCAGTTCGCGCACCAGAGTCACGCGGGCATGCAGGCTGAGCGTCGTACGCAGCACTCCATCATATATGGAGGCCATGGGAGCCACACCGTAAAGCAGCAGACCGGGGCGAGCCAGGTTCGCCACAGGCACCTCATAGCCCAGTTCTCCCGCACTGGCGGCAATGTGACGGTAGCGCAAGTCAAAATGCTGCTGCAGCGTGCTCACGCAGCCCTCAAACACACCGATTTCATTCTGAGTGAAGGGCACATCCTCATCTGCCGAGGGGAAGTGAGACATCACGCCTTCAATACGCAGGTTCGGCATCTTCCCCAGCAGCGCAGCTACACCGCCCAGCTGTTCGGGCAGAAAGCCCTCGCGGCCCATGCCGGTATCCACCGCCACATGCAGGGCAAATTCCTTATTCTGCAGGGCTGCCAGGCTCTGAAAATGAGCAGCTTCCTCCATACTGGACACCGTGCAGCACCAGTTATTCTGCACAATCTCCTCGCGCTCTGCTGGGAAAGTCGGGCCCAGAATGAACGGTGTGGTGCGCACACCGGCGCGAAGCAACCGGCGAGCCTCGCCCACATTGGCCACGCCGAAGAAGGAAATCCCGTGATTATCCAGCCGTCGCGCCACCGGCTCCAGCCCGTGACCATACGCTCCCGCCTTCACCACCGGCATCAGCTCCGTATCAGGTAAGGCCTGGCGGGCAATATCCAGGTTATGGGCTATGGCCTCCAGATTCACGCAGGCCCAGGCGCGCGCAGGACTCTCACTACTCATGCCCCGACTCTACCACGCACCTATCGTGCTGTCAAGGTTCAACCCCCTCAATATCTCTCGAACTTTGTTCGCAGAATTCTCTGTCCGCCAGGGAAATTTCCCCCGTCTCATCTGTTTTTCTGTGAAAAACAGAGAGGATTTCGCAGCTTACGCTACAAGAGAATACGCGTTGGAACAATTAGCGAAGAGATTTATTGTTCTGGCGAGCATATTTTTTAGCAAATTGATAAATCGGACTTTGGCGGTGTGTTCATGCGCACGCAGTGCGCGGAATTTGGAGCCCACGGAAGTGGGCGTAAGACGGAAGGCCGGGGTAAGAGCGCGATAGCGCTCGCAGCCCCGGCTAATCCATAAAATAATATCAGAGCCCATGGAATGGGCGACAGAAAGTTTGGCTTCAATATGTTGCGTCGCCTTCTGTCACCCGTTACCACGGGCTCCAGGATGATTTTATCAATACCGGGGGCTGCGCTCGCTGACGCGAGCTTACCCCCGGCTACCATCTTTCGCCCCTTACGGGGCTCAAAATTCGCTCGCCTGCGGCTCGACAAAGTCCAATTTGAAGGGCTGTTCCTAATTATGCCAACGCGTAAGAGAATTTCACCCCTGCGGGGTGAGAGAATTTCGCCTACGGCGAGATATTAAGTAGTAGACAGGAATAACGCCTAAGAAAATCAGCCCGGCCGCCAGAAGTGGGCGATAGAAAAACCAGGCTGCGGCAATAATCGAAAGGCTCACCAGTCCCCCCGCAGCCAGGCCCAACAGAACCACCCCGCCCTCCAGCAAGCCACCGAGCAGCGGAATCCAGCCCACAAGTCCACGCAGCACCAGAAGCACCATGCACATACCCACCAGCATGAGCAGCCCCCCTATCCCACGCAGAACCCAGCACAATATCTGGTTCTGCTGCATGGCATGTTCAAACATCTCAGCGGCGGAGTAGCTCCCGTTGCGTAGCAAATCGACCGTATAGCCGCTTTCCGCCACATAGGGCACAAAGGTATGCCCACGCTGCTGCGCCACCAGGGTAATCTGAGCCTGCTGCGGAGCAGCGCTCCAGGTGATACGCACATCGCCAATCTGCGGATTATCGGCATCGGCCGGGCCATTGCATCCAATATAAAACGAATTGCCCGACCACGTTCCCCGAGCCGCCCACTCCGGTGGCAGCTGCACCTGCGCGGCGGAGAGCTCCGCTACCTCACCCGCCCGACATATCTGCCCCCCGTGGAGCAGGAAGCCCCCCATGTGTACCCGCTTCGCCCCCCAGCAGGATTCTGAAGACAGGTCCAGCGCCACCGTGTTGCGGTGGTGCGTCTCCCGGAACATGCGGGAATTCACCGGGCGGTCCACCCAGCGCTGCGTGTAGTGATAATGCGTCTGCATCTTCGCACTGCCATCGCCTTGCTGGGTGTGGCGTTTATCCTTCCGCTCCACCCATTGGTAGTACTCCACCTGCCGCACCAGCCGCAAGCAGGGCACCTCAAAGCCGAACAGCGGCTCGCGCACTGATTCCTCCGTGCGGGCTGTACCCTGGGCATGCACCAGGCAGCCATCATTCGCTTCCCGCGCCTTCTCCACCGTCAACAGGGTGACTACCGCATCCCGCCCCTCCTCCAGCGCCTGCTGCGTCTTCACCGCCCTGCCCTCATTCCAGAACAAAAGCCACCCGGCCCCCAGCACCATCACCAGTCCCACCACACTGGCCACCAGTCTACCCACTATCCCCGAACCATTGCTGTGCAACATTAGCGACATACCAGACTCTTAACATATCACACCACAACAATCAAGCAGATTATAAGAAAGCCGTTCACTGACTTTTTGTCAACGCAGACGAAATTCTTGCCAGTTTCAACAAAACCTGCTAGATTGTGGTCGAAGATTCAGCCAGCACATGATTCACCGCACCTTCATCCCCTTGATTTTGTTTACTACCCCTCTGCTTTCCCAGGAGGAATGGATTGAGCTGGAGGATGTGGAAGCTACCACCGTGGCAGAAATTTCCCAGCAAAGCCGCACCGCAGCCGAAGCGGGCGATGCCGCAGCCCAGCTGCAGCTGGCGCGCTGCTATTTCACCGGTAGCGGCGTGCAGCAATCCACAAAGCAGGGCATGCAATGGCTGCGTAAATCAGCCGAACAGGGATATGCCGATGCCCAATGCCACCTGGCAGAACGCTATTTCAGCGGACAGGGAGTGGAGCGCGACCCTAAGGAGGCCTGTACCTGGTGGGTCAAAGCGGCAAAACAGCATAATCACGAAGCCATGTACCGGCTCGGCATGGCACACCTGAGCGGCGAAGGCGTGCAAAAAAGTGATATTCTGGGCATTGCCTGGCTGGAACGCACCGCCGCCGCCGGCCACACCGAGGCTCAATGCAGCCTGGGTTTCTGCCGTCTTCAGGGTGTAGGATGCACGCAGAACTTTGCTGAAGCAGCCACATTGTTCCGCAAAGCCTCCGAAAAAGGCCATGCCAACGCCACCTTCTGGCTCGGTTTCTGCCGTCTTTACGGCATAGGTGTCGAGCGCACCCCTGAACAGGCCATAGAGCTTCTGCTGCGTGCGGCAGATGGGCTGAGCGCACCTGCTGCCGTGCAGCTGGGGCGGTGTTATGAAATCGGCAACGGTGTTGCTGCCAATGCCGAAACAGCCTTTGACTGGTACTGGCAAGCAGCCCGCATGGAAAACACGGAAGCCTGCTACCGACTCGGTCTCATGCTGCTGGAAGGCCGCGGCTGCAAACCGAACAAGGAGAAAGCCGCCAAGTGGTTTAAAAAGGCCGCAGAGAAAGGTCACGCCCGCGCTCAACAGAAGCTGGAGGAAATGAATCAGAATAATTAACACATCATGAAACCGCTCACTCTCCTCCTGCTCTGCCTCGGGCTTTTTCCCTGCTCAGCCGACATGCCCGCCCAGGCTCCTACCCGTCAGGAGCAGGCCGCATATACCACGGCGGATGCCCTGCAGGATGCAACGGCTGCCTTCCACGTTCTCAGCCGTGTGAATACGCTGTGCAGCAGCATGGACTACCCTGGACTCAGGGATGAAGATGAATTGCCGGTTCCGGAGCAGATTCGTCAGATTACGCAAAAGGTCCGTCCTTATTGTGCCCGCCTGCGCCAGCTGCCACCGGAGCAGCTGAAACAGGTCTGCATGCTGACAGATGCCATTCTGTGGCAGAGCGACTGGATTGTCAGGAATTACTGCTCAGCGATTGTGCCGGATATCGAGTTTGAATGGTTGGACTGGGGATTCGAGGAACTGGCAACCTGCGCTTTCCTCATCCAGCGGAGACTGGACAGTCGCACGGCAACAGGCGAAGAAAAAGCCGCCTGGCACGAGCTGCTGCAGGAGCTCGGCGGTGAGAAATCTCTGGATATTCCCAGCAAACTCCTCAATGAACGCTGGGCAAAGGATTACAAGACCGCCCTCAACTTCTATAAGGAATTCTGCGCTGCGGCTATGGAGAAAAACGAAGCTGCCTGTCTCAATAAGCTGGACGAACAAGCAGAGGTTCTGGAGTATTTCCGCCAGGGTGGTGAATTGGAATTACTGCGGGTGAATGCTCTGGTGGCAGCATTTGAGGAAGCGCTGGACACCATGAGGGACAAAAGCCCCTTCCCCCGCCCCATCCTGACGAAGAAACGCCGCACCCCGGCCCGCATGCAGGCACTGGAGCCCTTCTTCTCGTCCGTACCGGCCTTGAAGACTTTGTTATTCGACACGAAATGAATCTGAACCATTAGACTTTCATGAAGAACCCTCTCCCCTTTCTGCTCTGTTTCGGCATTCTCCCCGGCTCTGCCGACCTGCCCGCTCAGACTCCCACCCAGCAGGTGCAGGCGGCCTATTCCACTCAGGATGCCCTGAAGGATGCGCTTGACCTCTACAAGCAATATTTCCGCAGTAAGGGTATCAATATCCACCTCTACGAGGGTGAGTCCCTGCCCGCCGGGCTGCAGATGCTCACCAGGGCCATTCATCCCTGGTGCGCCAGGTTGCACCAGTTGCCCCCGGAGCAGCTGAGGCAGGTATGCATGCTGGCAGATGCCATTCTGTGGCAGAAAGAATGGATAAAGGATGAGCTGATGGTTGAGTACAATATCGATACTGACCGGGATGAAATGGATATCATCCACGGGTTTGAAAAACTCGCCGTTGAAGCAGAATGGCTGCGCAGCATAGAAAAATCACCGGAACGGGAAGCCCTGCTACGCGAATTCGGTGGGGAATCCGCTCTCGAGCTCCCTGCAAAGCTCCTGCAGGAACGCTGGGCAAAGGATTACAGGACCGCCCTCAACTTCTGCAGGGAATTCTACGCTGCCGCCTGCGAAGCAGACGAAACCAAAGCACTGAGCAAACTGCGCGAGCAAGCGAAGGTGCTGGCTTATTTCCAGAAAGGCGGAGAGCTGGAGATGATTCGGGTAACCGCCCTGGCCCATACCTATATTGATTTCATGCTGTATGATATAGGAGAGCCGACATCTTCTCCGCAGAAGCACCTTACCCCGGCCCGCATGCAGGCACTGGAGCCCTTCTTCTCAGCCATACCGGAATTGAAGCGTTTATTAAATTACTCAAAATGAAGCGAGGACTTGTACTGGAAGGCGGTGCCATGCGCGGCATGTTCACCGCCGGTATCATGGATGTGATGATGGAGCATGGCATCACCTTCGATGGTATTGTGGGCGTTTCCGCCGGAGCAGCCTTCGGGGTAAACTACAAATCCGGCCAGATTGGCCGCGCCATCCGCTACAATGAACGCTTCTGCAATGACAAGCGCTATTGCAGCATCCGCAATCTCTTCCGCGATGGCAACCTGTACAGCAAGGATTTCTGCTATGGAGAAGTGCCGCTCGTGCATGACCCGTTCGATTTCGAGGCTTTCGAGACCGACCCTACCGAATTTCACATTGTCTGCACCGATGTGGTGACCGGCAAGCCGCATTACCATGTGTTCAAAGGCCGCGATGACCACGAATTCGACTGGATACGAGCCTCGGCCTCCATGCCGCTGGTATCGGAAATCGTGGAAATCGAGGGGCTGAAACTGCTGGATGGCGGCATTGCCGATGCCATTCCGCTGCAGTATTTTGAGAGCATCGGCTACACGCGCAACGTGGTCATCCTGACCCAGCATGCAGAATACGACAAGAAGGAAAGCGTGGCCATGCCCTTCATCCGCTTCCTGTACCGCAAATATCCGGCGCTGATTCAGGCCATGGAGGTGCGCCACCTCATGTATAACGCCCAACGGGACTACGTAAATCGCCAGGAAGCCGCCGGCCAAGCCCTGGTCATCCGACCCACGGAGCCCCTGCCCGTCAAGCGCCTTACCAAGGACCCAACCGTTCTCCGCGAGACCTACAATATAGGCCGCGCCACGGCAGAGAAACGGCTGAACGAAATCCGCAACTATCTCGGCTAAGCCCCGGGCACACTCATGGAACCGCTATTCTTCATCCTGCTCCTGCTCATCCTTATAGGGCTGTGTATTCGCGTCATTATACCGAAAAAAGACGGAACCGTCTTTGCCGGAGCAGGCCCCAGAGGCACCATCTACCCCAAAAAGCAGAAGTTAAGATATATCCGGTGGGTGCTTCTGAATCTGCTCATCATCGTGCTTCTGGTCACGATAGGGTGGCTGATTCTGCAGGAGAAGACAGCCGCAGACAGCCCGACCGCAGCCCATATCATCGCCCTTGTCCTGTGCTCACTACTCTGCGATGTATTCCTGAACGCCCTGCTGGGTTGCATCTATGTCCTGACGCGGCTCATCACCCAGAAAAAGGAACGAACCAACATCATGTACGGAAAGCTGGTGTTGTTCGCTTCGGTCACCTTATTCCTCGGCCGCTACGTGTTCAGCATCCTGAGCGGTCTTCTGAACGGCAGATTCAACGCGCCATGATTTACGGGACTGTAGTCCCGTACTCCGATTTTCTACCACACCATGACATTATGACAGGCATAACCACCTTACTTGCTGATACCAGATACCTTTCGGAATCCCCCTATGGTCTGTGGGGGGGTATCATGGTTGTGTTTCTGCTCGGGCTGCTGTGCTACAACGCCTGGGTGGATGACGCCATGGAACGCCGCCGGGGCTACTATGTCCTGGCCGCAGCGCTGGTGCTGGGGCTGCTGATTCTGTTTACCCTGCACATCTGGCAGGTGGACCCCATGGAGCTGTTGCGCACCATCTACAAACGCCCGGGGCTCAGATACCGCCACAGCTCATATAACGGACTACTCTTCCTCTCACTGGGGTGGATTGCCGCTTCCTGGGGGATCGGCTATGCGCTCGATAAACTCCTCCACCGCCCGACAGACAATGATGCGGAGGAAGCGGAGGACTAAGCCACATGCCGCATGCAAAATTCATGGAGCCGCCCGTCAGTAGCGCTGCACAGCTGACGGGTTGTTTCGCACAGCCCATTCACAGTACGCCCCGTAGCTGTATTTCCAGACCATCGTCCCCATAATACCCAGTAGAATCACCAGGCACAGGCTGCGCGCTCGCAGACAGAAACGGTCGCCCACCTCGCCCCGTAAGGCAAAATAGGCAACCAGCCCCACTAGAAACGACGGCAAGGTAATCAATGGAGCAAGAAATACCACGCCCATGCCCACACCATCATTCAGACGAGCCAGTGTGGCGGCGGTAAAAGCGAAAAACCAGGCTCCACCAACCTGAAGCGCAAACCAGGAGACGATTCGGTGGATGGCATTTTCCTTATCCCCGGGCAGATACAAGACAGAGCACAAGCCAAAACCGAAATACAGACAGTTCAGCATAATCTCCCCGCAAGGCTTTACGACAAAGTGGCTATGATGCAGCACGTACAACCATAGCTGATAGATAGCACCACCCACCAGCCACACGCCCACCATGGCACAGGGGCACAGTATCGTCACCCAGCGCAGAGCCTTTTGATTGACCTCAGTGTTTTCCGGCACTTCCTCCATACCCCTGAGTCTACCACCCAGCCCGAAGCGTGTCAACACCAGCCAAATAAGGACAGGAGTACTTTTAATTTATGACCTCCACGTTCTTAAATCAGTTGTATTATAATCTTGCTTCCAGGTAGGAATTAGCTATAATCACGAAAGAGAGTCATATAATTCACCATGAAGAACATTCTCATTATCTCCGGGCACACCGATACCCAGCACGATTCCGTGGCCAACAAGACCATACTGGAACAGCTCGAAACGCTGCTTCCCGGAAGCTGTACTGTGTATCTCGACCGCCTGTATCCCGATTTCCAGATTGACGTGCAGGCCGAGCAGGAAAAACTCCTGTGGGCGGATACGATTGTGCTGCAGTTCCCCGTGTACTGGTTCTCCATGCCTTCGATTCTGCACCGCTGGATGGAGCAGGTATTCCTGCACGGCTTCTCCCACGGCTCCACGGGCGACAAACTGCGAGACAAGGTGCTGGTCGTTTCCTACACCACCGGTGCGCCCGCCGAAGCCATGGATTGGGAAACATTCTTCACCAACCTGCGGGGCACCTGCCGTTTCACGGGCATGCAGTGGGGCGGCTGCGTGGGCACAGGCGGAGTCTCCTACCAGCTGCGGAATGACCCGCAGATGCTGGCCGAAATCACCGCCAAGGCAGAGCAACACGCCCGCCGACTGGTAGAGCATCTGCAGATGCTCAGCTGAATGCATCTCACTTTCCCGCCCCGCGGCAAATCACCAGCCGCGGGGCTTTTCGCATTTTGTGCAGGCTTCAATCGCCTGCTCAAGCACCTGCTGCACATTTTTCACCTGCGGGATATCCATGAAACCAATTTGCTGCACCTCGTCCCGCACGCGTTTATCGATATACCACCCCTTCCGCTCAGCAAAGACGATATTGCCGCTGCCGTCGCCCCGCACAGCCACGGTTTCCACCAGTTCCCACTGCAGAGGGAACACGCAGGGGCGGAAACCAAGCGGCGTGGCTTCCATCACAATAGCGCGCTTGCTGGTGAGCAGGTAGAAAGCATGGCACCGGGCATGCGATTTCCGCCACCTGCTGAACAGAAAACACGCGGAGGGGATGCAGAGCAACAGCGCCACAAGAAAGGTCTGCCAATACTCAATTTCATAGTAAAATTCCCCTGTCGAAGGCGGGCAGAAGGTGATGAGCAGCACGATAGCCACGATACTCAGTGCATGCCAGCGCAGCATCGGGTCCAAAGGAGACTCCGGCCGAAGCACCAGCAGCACCTGCTCGTCTTCCTGCAGAACAGATCGCACATAATTGATTTCACGAGTCTTCAACCCCCAATCGAGAATACTCATACACCAATACTACCACACAACGAAGGAACACGCGACACAAAATCCTGCACCAGCCCGAGGAACACGCAAAAAGTCTTGAAATTGCAGTGCAGAAAGCGTACACTCTGCGCACAATATTATCCCCCCCCTTTTATCATGGAAAATGGCAGAATCACCCTGGCAGGCATCGGTTGCGGCTCCCGCACGCGCACATACATGAAACTGGCAATGGAATACCCGGACAAGTTCCGCATCGTGGCGGCAGCTGACCCTGTAACTGTACGCGCCGAGCAGGTGCGTGACTTTGCTCCCGAAGAAGAGCGCAGCAGCATCCGCCTGTTTGCCAATGCCGACGAGCTGCTCTCACAGCCGAAACTGGCAGACGTGGCCATTATCGGCACGCAGGACGACTACCACTTCGAGCCAGCCAAGCGCGCGCTAGAGCTTGGCTATGACCTGCTGCTCGAAAAACCCATTTCCAAGACCCTGCGCGAAACTCTGGAGCTGCGCGACCTGGCCGAGAAACTGGGTCGCCGCGTAGCCATCTGTCACGTGCTGCGCTACACTCCGTTCTACAACGCCATCCGCAATGTCATCCGCAGCGGTGAGCTGGGCGAAATCATGACCTTCAATGCCAACGAAGGCGTGGGTGCCTGGCATTTCGGCCACTCCTTCGTGCGCGGCCACTGGGGCAACAGCACCAAATCCACCCCCATGATTGTGGCCAAGTGCTGCCACGATATGGACATTCTCTACTGGCTGCTCAACCGCCCCTGCGAGCAGGTCTCCAGCTTCGGCGAGCTCTCCTTCTTCCGCAAGGAAACCCTCACCGAACCCCGCCCTGTCCGCTGCACCGACTGGACCACCCCCATCGGCGAAGACCCGTGGGATGCCCGCAAGTACATCACCGATGACTCCTGCCGCCGCTGGCTCAAGATGGTGATGGACGGCGTGGATGAAGCCACCCCCGAGCAGATTACCGAATGGCTCAAGACCTCGCCCTGGGGCCGCGATGCCTTCCAGTGTGAGGACAACGACCAGCCCGATCATCTCGTGGCCATTCTGCGCTACATGGGCGGCATTACCGGCACCTTCACCATGACCGCCTTCGAGGAAGGCCGCCACATCGAAATCTACGGCACCAAGGCCAAGCTCCGCGCCGGCGCATTCTACAAGGAAAACGGTCCCGGCGAAATCACCATCACCGAGCATTTCTCCAAGAAGATGCGTAAGGTCGATATCGAGGAAGCCGACGGCGGCTATGCCGGCCACGGAGGCGGTGACTGGGGGCTGGTAAGCAACCTGTACAACGATATGCGCGTGGTGGAGGACACCACCCTCATGACCACCCCCATCCAGGCCAGCGCTCACTCCCACGTCATCGCCTTTGCCGTGGAGCACGCCCGCCGAACCGGCGAAGTGGTCGACATCAAGGAGTTCGAGCGCCGCGTACTTGCCGGCGAGCTTAACTACTGATTTCTCACCCGCCTCTCAACACATGAGCCCCCACCTGCGCAGAGTATGCACCATTCTGGCTACCACGCTGGTGGGGGCTTTGATTTCCTGCACAGCCGTGCGCAAGGGGAACTTCACCATCGTCGACCTCGGCGGAGCGGTGAACAACATAGGCCTTGCCGAGCCACACCTGCGCGAAGAGCCCCTGCCCCCCGGCAGGAAACCGCGTCGCCCACACATCAGCGCGCCCGATTCCGATATACGTATACGGGTCTGGAAAAAGGATGAGCGCTACCTCATACAGCTACCCATCACCTACCTGCCCGCCCGGAACCCGCTGATTTACAACACGCGTCACACCAAACGCCGCAGCAAGGCTGAGCTTCAGCAGGAGCTCCACAGCTACCCCGCCGAATACTTCTACGCCGAAATGGCGGCTCACACCTACCGCCAGCTCCTCAGAATACGCAAATACGTCAGGACAAAAGACCTCCGCAACATCCGCATCCTGACGGCAGATGAAGTATCGCTGGCCGACTGGGAACCCCTGCTCAATGTGCACGGCAACGAGCCTGCCCCCCAAGGCGTACCGCACATTCACTTTTACCGCAGTTCCTTCCCCGTACCGGACCGCTGCACCTGGTACCACTACTGCCTCACTCCCATCAGCATCGGGGCTCACATCCTCGATATCCCCCTCTCCATCATCGCCACCCCCATAGGCTGGCTCGCCTACCCCGAGGAGGAGACAAAATAAAGCGAACATTCCATTATGATGGCTGGCGACAAATATGCACACATGGTAAAGCGCCTGTATATAGTCAGGTCAGCATTCCCTCTGATTGTGGCGTGCCTCAGCCTCACCTCATGCATGAGGAGCTACCAACGCTGCTACGAACACGCTTTCGCAACTGAGGGTGTATACTGCAGCCCGGACGCCGTATATCACAGCAACGAAAAGAAGTACGCCAAAGGGCAACGCACCCAGTTGCGCAATGTACGCTACCGCTCATGGGAGAACTTTTCCGAATGGTATTACCACGAAGGCTGGGAGATGAAACCCATCCCCGGTACTGAAGGTGACATTGTATACCATGAGTTGAAAGAGGATTCAAAGGGCAGACTGAAGTTTGCTGATGATGCGGAATGGTTTAGCGCTCCGGATGATAGATTCACACCGAGCGAGAATAAACAACTGATTCATAACGTGTACATAACAGACCTGACTGAAGACAGACACATTACCTGGCGCGCTCTCTACGCTCTGCCGGCATCGGCAGTCTGCTTTGCGGTAGAAGCGCCACTCAACGTCGCCAGCGTCACCATGTTCCTGATCAGTGACATGATTGGAGCGATGTTCTGAAAAACGCGAGCCCCCGTCTTCTTCGTGTTGTAAGAGCCAAGCCGACCCATCCGAGAAGCAGTTGATAGTCACACTCGAATGCAGTTTGCATACTTCGTCCTTTCTACACCCATAAATTAGCAAGGTTTGCAGAGTTAATCAGTTTTCTCTTCATTATCCCTGCAAAGTTTGCTGACTTTCACAATTTCATCTTCTCTCGAAAGCGCTGCAGAAGCAGCTCGCCGTACTCGGTGTAATCCATGCGGTCGGCATAGTGGGCGCGGTATTCATCGTGCTCCCAGGGGAGGAAGGTGTCTCGCGACGTATCATCATCTTCCACGCATTGGACATTGAGAAAATCCTCCAGGCAGATGCGCTGCTCTTCGGTGAGATACAGCATCTGGTTGCGCTTGTAGATTTCCGGGTCATTGGACGGCCTGCTGCCGGGGTATATCTCCACCAGTCCCTGCAAGTCAGCAATCATGAATCGGGGCAGCAGGAACCGGTATGCATGCGGGCCAGCATAGCTCAGCGCGCAGGAGCAGGAAACGAGCAAATCATCGGGAATACGCTGCCAGTCATCGCGCTCCTCCAGTGGCGCCAGCAGTGCCTGAGCCTGCGGGCTCATGTAATCATCCTCCGCCTCACCGCCCAGCAGCACGCGCACTTCGCGGTAGCATGTCACCCCTGCAAATGCATGCCTGATACGCTCCGCCAATTCCGCGCGAAGCGGAGTCATCTCAATAGGTTCCAGCGTATAGGAAGCACGCCATTCGGCCTGACACCTCAGAAACTCCTCTGCCTCTTCCTCCGCCGACCGGCTGAACATTTCCAGCAAGGAAACGGGGATTCTGTTTTTTGTCCCTCTTTTCTTTTTAGACACCTTTTTATATCAAGTTAAACACCTTCTCAAAATATCGTTTCACCAGCATCGTCCCATACTCACGATGGGACATTTCACCAGCAAAACGGGCATCGTACTCATCCAGTTCCCAAGGCAGAAAGATATTGCGGCCAAAACAGGTCTGATCTTCTTCATCCACGCAGTCAAGGTTCAGGAAATCGCTCAGGCACTGTTGCTGCTCGGGAATGAGCAACTTCATCTGCTCCCGCATGTGGGAGACAAACTTACTGTTAGGTCTTTCACCGAAATACACCTCTACCACACCGTGAAGAGCTCCCAGCATGAAGCGGGGAATGAGGAAACGATACGCCTCCGGCCCGACATAGCACAAAGCAAAGGAACAGGACGACAGCAAATCATCGGGAATGGCGTGCCAGTCATCTCGCTCCTCGTACCGAGTCAGCACAGCCTGAGCATCCTTGCTCACATAATCATCCTCCGCCTCGCCGCCTAGCAACAAGCGAGACTCGTGGTGACATGACACCCCGGCAAAAGCCTTTTCTATCTGCTCCACCAGCCTCGTCTTCAGGGGAGTCAGCTCAGCCCTGGTGGGTTGAAAAGCGCGCCGACGCGACTCTACCTGCGCAAGAAACGCCGCAGCCTCAGCCTTGGCATCGGGGCTGGAAACAGTTTTTTCAAGTCCGAACCTGCGCACCCTCTGCTTCTCACCCTTCTTTGACATGAAGGCATGTATAGCAGTCCAGTCGGTGAATTGCAAGTTTAAATG
>DEPT01000004.1 GCA_002358905.1 Akkermansiaceae bacterium UBA3385
TCAGCCTTCAGCTTGGCGCGGAGATCTGCATAACGAGCCGCGACAGCTGCCTTCTTCTTGTTTCTTTCAATCCAGCTTTTCTTTGCCATAACTTTGTGGGGCGGATATATACAGCATATCGGAGTATAAGTCAAGCGGAATTTGGTCCGAAATGTAAAAAATTGGAAAATAGAGTGCTTTTTGTGGAAAAATCTTTTCATTCTCCTTCAAATATGGTAGGTGTAAGACATGAGCAAGTACTCAATTTTATTGCTGACAGGCGCCTTGCCGCTTTGTGCAGCGGTGGAGTTCGATGCCATTTATGGCGATGGTATGGTGCTGCAGCGCGGACGTGAGGTGTTGGTGCGCGGTACAACGGATAAACCCTCTGAGCCGGTGACGGTGAAGTTTAACGGGCAGACCGTCAAGGCCGAGACTAAGGGGAAGAACTGGAGTGCTGTACTGCAGCCCATGGAGGCTAATGCCCAAGGCCAGACGCTGGAGGCGAGCCAGAAGAGTTCTACCGCCACGGTGCAGAATGTGGTGGTGGGTGAGGTGTGGCTGGCCAGCGGTCAGTCTAACATGCTCTGGCGTCTGAACCAGACTCCCGGCAATCCGCAGACTATTGCACAGTCCGCCAATGAGAATTTCCGCTTCTACCACAGTGAGCCGCAGGTGCACACCAGCCCGCCCCGCTACACGCCGGAGCTGTTGGAGCGGGTGAAGGAAAAGCGCATGTACGAAGGCAAGTGGGCGGTGAGTGCTCCGGCTACTTCTCCGCGCATGAGTGCTGTGGGTTACTATTTCGGCCAGGAGCTGCAGAAGCAGCTGGGTGTGCCGGTGGGGGTGATTCATGCTGCCCTGGGAGGCTCGAACATGCTCGCCTGGATTCCCCGCGATGTGGTGAAGAAGGAATACCCAGGCTGTCAGGGGAATGACTGGGTGAAGAGCAAGTTCGCCAGCGATTGGGTGCGTGGCCGTGCCCAGCAGAATGTGGGGCCTGGTGGCGATTTCTCGCTGCATCCCTATGCTCCGTCCTATTTGTATGAGACCGGTATTGAGCAATGGGAAGGCTTCCCCGTGGCCGGTGTTATCTGGTATCAGGGCGAATCCGATGCTGAGATTCTGGACAATGAGCAGAACAAGAAGCTGCTGAAGGATCTCATCTCCTCCTGGCGCGATAAGCTGGGCAAGAAAGATCTTCCCTTCCTGCAGGTGCAGCTTCCCCGTATTAATGACAAAGCCAAGTTGCGCGCCTACTGGCCGGAGTTCCGCCAGGTACAGTCTGAAGTGGCAGAGGAAATGCCCGGTGTGGAGTGCGTGGTGACCATGGATCTGGGCTCCACCAACAGCGATGTGCATCCTCCCCGCAAGGTTGAGGTGGGCGAGCGCCTGGCTGCTACCGCGCTCAAGGAAGTATACGGCAAGGATGTGGCTGCCAGTGGCCCTGTAGTCAAGGGATTCAAGGTCAAGGGCTCCAAGGTGCAGGTGAAACTGGAGAACGCCGAGGGACTGAAGACGACCAATGGCGCGGCTCCTGTAGGCTTTGAGCTGGCCGGTGCCGATAAGAACTTTGTGCCTGCTTCTGCTGAAATCAAGGGCGAATCCGTTATCCTGACAGCAGATGGGGTGAAGACTCCCAGGTATATGCGCTATGGCTGGGCCGTATTCATGGAACCCAACCTGGTGAATGAAGCCGGGCTGCCCACTGCTCCGTGTCCTGCCACGGATGGCAAGATGGCCAAGAAGGACGCTAAGAAAAAGGATAAGAAGAAGCACAAATAAGCTCTCTTCCATTCCATATTGCTGAAAACCGGGCATTGGGGGGGCCAATGCTCGGTTTTTTTGAGAATCGATGAAGGAAGAATAATATCCTCCCGGTGGTCGGACTTTATACCCAACCCAGGCCCACGGCCTTGCGGATGCGGGCGAGCACCTTGGAGGCCTCCTCGCGGGCGCGGGCGGCGCCGGTGTTGAGCACGTCATCCACGTATTCGGGATGGGCGAGAATCCACTCGCGCTTCTCGCGGGCGGCGCGGAAGTATTCCCAGTAGGCCTCGAAGAGGTCCTTCTTGAACTGGCCGTAGCCTACACCACCGGCGTGGTGGGCATCCACCATGGCCTGGTACTGCTCCGGCGTGGCGAAAAGCTTATAGAGTGCCAGGATGATGGAGTTTTCCGTGGGCTTCGGGTCTTCCAGCGGGGTGGCATCGGTCACCACCTTCTTGTTGATGAGCTTGCGCAGGGGCTTTTCCTCGCCGAAGATGGGCAGGGTGTTGCCGTAGCTCTTGCTCATTTTCTGACCATCCAGACCGGGCACCACCGCAGTGGCTTCGGAGATGATGGCTTCAGGCATTTTGAGGAGACCTTCGCCGAAAGTGTCGTTAATCTTGCCTGCCAGGTCGCGTGTTACTTCCAGGTGCTGCTTCTGGTCCTTGCCCACGGGCACGGCATCGGAATCGTACAGCAGAATGTCTGCGGCCATAAGGGCGGGGTAGGCAAAGAGCGCGTGGCTGGCAGCAAACCCCTTGGCCACCTTGTCCTTGTAGGAGTGGCAGCGCTCCAGCAGCCCCATGGGGCACAGGGTGGAAAGAATCCAGGCCAGTTCATTTACTTCCGGTACAGCAGACTGGGCGAAGAAAACGGCTTTTTCCGGGTCGAGACCGCATGCCAGGAAGTCCACGGCCAGCCCGCGTGTGTTCTCGCGGAGCTTTTCGGCGCTTTCCATGGTGGTCATGGCGTGGTAGTTGGCAATGAAATAGAAGGCTTCGCCTTTTTCCTGAAGTCGCACAGCGGGCTCAATGGCGCCGAAGTAGTTGCCGATGTGGAGTTGGCCGCTGGGCTGTAATCCTGTAAGGAATCGCATATTGATGGTATTTCTGTGTGTTTTGAAAGAAATCAGGGGGTTGGGGCGTCTTCTTCCTGGGTGAGAAGATCGTGCAGGAAATTGCTGATATTTTCAGCCGTGTAGGCGCCTTCGAGGCAGCGCAGCTTGATGCCCTCTGCGTAGAAAATGGTGGTCGGTACCTTGGTCAGGTCGTAGTCCTCTGCAATGGCCGGATAGTCGTCTGCGTTAATCTCCACAACCTGAATGCCGCCTTTTTCCTTTTCTGCCAGTTCCTGCAGAGATTGGCGCATGGCAATACTGTGCCGGCACCAGGGGGCTGTGAAGCAGAGCAGGAGGGTGCGGCCGGAAACTTCTGTGACCTGGCGCATGTCCTGCCCTTCGTAAACGCTGTAGATATCAAACTTAGGGCCGCCGTGCAGTTCTGTAGGTATCTGCTTATCCGTGCGGATGAGGGATTGCAGGGATTCCCGCTGGGGATTCGGGGCCGGCTTGGTGGGGGTGGTGAACTGGGCTGCGCGGTCGCGTTTCTCCTGGTCTGATTCGCCACAGCTCACGCAGAGCAGGGGCAGCAGTATCAGACAGACCAGATTGTGAAACCGTTTCATGCCGCCTATCTTGCCATTTTTCCTCCGGGCTGTCAACTCTTTGCGCTTGTCATCCACAGGGGCTGTGCTATAATAGCGCGCATGAAGTACACGGAAAAACTTGCTGCCCGTATTGCCGCCACGCGTTCTGCCCTCTGCGTAGGCCTGGATCCCCGCCCCCAGACGGAGAATATGACCGAGCTTGCCGACTGGCTGCGCAAGGTGGTGGAAGAGACTGCTCCCTACGCTGCTGCCTATAAGCCCAATATCGCCTATTTCGAGGCCATGGGTCTGCCGGGCCTGAAGATGCTGGAGGAACTGCTGCCCGATATGCCCAAGGATATTCCCGTGATTCTGGATGCCAAGCGTGGCGACATCGGCGAGACGCAGAAGTACTACGCCCAGGCCTACTTTGACCGCATGGACGTGGATGCCGTGACGCTTAACCCCTTCATGGGCTACGATATTCTGGAGCCTTTCCTTGACCGCCCCGGCAAGGCTGTGTATCTGCTGGCTGTGACCACCAACCCCGGCTCTGTGGATGTGGAGCAGCAGGTGCTGGCCAATGGCCGCAAGGTGTACCAGCTGGTGGGCGATATGGTGACCCGCTCCATTGCTGAGAACAGCGCCACGGAGGTGGGCATGGTGGTGGGCCTTACCAATGCCAACAGCCAGATTCTGACCGACCTGCCGGATGCTCCGCTACTGGTGCCCGGCCTGGGGGCTCAGGGTGGTGACCTTTCTGCTCTTACTGGTGGTACCCGCGTGGCTCCCCCCACTATCAATGTTTCCCGCGGTATTCTGTACAAGGATCCCGAACTGAGCTTTGCCGAAAAGGCAGAGAAGTGGGCCAGCTTGATCAGAAGCGCTCTCGCGCTCTGATTTATAATTGTCAATAGTCAATTGTCAATCGTCAATGAAGCAGTATCTCGGCTTATTGGATGATGTTCTCACCAACGGGGTGGGCAGGGAGGACCGCACCGGCACCGGCACCATCGGTGTGTTCGGTCGGCAGATTCGCTGCGATTTGCGCGAGGGTTTCCCCTGCCTGACCACCAAGAAGCTGCATCTGCGTTCTATCATATATGAGCTGCTCTGGTTTCTGAAGGGCAGCACGAATGTGCGCTGGCTGCAGGAGCGTGGCGTGAGCATCTGGGACGAGTGGGCCGATGAGAACGGCGACCTGGGCCCGGTGTATGGCAGCCAGTGGCGCGCCTGGCCGGATGGCAAGGGCGGCAGCATTGACCAGATTGCCAAGCTGATTGACGGCCTGAAGAATAATCCATGGAGCCGCCGCCACCTGGTGAGCGCGTGGAATGTGGCTGAGGTGGACGGCATGGCGCTGCCCCCCTGCCACTGCCTGTTCCAGTTCTGCGTGATTCCGGCGCAGAAGGAGGGCGAGAAGCACGGCCTGAGCCTGCAGCTCTACCAGCGCAGCTGCGATTTGTTCCTCGGCGTTCCCTTCAACATTGCCAGCTACGCGCTGCTGCTCATGATGGTGGCGCAGGTCTGCGGCTATGAGGCCCGCGAGTTTGTGCACACCTACGGTGACCTGCATCTCTACAAGAACCACCTGGACCAGGCCCGCCTGCAGCTGAGCCGCGAGCCGCGCCCGCTGCCCACCATGCGTATCAATCCCGAGGTGACGGAAATTGACGGTTTTGATTTCTCTGACTTTGTGCTGGAGAACTACGACCCGCACCCGCATATCAAAGCCGCCGTTTCGGTATGAGTTTCAGCTTCACAGGAGTGGTGGCCATGGATGCCGCCCGCGGCATCGGCCTGAACAACGGTATTCCCTGGCGTCTGAAGGAGGACATGCAGCTTTTCAAGCGCATCACCATGGGGCACCCCATCCTCATGGGGCGCAAGACCTGGGAGAGTCTGGGCCGCCCGCTGCCCGGACGTCAGAATATTGTGCTTACCCGCAATGCGGACTACGTGGCCGAGGGCGCGGTGGTGATTACGGATATTGCCCAGTTGGAAACGCTGGAGCTTCAGGACCCGGAAATCATGGTGATTGGCGGGGCTCAGCTATACGCTCAGATGTTGCCGCAGATGCAGCGGCTGCATGTTTCTGAGGTGGCGGGCACGCACGAGGTGGATACCTGCTTCCCGGAGTTTGCCCACTATTTTGCTACCCGGACCCCGCAGCAGGAGTACGCCGGCTTCACCCACGTGCTGTACGAGAAATGAACGTCAATCCGTTCATGGATGTTCTGTGTCCGCTGGCTGGTCTGGCGGGTATCGCCATCTTTGCTATCAAGGGGATAGTGCCGGGCACCCGGAACACCATGCGTTGGTTTGCTTTCTTCGGCCTTCTGGTCTGTGGCCCGGCCCTGCGGGAATCGGGCTTGTCTGCGGAGCTGGGGAAGGGCGTGGTATTTATTATCAGCCTTCTCGTTGCCTTCATCTGGTACGGTATCATGCATATGCTGGGTTCACATCTCAAAGCGTTCAAACCCAGGAAAACCAACAGGAAATGAACACCGCTGCATCCATCCTCATGTTCCTTCTGGGCTGTGGTGGTCTGGCGTTGACGCTTCTCACCAGCCTGCGCAAGAATTCCCGCGCGGTGGAGCTGGGGGTGGTTTGTGCGCTGCTGATGCTGATACCAACCGCAGCGGCTGATTCTGTGCCGGTGCGCTGTGTGCTGGGTTGCCTTTGTTTTGTTCTGCTGGCTTTGCCGGTGGGCTATTGTTTGAGCTCTAACCCGAAGGGAATACGATGTGCGAAGAAGAACCGCAAGCGCCGGTAGGCGATATCTGCACCTGGGATTTCCAGACCCTGCTCAGTCAGGCAGAGGCTGGCAATGCCGATGCGCAGCATTATCTGGGTGATTTGTACGATTGTGAGCCCGATGGTGCGGCGGATGCCGTGCTATGGTGGCGACGGGCTGCTGCGCAGGGGCATGCCGATGCCATGAGCGACCTGGGTACGGCGTATGAAAGCGGCTCTGGTGTGGATCGTGATATAGATAAGGCCATTGTACTCTATACCCGCGCTGCGGAGCTGGGAGAGCGGCTGGGCATGGCTAATCTGGCACGCTTGTATGAGTACGGCATCGGCCTGCCAGCTGACAAGGCGCAGATGGTGCAGTGGTACCGCCGGGCTGCAGAACTGAACTCTGCCGAGGCGCAGAATCGCCTGGGTTGTTGTTATGATACGGGAGATGGTGTGGTGCAGAATCCTGCGCTGGCTGCCTACTGGTACAGCCGCGCGGCGCACTTGAATGAGCCGGAGGCACAGTACAATCTGGGCTGCTGCTATGAGCTTGGTGTGGGGCTGCCGGTGGATGGAGCTGCGGCGCTCCGCTGGTATCAGCGGGCGGCGGAGTCGGGCTCGGCCCGGGCTATGCATCGCCTGGCCTGGGCATACCGGGAGGGTGAATTCGGCCTGCCGGTAGATGAATCGGAATCCTGGCGGTTGCTGGAGTCGGCCGTGGAGCAGGGGTTGGAACTTGCCGAGCAGACCAGGGAGGAATGGTCATGATGGATGTGGCGTTTCTCATGCTGGCGGCGACTCGTCCCTGGGCCCTGGGGGCGTTGATAAGCATTCTCGGTTTTGGCGGATTGGCGATGATGCTCTGGAACCGCTGGTATGAGTCGGATACCGGGGAAGGCCTGACCCTGCTTTTCGGGCTGATGGCGGCGGGGCCCATTCTCTGTCTGTTGCCTGATGATTTGACTCAGGTTATTGCAGATTTGCCTTTTAATGAGGAGATTCTCTGCGGTTTGTGTGTTCTGGTGATTGCAGCGCTCTGGGCAGGACTGCATTTTCTGATGCGCTACATGAGGCGCATCCGGCACGAGCGTCCGCAGCACCAGGGGAGCCGCGGAAAGAAGGGTAGAAGATAAAGGTGAAATGGCGAGTATGAGCGCAAAAGAGGATAAGGTAGATGTGGCTGGGAGCATGGTGTGGGCACTGCTGAAGCCGATTCTGGTGATTCTTGGTGGCCTGGTCATGCTGGTGATGCTGGTGCTGGTGGCCGTACAGGGGCAGATGCTGGTGGATTACCACAAGAGCGAAAGGGTGTATCCCGCCCGGGCGGATGTGGTGGACCCGGCCCTGGAGGGCAAGCTGGTGCGCGTATCTGGGCCGCTTTGCACGACGGATACCGTGAATCTGCCGGGCCATGGTTCTTTCCCGCAGGTGTTGGAGGTGGATAACATGGGCTCTTATGTTGCAGCGCAGAAGCTGACCCTGGGTGTGTGGCAGGTGGAGCGGCTGTATGGCTGGAGAAGGCAGCCCTTCGGTTACCTGCATCTGAATCAGCCGGGGGTGGAGAAGGTGGAAACGCCTGCCGGCTCGGTGCTGGTGCTGCGCTCCGGGGCGGAGGTCACGGTGGTGGCCCGCCAGCGGGGGAATGTGCTGGATTTTACTGAGGAAGAGACCTGGGCGCGTCTGGGGGAAGCATCCTCCCGTTATGTTGACCATGTGGACACCGGACAGACGGATGTTTCGCTGGAGTCACTCGAAGGCGTGGTTGCCTTTGCTCTGCTGGTGTACTCCGTATTCTGGGTTCTTATGGGCCTGATGTTCCGCCGTTGGTGGTGGGGGCCGGCCATAGGTGCCGGGATTCTTTTGCTGCTGTTACTGGTGATGCTGGTTCTTTGTTTTTCACGTTGACTCCAGGGCAAAGAGCTGATAAAAGAAAGTCATGAAAACGTGGTTCGCATTTCTGGTGGGGGCAATGGTGGCGTTGCCTGTCGTGGCGGAGGCTGTTGAAAAATTGCCTACGCCTGTCTCCCTGAAGGCCGGGCAGCAGATTTCTATCCTGCTGGATGGAAATGCAGGAACCGGCTATAGCTGGCAATTGGCTGAGCCTGTGCCGGCAGCGGGAGCCGTTCAGGTAAGCCTTTCCGGGATATCGCAGAATGATGATACAAATTGCTGTGGTTTCCCGGTGCCGACGACCTTGACCATTGCCGGGGTGAAACCGGGCAAAGCTCTGGTGCGTGTGGTGTATGCCCGCCCTTGGGAGAAAGGTAAGAAACCTGCTGCGGAGGAATGTTTTTCTGTGCAGGTGCAGCGCCCGGCAAAGTGAATATCCGGTTCAGGAAACAAAGATTTCTGGCAGCGGTTCATCAGGAACCGCTGCTTTTCAGTATAGTGCGGATGGGGAAGGGAATGTTGATGTTTTCCGCCGCGAAGGCATCGAGAATGGCCTTGCCGAATGCAAAACGTGCCTGGTGATAATCTGCTGTTTTGCACCAGGCCCCTATGTGCAGATTGAGCGAGCTATCCCCAAATCCTACAAATTGAACAGCGGGTGCCGGGTCAGTGGCCAGCAGCGGCTGTTCCTCGATAACTTTCAGAATGACCTGCCGCACATGTTCCAGGTTGCTGGAATAATCGACTCCCAGGTCGAAATCGCAGCGGCGCAGGGTGTCACCTGTCATATTGACCACAGGCTCTTTCACCAGAGATTCGCAGGGAATGCGTACGCTGGCGTTATCCACCTGACGCAGGGTGACGGACAGCAGGTTGACACTTTCTACCGTGCCGGAAATGCCGCCGGTGCTGATGTAGTCCCCCAGACGGATGCTGCGTTCACTCATGATGAATATGCCGCTGATGAGGTTACTCAGAACGGTCTGCGCCGCAAAGCCAATGGCAATACCGGCCACACCTGCAGCTCCCAGTACGCTGATGAGATCCACGCCAATGGCTCGCAGAGCATGAACCACCACAAATACCCAGAGCAGGGTAAGCAATGACTTTTCCAGCAACACGCCCACCTGGCGCGGCAATTTGCGGTTCAGCGGGCAGAAAATCCGCTTCAGCACCATACTCAGAATCATACCCACACTCAGGGTCAGCACAAAGATAACCCAACCCTGGCTCATCATGAAACTCCACACCGCCTGTCCGTCTGTCCAGTCTACTTTCTGCCATTTATCCATGCTCTTATCATACCATATCTCCGCCGCCAGCGCCAGTACGAAATGCTAACATACCGGGCTGACTGAAAAATCTTTGGGACACACGTGGACGGCTTGAATATCAAACAAAAAATGCTCGACTCAGATGGGTTGATTTGTTATAGTTTTGCCATAGCTTTCTGTTTAAAATTTTCATCTCTTCCTGCTATGTACACCATCACTGTAACCTCTCTCTCCGACTCCGGAACAGGTTCCCTCCGCGAAGCCATTGCTCTTGCCAATGCTTATACCGGCACTGATGAAGTAGAAATTGTGTTCGACGAATCCCTTGCCGAACAAACACTCATTCTTGAATCAGATATAGAAGTGCCGTCCAATGTTACATTGCGATTAAAAGAAGGTGTAAAAGTGGATTTGCAAGGATATATAATCAATGTGAACGGTAAGTTCGAGGTGCAAAATTCTTCCCAAATCGAATCTATAATAGGCAATGGCGAAATTATAGTTGAGCAAGATGGGGCTTTGCTGCTCGAGAATGCTATTGCCCATGTGAAGAATGTAGTATTGAAGGATGGGTCTACATCTAACATTTCTTCTATTTCAGGTATAGAGAATCTCATAATCAGTAATAATTGTTATACCTGCATAAAAGGAAATGATTTTTCAACTACCCAGGTAGTTTTACCCGAAATTCATGAAGATGCTATTTTTGATTTGTCCAATAACGATTGGGGGACTGTCCAATTATACGAAATTATAGCTAAAATAACAGGGTATAATCAAGATAGTGTTATTGTTGATCCTATTGTGGCAAAACCAACGCATGGAAGGGTTGATGAATTAATTGAATCGAATTTATTTTTGAGCACACGAGATCATACATATACGTCATCGGGATATATATCAGACAGCAGTGCTACTGCAAGATTATATTTTTATAGAACAGATAAAGGACGCATAGTGTTGAAGGGAAATGATACAACAACGCATCAGTGGATAGGAATTCGAACGGCTTTGATAGCAACAGCTTCTAAAGAAAGCGATTGCGTTTATTCTGATTGTTTTAATACTCGGTTTTATGTCAGGGGGTATTTAGATTTTACAAATAGGAATATATATATGGGAGAAGGGAATTGTGGGCATTCTCATACTGCCAGAAGTATTCCTATGCACGAACGCTTGACTGTAGATGCAAATGCGAGTATTTCGATGGATGGTGGAAGTCTTTATCTGGAACCTGAACCTTCAACTTATTGTGAAGATAGTGACTTGGAATCATGGTTGTTTACATATGAAGCGGCTGTTATTAGGGGGGAGCTTTGGTTGAACAATGTTGATGTGACTGGACAGATTGCTTTGTCGGGGTCATCAAGTATGATTGTAGCAAATGATTGTGTGTTTCATAATTCTGTAAATTTAGATTCAGATTTCAAGGCTCCATCATTATATGGAACTAATAATACAGCTGCTCAATCTTGCTTGTTTAAGATAGATACTTATACTGGATCCAATGTGTGGGATATAAGAAAACAAAAGTTTTATACTAAATGTTTGGCTGATATTCCATTTATTTACTATGGAAGTATATCTAGCGATATCGACCTTAACAGTTTAAAAATAGGGGAGAAAGATATAAACTATCAGGTCGCACGGGTAGATAAAGGGGCTCATTTGACAATAAACGAAGGATGTAAACTTGTTTATTTGTCCAGAGATTCAATCGATAAGGTCTTTTTACGTGGGAAATTGACGGCTTGTTTTTCATCTGTAAACGACGCAATATATATAGAAAGGGACGCTTGGGTAAAGGAAGTTCTTGTATCTGGGGAAGCTCGATTTGAAAAGGCAAATGTTTACAGTGAATCCGAACTAGCAGTATTGCGTATTTCTGGAACAGTAGATATGACAGAATCTGCTCTTTTTGTTAGAGGTGGCGTTGTAGTTGCTGAGCAGGGTTTTTTGAATCTGAGTTCTGTTGCATGTACTGGAGAAATAGTTGCTGAATCAGGTGCTATGTTGCGCATGAGAGATACCCAGATCAGTAAGTTGGTGTTGTCAACAGATGCGTTAATGTTAGATTTAGTTGGAAACGATTTTTCAAATACCGAAATTGTGGTGATTGATTCAGACGATGGGTCGATTATCGATTTGTCGGGGAACTACTGGGGAACGACGGATATTGATGCCATCATTGCTAAGATTCAGAATTATTCGGAAGACCGGGTTCGGATTTCCAGTATCCTGATGGCTCCTCCGACTCAGGAGTTCAGTTTTGATGCGACGATGGCGGGGAATCATCGTTTGTCGCATCTTACCACGAGCCTGACGCTTAATTTCAATCGCTTGGTGGACGCAGATACCGTGAATGCGGATAGCATTCTATTGACTGATTCGGACGGAAACATAGTTGACGTTCACCGGTACGAGGTGTCCGGCACAAAGGTGACTCTGTATTTCGATGAATTGCCCACGGGGGATTATCGGGTGAATTGTACGGAGGCATTGCAGGATGTAGACGGCAAAGTCTTTACCAATTCTGTGAATTTCAGCGGTGGCATTACCTACCATTGCTTGCAAATTGCAGGACCGAAAGTCTTGCTCTTCCGCAGCAACAGCACGGTGACGGATGTGTTCAGCTATGTGGATGTGTTTTTTGATCAGGTGATGGATGACAGCACCATCTCGCTGGATTCGGTTCATCTGTACGCGCCTGATGGTCATGAAATAGAGCTGACTCAGATGAGAAAGGCCCGTGTCTCCGACAATATCTTCTACCGATTCTATTTTGATGCGGTTTCGGCCAAGGGCAATTATACGTTCAGCATTGATAAGTCCGTCTGCAGTGATGGGGGGGTGGCGATGACAGAAGATTACCAGCATGAAATCTATGTGGCTGCACCGGATTTAACGGTAGATGCGGAGCTTGACTTGAGCTCCTCTACTTTGGGACGTTATACGACCATTACCTATACCGTCAGCAACATTGGCGACGCGATGACTCCGGGAACCTGGACGGATGCTGTGTATCTGTGCAGGACTCAACAATGGAATGAGGATGAATCCATTCTCCTGGGGCGTTACAACCACACAGAGACTTTGTCTGAAAATGGTTCTTATACGGCATCCGTCAAAGGGCTACTGTCCGGTTTGGACCCGGGGGATTACTATGTATTTGTCCGTACAGACGAATCTAATCGACTGAGTGAAGTGCAAGAGAACAACAACGTTTCTGCGACGGGAACAAAGGTGAGCATCAGCGTGCCGGAGTTTACAGGGGAAGTGGTAAGCGGTCAGCTTTCTTCCGCCAATGAAACGCTCTACTACAGTTTTACTCCGTCGGAAAGCGGCTCATACATCCTGACGGTAGATGATTCGTCCGCAACGGTTTTGGTTACAGAAGCAGTCAATGGACGGACCTCCCTGAACAAGAAGACTCCCGCGAACAGTTCTCATTTTTCTGTGTTCAGCGCCGAAGCAGGAAAGACCTATTACATCGCCATCAAAGGCGGGAAAGATATGAGCTATACGGCTCATATTCAGAAATCTGATTTCGCCGTGTATGACTCCTCTTCCTCTAGTTTGTCAGCTGGACATACGTCTACCTTGACTTTAGTCGGCTCCGAGTTTACAGAGGGAATGTCTGTCTATGTGATGGATGAAAACGGGGTGCGCTACGATGCTGAGAGAGTCGTTATCGTGGATTCCTGTCGGGCAACGGTTACGTTCAGCCTGCCAGAGGGACTTGCCTCCGGAACGGCGGTGACGCTTTATGTGCAAAATGAAGCTAATACGGTGGTGAAGCTGGATGAAACGTTACATATAGACTCATTTTCTGAATTGGTGGAGTTGGAGTTTACCAATATGAATGGTTGGAGCAGTGCGGCCTATTCTCGCGTTGGATATGTGTGGAAGACAGATTTGATTGCGGGAAATAAAGCCGGGTATGATGTGTCCAATGCCATTATTCTGGTAACGGATACGGCTGAGGATTTTGCGATGTATTACAGTTATGATGATGCCAAGGTTCGCGATCGCTCAGCTTTGCTTTTTCTGGGTGGCGTTGATGCGTTGACTCCGAAGGTCATGACGGCTGGCGAATTGGGTAGATTGGGTGTCTACGTTAAACATTATCGCTCAGGAACGGGGGCTATTCAGGCATGGCTGCTGGATTCTGGCAGCTCGGAACAAATAACGGATGCGCAATGGGCGTATTTTGAAAGTGCGCTGCGCCCGATCGCCTGTTCCGATGCTGATTGGTCTGCCTGGTGGAGTGATATGAAGCCTCGCATAGGTGACACCATCGGTGACTTTACCACCTTTATCTATGGCATGCGGGATGCCGTTTCTGCTGCCGGGCAGAAAGTCAACGTATCCTCACTGGCTGATTTGACCGACATCGCCATGAAGCATTGCCCGGATTATGTGCCGTCTCCGGCGGTGCATGGAACCTTAACCGACAACAGTACGGGTGAGGTTTTATCCGGTGTGGATATTTATTTGTATAAAATAGATGGTGATAAATCAATTCTCATTGACAGTGCAACAACGGATGACTCTGGTTCATATACATTGTACGGGATGAAGCCCGGCGGAACGTATGAATTGAAAGTACACGACTTCTGGTGTAATGATGCGGGGATGCTTACGTCCGGTTCAGGTCAGTTTGTTTGTGATCAGAACGAGGATATCTGCATGAATGGAGTTATTCAGCAGATAGAAATGGTTGAAATTCCAGCATATAGGAATAATTTTGTTAACGTAGAAGATAATAAGGGCGGTCTTTTGACTGCGTGGAATGAAAATGAAGTTGCTTGCATCAGTTATGAACGGAATAATATCATCTGGCAACATTATCTCGATACAACTTTAACAGAAAATTCTAAGTTGATTTGGTCGGAAGCAGATGAATGCTTCATACGGACCTGGATAGAACATACGGCTGACGATTCAACGCTCTTCTGGCAATATATCCGTCTTGGTGAGTCCGGCCTGGAACAGTCTGCCATTCAAAGCAGGTGTTTTGAAGAGGGATGTAGGAATTCGTACCTTTTGTCGTCTACGAATGAAGGTATAGCCGCTGTCATTCAGAACAACAATGAAGCATCGCTGCTGCCAGAAGTAATAAAATTGACTTCTCCCGAACAGCTTGAATGGCAGGGATTGATGTCGGTAACACCTGCGACGACTGCCGAAAGTTGGACGGGAGGGACGCCTGAGAAGTTAAACTTCTCGATAAGTCCTTCGAGTTTCAAGAAACTGGGAGTATTGTGGAGTTTGTTGAATCCAACCGACGAGAACGGCTCTCGGGATGGTGGTATAGAAGCAACCATCACATGGGAAGATGGAGCATATGGAAAGGTTGAGATCACAGGTTCAAGTGAAATTAATTTCTGGAATCCTGCCGGCAAGGTATCGACCAAATCTAGCCTTGAGGTGTCACTTTCCGGTACTCTGAACGCCACATGTAAAGACATCGCAGACGAAGAAACGCAATCCTGTACGACAATATGTAAGGGAAATACTCTGGATTGGAGTGGGGCAGTAACCCCTTCTTTGAAAGTGACAGTAGAGCGACCTCACGGATTGTTAAAGGCATTAAAACTGGCTCCTTGTTTTAGACTATTCGCCGAGGGTATAGAAGTGCTTGCAAAACTGGTTGAAAAATACACGCCATTGAAGATTTATTTTGGATATGGGTTTAGTACCACCTTAAGTGGGGGCTTTACGTACGATGATGGTAAGTGGAAATATGATGGCGATGATTTTGAGAGTTTGAAATTGTATGTGAAAATAGGTGGTGCATATAATCCATATACGGTAACGTTTACAGGGGGGCTGTCTTTTGATGTGGACTTTGATCTGGAGAATTGGCGCTTTGATGCAAAAGATGCAGATCCATTCGGGGAAGTAAATATAAAACTGCCGTGGAAGGGTGCTACCATTGAATTTAACGGTACGTTGATGGAGTTATTGAAGCAGGGCGTAAAGATATTTGTTAATGATACTGCTGTAGGCCAAGCCATTTGGAATGCAGGGGAATGGTTAGGGGAAAAGGTAGGAGATGGCGCATTTTATGCAATAAAGTGGGGCAAAGGCAAGTGGCTTGAGCTTAAGGAGTGGACAAAAGGTACTATTGATGCGACTAAAACGAAAGCCATCGAATTCTACAATGACGCAAAGCGCCTGATAGGTAATGAAAAGGCTCATTTTATCAAAACGGCAACAACCATAACACCTGACAATAAAATATGCTTGGTCGGTGTAGGAACAACCGATTCTGCACAAACACTACATGGGCAAACTCTTACCTTGGAAGAGCTCGAGAAATATGATGAGATGCTGATTGATTGTTTGGATACTGTTCTGGTAGATGGAGAAACCGGGCAGGCCATTCTGATAGATCAAGGCGCACTGGAAAATTATGGTTACAGTCCGCTCGCCTTGACTTCTGGGGATAGCACAGAGACAGCGGCGCTTGCTGGCTCAGATATTACAAAACGCGTTATCGATGCAGAGGTGCTTTTATATGACGATCAAGTGCGTTTGTCCTGGATATGCAATATAAACGGTAAATACCAGTTGTTCTTTGCAACTCTGGAAAATGGTGCATGGTGTAATCCCGAACTCGTTTTGGAGTCTGAGAATACTCTTTCTTCCTGTAAGTTGTCCGAAATCCGTAATCAGCTTATATTGACAGTAACTGAAACGGATTCGGAAAACCAGTTGTATCAGGATAAGCAGTTTGTGTGGGGCGGAGACGAGTGGTCACCCTATCAGTCTGCAGCTGTTGAGCAGACATCTGCTGAATCTTTATTGCATAATACTGCCGCACTGGTAAATGTGGTGTCTTCTTTTAAAGAAATCATTCAATCCATTGAACGAAAGGTTGCGGACTTTATAGGGTGTCCTCTTCCTGAACCTGAAACAGAACTTCCTCACAAAAACATCCAATCCTACGACCCGAACGATTTTTATGGACCGGCCGCATATGGTGCGGAGAACTGGATAGCGCCACGGGAGATGCAGTTCCAGATTCTGTGCGAGAATATACCGGAGGAGAACATTGCCCATGCCGCGATGGTCACCATTAAGCACAAGCTGGATGATGCGTATGATTACAGCACTTTCCGCCTGGGCGATATGATGATAGGCGGCAACTACATCGAGGTGACGGAGGAGGTGCAGAGCTACAAGGCACGGCTGGACTGGACATCGACTCTGGGTGTGCTGGTGGATGTGAACGCCTTCTTCGATGCCGATACCGGTGAGGTGGTGTGGGAGTTTGTGGCCATTGACCCGGAGACGGGATGGATTGTGAGCGATCCGTTCAAGGGCTTGCTTGCACCGAACTACAACCCGCCGGAGGGCGATGGCTGGGTTTATTACTACGCAGAGCCCAAAGAAACAACCGTGACCGGTACCACGGCCACTTCGCAGGCCGAAATCATCTTTGATTACAATGACCCGATTCTGACTCCGGTACTGAGCTATACTTTTGACGTAGACAGACCGGAAGGAGTGGTGACTGCAGTGGTTGCTTCTGCCTGCACGCGGTATCTGCGTGTGGATTGGACAGGAACGGATGTGGGCAGCGGGGTAGCATGCTATAACGTGTATGTTTCTGTGGACGGCGGAGACTGGGAGCTTTGGCAGAATAGTATTAATGCCACGAGTGCCTTGTACAAGTTGGCCGAGGGAGAACATAGCTATTCGTTCTTTGCGCAGGCGATTGACCATGCCGGACTTGCCGAGATTCTCGCAGAGCAGATGCCCGCTGAGCTAGTGAAACAGACGAGTTATGCGGCCTCCACGCTGGCGATTGAAGAGGTTCAGGCCGTGCGCGCAGGCGATGAAATGGAGCTGCGTATCCGCTTCAACGAGACTGCTGTGTGCGAGGATTGGGCCGCGGCCTTACAGGTGGCTACTTCTTCGCAGACGATAAATCTGAGTGCAGGAAGCTTCCGCTACGACGAGACCACCCATACGCTGACCTGGGTAGGGTCCGTGACCGGAGTGCCGGATGGTGCTCAGGCAACGGTGTGGCTGAAAGATAGCATAGTGACCGATGCCAAGGGCCATCCCTTCGGCTCGGTATCGCCCACATATCTGGCGCTTCAGGAACTGAGATCTGTGACAGGAGCCGGTTATGCCGCCCCGACGCTTGTGGATTACAACGGCGATGACCTGCTTGATGTGCTGCTGGGAGAAGTGGACTCTGGTGGTAATGGCCGAATCCGCATCTATTTGAATGAGGGAACAGCAGAAGTGTCCTGCTTTGCCACATTCATTTATGCCACGACAGCGGAGAATGCTCCGCTTACATTGGAAGCCTGCGGTTGCCAGGGTGCCATTCTGCGCATGGCAGACCTGACAGGTGATGGACAGGTCGAGATGGTGGTGGGCCTGGCGGATGGTACGATACGCATGTTTACGGCTGAGGAGGATGGTCACTGGACTGATGCCGGAGTCCTGACTTGCCAGGTGGGCGGGGAGAGCGCAACGGTGGATGTGGACACCCGCGCTGCGCTGGACTTTGTGGATGCCGATGGCAACGGACGTCTGGATATGTTGGTTGGCACGGGTGACGGTAATGTGGTGCTGTATCTTGATACGGCGGAGACGGGTGCCTCCGTGTTTGACTCCGGTCGCTATCTTCATGATGCCTCCGGTCTCATACAGGTTGGTTCCCGGGCTTCTGTGACCACGGGAGACTTTGATGGCGATGCCCTGTGGGATATGCTATTGAGCTCGGCGGATGGTCAGATTCTCTTCTACCGCAATCTGGGGAGCGAGGAAGCAGCGCTCTTCGGAGATGCCGTGTCTATACATGCTGCCGGCAGTAATCTGGATATGAGCTCCGGAACCGACCGCGTGCGCATCGATAGCGGAGACTTGAATGCCGACGGTATTGATGACTTGGTGGTTGGCTGGAGCGATGGCTCGGTGAAGGTGCTGTACGGTCAGGATGCTGCCGACCTCGTGGGCAGGGTGACCGTGGGTACCATTCCGTTGCCGGACGCTCCGCAGAATGTGCAGGTGGCCGTGCATGGCGGGCGTGTGACTCTTTCCTGGATGCCAGTCACGGTGGATGGAGAGTCTGACATCAGCTATGAAATCAGCTATCTTCCCGCAGGGGGTGCGCCCCCTGTGGTGGTGAATACTGTTGGTACGGAGTACACGCTGGAGCTGGACGATGCGACCTACACGGTGCAGGTCCGTGCCTTGAACCTGGGTAAAGGCGGAGACTGGAGCTCTGCACTGAGCGTGACGGTGGATACCGTTCCTCCGGCTGTTCCTGGCGCGCTGCGCGGTACGGGCGGTGAAACAAGCTCAATCCTTTCCTGGAGTGCGGTTGCTGAAGCCGCCTGCTACGAAATCCGCTACAGGAAGACAGGAAGCGAAGCATGGCGGACTCTGAACACCCGTGAGGCTGAAGTCTCTCTGGAGGCAATGAGCCCGGCTGATTATGAATGGCAGGTCCGGGCACTGGATGCCGCTGGCAATGCGTCGGCGTGGACATCGTCCGCTTCCTTTGTGGTGACGGGAACAGCACCGGCGACCGAGCAGTATTGGGCATCGGGGCTGCTTTTTGATTCATCCGGGAATGTGACCGGCGGGTATTATGATGTGAATAAGAGCGGTAGCGCTGACAGCAACCTCTGCTGGGCCGCCGCTACCTCCAATATGCTGGCGTGGTGGCAGGAAGACGGGCTGACCTCGACCGTGGTGCCGGATGCCCCGCAGGGCGCAGAAAATATCTATGCAACATTCCGGGAAAGCTGGGATAACAGCTCCGGTGTAGATGTTTATGGACTTATATGGTGGATGTCCGGCGAAAGTACATCATCCGGCTACAAGGATTACGTGTCCTCGCACTACCGTGGCGATTCCTCAACTGGTGGATATTACAATCAGTACTATACCGAAGAAACCATATCGCAGCATGCCGCGCAGGTGTCGCTGGCCGGAGCAGGTGCCGCAGCTCTTTCAGAGACGTGGAGGGGCATATACAATGCCTGCGGCATGATTGCCTTAGGTGTCTATCGCAGCGTGAGTGGCGGCGGTCAGCTGATGGGCGGCCATTCGCTGACCCTGTGGGGCTTTGAACGTGATATCGAAACTGGCGAAATCCTGGAGATATACGTCACCGATTCGGATGACAGCATGACCACGCTGGATACGCTGTCTGTGGAGTACGATGCTACAACCGGCTACTATACCATTGCTCAGGAAGGCGCCCGCCTGAATGGTTATGTGCTGGGAAGCTATACATGGCTGAAGCCGTTCACAGGGGTGGATATTGTGAACCCGGAGGTAACGGTGGCTGAACCCGTGCTGGAGAAGCTGGCCGATGGCCGCATCCGCGTGTCACTCAGCTGGAGCTGCTCAGAATCCGCTGCGTATACTCTGACGGTGGATGGTACATCGTACAGCCTGGGCACGGCTACCAGTCATTCCCTGGAACTGGAGGATGGTGAGCACAGCTACAGCGTGAAAGCTACGGATGCTGCCGGAAATGCCGGTACGGCAACGGGCAGCTTTGCCCTGGATGCCACAGCTCCCGGGCTCGTCAGCGGACTTCAGGCTCTTGTCGGCAAGGAGGGAGTGGCTCTTTCCTGGTCCGCCGAGCCTGATGCCGCGAGCTACACGCTGCAGTATGCCACAAAGGCAGACTTCACGGATGCTCAGACCATTTCCGGTATAACGAATCCGGCGTATACGCT
>DEPT01000019.1:0-8374 GCA_002358905.1 Akkermansiaceae bacterium UBA3385
CACAAAACTAGCAGAAGAGCCGATTTTTCTTTGAAATGGGAACAAGCAACCAATACTCTTAATCTATAGTTTTCAAAATTGCGGAAATTGTAAGCGTTTCGTTGAATACCTTTCAGAAAGCGCAGCTAAAACACTAGGCCAAAGCTTCTGCCACCCACTCCGCTACGCTCCGTGGTTCTGATATGTTCTTCATTTTACCCAGGGTTCCGCTGCTGACGCAGCTCCACCCTGGGCTATTATTGTGTCGCCCTCTCCGAGGGCTCAAAATTCCTCGGCCTTTCAGCCGACAAAATCTAATTTTTTGCACCATTAAGCAAAATGGCTTCAGCTAATCTGAAACAGTCCCGTTCAAGTATTGACAAATGATGTAACAGTAGAAGTTTTGCAGAATAACCAAGCATTAAAATGCCATTTGTCTGAGTTGTAGGCCGGACGGAGCAATAAACTGCCAAAAATGATGGCTGAGACCCTGTGAGTTCGAGCCCCTTGAAGGCCTCTCGCGCCAAAAATCAACAAAACAATTTTATTGGCGATTTTCAAGCTCTCCTTTGTATACCTCAAAGCAAGCTTCACCCTCCAGAGCACAGGTGAACACAAGACGATAGAAGTCAAAATTAACGAAGACCTCATCCCATTCGGCGTGGCCAAGTTCCTCGTCCAACGCTACGGCGAAATCACGGGACTGTGTTTCCTTTTCACTCAAGCAGCCAACGACTAAAGGCCCAGCCGCCCGCCAGGAGGCTTATTCTTTGCCCGGTAAAGAGCGAGCCGAGAAAGTTTTCGTATTAAAAGTAAAAACCTTTATATCTGTCAGTTCCCGCCAATTAAATACCGTCACGCTTGATTAAAGTTTGTGATTTTGGTAAAATCACCCGCAGAATTTTATGAAATTACATCTTCCACATTTTTTGGCCGCTGCCGTTATGGCAGCTTATGTGTCCGCCCCGGCTTTTGCAGAATCCGACTATGTCTATAATAGTGTAGGTGGTGATCCATACATTTATGAGGTTGGTGGCGCTAATCCGCTCGTAAGGTTCTCCAAACAATGCGCACAAACCCTTAGAATGGAATACGCATATCAGTTCCTTTTGGTTGGCGATGTCACAACTACCGGGTGGAATGTGCCGGTTACAGAGAAGGAGGAAAACTCAGATTATGCTAAAGGCCGTCCGCTTTTCTGGGATGGTACTCTCCATTATTTTACGACCCACGAAGATTACCAATCAGCAGAAGGCCACACGAAGGCATCCTTGTCCTTTAAAGACTGCGAATACGGCTTATTTGGTGCCGGAATAAGAAATGACCCCGATGCGAAGGATAACCGCAATGGTGCAGTAGGTAATGTGACGTTTGATAATCTTCGTTGCCTCGAAATTTCGGGAATCAAAGCCGCCGATAGAGAAGAACGCGTCCTGACAGCCTATCGTGAGCTCCCCGGTGGTATTATCTACTTGGATCGCTTAGACTTCGAGAACACGTTTACCATTACAAACGTCTCTGATGATGATAACTCTACCACCTATGACGTCATCTTCGCGAACAACACGAGCGATAGAGGCACCATTTATGCAGACTATGTGACGTTGAGTGGCAATGGTGGTATCAACTTCTCGGCAAATACTGCACTTAAAGATAGAGGTGGCGCCATTTCTGCCACAAAAGAAGTAAGCATCACTAATAACACGGGAGAGATTTTATTCGAATCAAATAAGACTATTATTGATGGCTCTGCTATATATTCAGCAGACAGCATTTTATTGGGGGCTAACCAAGGCTCCATCATTTTCAAAAACAACGAAGGCGGCAGCACCATTTCTGCCCAGAATGATATAGTCATCAAAGACAATACCGGGAGTACTATTTACTTTAGCGGCAATAAAAGTACAGGCTGGGATGGTTCGGTTCTTCACTCCAAGGCCGGCAATATCCTAGTGGAGGGCAATGAGAGCTACATCACATTCACTAATAATACATGCAGTGGTTATTATGGTGTCATTAGCGCGGAGGCCGGAAGCGTGACGTTTAAGAACAACAAAGCCGCGATTAACTTTAATGAAAACACCGCATGCGATTGGAAAGGCGCTGCTATTTACTCCGCCTCAGGAGTAAACTTTGAAGGCAATGAAGACGTCTACTTCTTTAAGAATGCCAGTACATCTACTAATGGGCTTGGTGGTGCTATTTACAATGAATCAGGACTCGTAAGCTTTTCCAATAACGAAGACGTGAACTTCGCTTACAATCAGGCAACTTTTACAGGCGGAGCTATTTACGCTAATGGAAAAGATGACGAAGGGGTGTCTGTGTCCATGAAAGGAAACGCCTGCGTTACGTTTGACCATAACGAAGCTCTGGAGGAAGACAAAAGGTGGGGGATAGGCGGCGGTGCCATTTATGCCGTTGGCAGCGTGTCGCTGAGTGACAACAAGAGAGTGGACGGCACCGACGGAAAGAGCGGCGTTTTCTTCACTTATAACACTGCCGGAACCGACGGTGGTGCGATTTACTCTGATTCCAAGGTCTCGCTGACAGGCAATGGTGCCATTAAGTTCGACAACAATACCGCCACCACCGGTGCGGGCGGTGCGATACGTGGCGTTAGAGAGATAACAATAACGGATAATGCTGGAAATATCGAATTCAAAGGAAACACAGCCGGAACTACCGGTGGTGCAATTCACAATGAAACTACCCTCGATGACTACAAACAACAATGGGTGAGGATTAACAGAAACACGGGGGATATATCCTTCACAGGTAACAAAGCAGGAACGAATGGCGGTGCGATTGACATGGGGCATATGGGTGGTCTTGAGTTGCTTGACAACACGGGGTCTATTACCTTCAGCGACAATACAGCCGTGGGCATAGGCGGCGCGATATATACTAGTTGCGGAGAAGGCGTGCTGATAGAAAACAATACGGGAGATGTCACGTTCCGCAATAATAGAGCGGGTTCCAAAGCCGGTGCCATCTATTCCGGAGCGTATCCCAATGAGATAGGCTTAAGCATTCGTAACAATGGCAATGTTCTCTTTGAGAAGAACGCAGTTGTAGACGACTCAGGTAATTACATACTGAGGAGCTATCAACATAATGATGATTTCCGTGGGGGCGATGTACTCCTTTCCGCAGCAGATGGCAAATATATTGAGTTCAGAGATTCTATCGCCGGTGATGTTAAGATTGACGTGAATGAAGCCTATAATGGAGTCGAACAGACGGGTGATGTTGTCTTTACCGGTTACTATACGGAAAAGCACCTCAACGAATTGCTGCAGGCTGACGGTGTTAATCGACAAGCAACGGCGGATGAAATAAATGCCTCTCGACAATCTGCAATAGGGGGGAAGGTAGTAGTGCATGGTGGCAGACTGCGCGTTGAAGATGGTGCTGTTTTATCTACCAGTGGTCTCCAGATGAAAGAAAACGCCGGTGCCACCCTGCTGGTAAAAAATGCTACGGTGCGAGGCAT
Organism: Akkermansiaceae bacterium UBA3385; assembly: GCA_002358905.1. GTDB lineage: Bacteria > Verrucomicrobiota > Verrucomicrobiia > Verrucomicrobiales > Akkermansiaceae > Akkermansia. Next base: position 3,476 of record DEPT01000019.1, read on the forward strand.
CGATCCGAATGGGAACTATACCAACAAAGGCGATGGTAGCATCAACATAACCAGCGGTAATACGCTGCAGGTAGAAGGTCCTTCCGAGATGGACGAGATGTCAGCCCTCATGTTCACTCTTGCCGAGGCCCAGGTTGAGGCCGGTTCGTTGAATACTACCATTGGCGCTGTGCTCGATACGGATACGCTTACGCTGCATAGTGGTTCCTCTCTGGTGCTGGACAAGTCCCATATCGACTTGGACGGCGGTTGTCTGACCCTTAATATGCTGGGTGAGGATAAGATTAACCTGGGTCTGACTCTGGACGGCTTGCTGATGGAGGATAGCATCGTCATGCTGTTCTCCAATATCGGCACGCTGAAGTTGGGCTCCGACTTGCAGTATACAGGCACAGACACATTCGAGTTCAATGCGAATCAGTACTTCACCGGCGCCATGATTGGTGAAAACACGATGGTGCAGTTCCAGAACGGCTCAATGTCCGTGACTGGCCTTGTAACCCCGATGATTCCCGAACCCACCACGGCAACGCTGAGCTTGCTGGCTCTGGCAGGTCTGGCTGCCCGCCGCCGCCGCAAGTAATCCAAATCGAAGCTAATTTCAAAGGTCGCTGCTTCTATCTGGAGGCAGCGGCTTTTTGTTTTTTCAATGAGGCAGCATGTGCGCTGCTACCTCCTTTGTTCCGGATATCGGTGTAAAATCGCGCGACCGTTGATAAGCGCGGAGAAACTAAAACCCCGGCAGAGGATGTGGTCCCTGCCGGGGTATGTGTGAGATGAGTTTCTAATCCTTATAGAACCTGTTGATGATGAGCGCGAGGGCTCCATCGCCCGTGACGTTGCAGGCCGTGCCGAAGTTGTCCATGGTGATGTAGAGGGCAATCATGAGAGCTTGTTCCTGTTCACCGAAACCGAGCATGGATTGCAGCACTCCCAGGGCTGCCATGATGGCGCCACCGGGTACGCCGGGGGCGGCTACCATGACTACGCCCAGCATGAGGATGAAGCCAAGCATGTGGCCAGCTTCAACCGGGGTTCCCTGCATCATCATAATGGCTATGGCGCAGGCTACAATTTTGAGGGTACTGCCAGAAAGGTGGATGGTGGCGCAGAGCGGTACCACAAAGCCTGCCAGGTTCGGGTTGACGCCGTTGCTGATGGTCTGGCGCAGGGTGACGGGGATGGTGGCCGCGCTGGACTGGGTACCGAGTGCGGTGAAGTAGGCCGGCAGCATGCGGAACAAGAGGAGCAGGGGATTGCGGCGTGCCAGCAGACCGGCTACGCCGTATTGCAGGAGCAGGATGGCTATGTGCAGCAGGAAGATGATGCCGATTATTTTGATGAACACGGACATGACGGCAACGGCCTGGCCGGAGTAGGACATGTTCAGGGCGATGCCGAAGATGAACAGGGGAAGCAGGGGGATGATGACTTTGCCGATGGTGCGGTAGATGATTTCCCGGAAATCATTGAACGTGGCGTGCAGGGTGCCGCCGTTCATTTGTGCCATGCCCAGGCCCAGCATGAAAGCAAGGATGAGGGCTGACATGACTCCCATGATGGGGGCTATTTCTATGGTGAAGTAGGCGGTGGCATCATTCCCGGCGGCAATGCTGGTAAGGGTGCCGGGGGTGATGAGGTTCGGGAAGAAGCTGATGGCGGTGCAATAGGAGGCCAGACCGGAGACGATGGTGGCAGTATAGGCCAGGGCTACGGTTGCCAGCAGAAGACGCCCGGCTTTCTTGCCTATATCGGCAATGGCGGGGGCTACTAATCCCACGATGAGCAGGGGAATGATGAATCCGAGCAGCTGGCTGAATAAGCCATTGAATGTTACAAAGGCACGGATGACCTTCAGTGGGAGCAGCCCACCCAGGAGGGCGCCCAGTACCAATGCAATGATGATGCGGCCGACAAGGCCAAGTTTGAACTTTTTCATGCGCTTGTTACTTTAGCATGGTTTTCCGGAATCTGCAAACTATATTTTCCCTTACCGGGGGCTGCGCTCGTTTACTCGCTCGTTTACACAAGCTTACTCCCCACCACTTGTGGTGCCTGATGGGGATATGGCGGCCGGTGGATTTATTTAGTGAGACTTCTGGGGGCTGCTCCCAGAACGCCAGTGCAGCAGATGGTGTCGCCCAGAGACGGAGTGTAGGGGGCGGTGACTTCGGTTGCCAGATAGACACAGATACGCCGGGTGGTGTCGCCGGGTATGAACTGCAGCTCTGCCATGGTGATGGGGCGCTCGCACACTTTCATTTCATGAAGTCTGACGATTTTCCCGGTCAGGGTGATATAGGGGCTGTTGCCGCATTGCTCTGTTTGAATGGGCGTGCCGATACCGCATACTTTGCAGGTTTCTGCTACGAGGCTCAGGGACCAGTTGTAGCAGCGGTGAATGGGAACGTATTCCGGGATGACGATTGTTTCCAGACAGTCTGCCCGGAGTATGTACTCTGCTGGCCCGGAAAGTTTCACAATGCTGGTGTGGGTGTTGTTGGTGATGGAGCACAGCTCCATTTCGCAATGGGCTATTTCTTCGTGGTAAAACAGGGAGCGTACGAGCCGGGGCTGCATGCCCTGTTCGGCATGCAGCAGGATGAATATGCTGTGGGAGGATTCCACTAATTGTACAGTGTACGGTGGCTGGGGGACCTGGTATGCGTTGCCGGGGGTAGTGCCGGTGATGCGGAAACGGGCCTTGGTGCCCATATTCATCAGAAATGGGATGATAATGCAGATGAGCTTGAAGACATGGGCGCCACCCAGCAGCGGAGCAAATCGATTGATGTATCTGCGCATGGGAAAGGGCAGAAATTGTTCAACAATTTCTGTATCCATCCATGAGCCGCAGCGGCGGATACGCTTGGGCTCCAGCAGTTTAAGTTCCGCGATGCTGGATAGATAGAGCGCGGAGAAATAGACGTCTGCCTCCGGGTGGTGTGCTTCGCAGTGCCAGCATTGCTCGGCCGAAAGATGGTTGATGCGCATGACGTTGAGGGCGACTTCCGGCATGTAGATGCAGCATGGACGGTTGTGCCGCAGCGCTGTATAGTCCGGACTGTTTGGTGAGTTGTCTGGCGTGCGTACGGATTGGATATTCCGAAACCCCAGAGATTCAAAGACGCGTATAATGTCATCCTCGTGTTTGAAGCGACAATAGTCGCGGTGCTGTGGTTCGCTGTAGTCTGCCGGGGGTAATGGGCAGACTATCAGGGTACGGTATGGAAGATGTTCGTTCATTTGGGTAGAATGTGCCGTATTAATGGAACGGCGGGCATTCTAACATGTTCAAATAAGTTGATTCAAGAAAAATAGTTAAGAAGATGAAATATTGACATAATGAGCTATGCAGAGGCGTGAGTAGTGGAGATTTTGATGCGTTTGTCAGTGTTGTTTTGTGCAGCGCCGGCAACATGAAGGAGCCGACTATAATATTAAGGTGATGCACATGGTTTTGGGTTGACTTGGCGGTGCGTGGTGGTATGATGTGTAAATCTATGACACAGGATGCCCTTCTTAAGTTATTGGAGGCGGATGCGCGATTGAGCGACCAGCAGATTGCAGACCGCCTTGGTGTGGATGTTGCAACCGTGGCCGCTAAGCGAGCTGCTCTTGAGAAGGCTGGCCGCATTGTGGGCTATCAGGCCATTGTGAACGATGACGAGGAGGGTGTTTCTGCTTTTATTGAAGTGCGTTGTACGCCTGAGCGCGGTGGTGGGTTTGACCGCCTGGCCTCCCGCATTGCCCGGTTCAAGGAGGTGCGCAGCTGTTACCTGATTTCCGGCGGCTATGACCTGCTGGTCATGGTGGAGGCTCCCACGCTGCTGGAGGTGGCCCGCTTTGTGAGCGAGAATCTGGCCAGCATGCAGGGTGTGATTTCTACTGCCACGCATTTTCGCCTGAAAACTTATAAGAACAACGGTCTCCTGTATGCTGAGGAGCCCGAGGCTGAACGTCTCACCATTATTCCGTGATTATGGACTGGAGAAAGATGCTTTCCAAGCAGGTCATGGATATGCCGCGTTCCGGCATCCGTGAGTTTTTCGACTTGGCTACGGGCAGCAAGGATATTATCTCCCTGGGCGTTGGCGAGCCGGATTTCGTGACCCCTTGGAATATCCGCGAGGCTGCCATTTCTTCCCTGGAGAAGGGACATACGACTTACACAAGTAACTATGGCCTGGAGAGTCTGCGCCGCGCTATCAGCAAGTATGTGGCGGATTTCTTCCATGTGGAATATGACCCGCTGTGTGAGATTTTGCCCACGGTGGGAGTGAGCGAGGCTATTGACCTGGCGCTGCGTTGTCTGCTGAATCCAGGGGATGAGGTGTTGTACCATGAGCCCTGCTATGTGAGCTACGCTCCCACGGTGATGATGGCTTACGGTACGCCCAAGGCGGTGGAGACGAGTATTGATGATCTTTTTGCACTGAATCCAGCCAAACTGGAGGCTGCCATTACCCCGCGTACCAAGGTGCTGATGCTGAATTTTCCCACGAACCCCACGGGTTCTATTGCTCCGCGCAAGACGCTGGAGGAGATTGCTGCCATCTGTGTGAAGTACGACCTCTTTGTGTTGACGGATGAGATTTACTCCGAGCTTCGTTATGATGAGGAGGAGCACACTTCCATTGCAGCCCTGCCGGGTATGAAGGAGCGCACACTGTTGCTGCATGGTTTCTCCAAGGCATTTGCCATGACTGGCCTGCGCCTGGGTTATGCCTGCGGACCGAAGGAGCTTATCGAGCAGATGATGAAGGTACATTCCTACACCATGATTTGCCCGACCATTACTTCCCAGGAGGCCGGTATCGAGGCGCTGGTGAATGGAACGCCCGCCATGCTGGAGATGCGCGACAGCTACCACAAGCGTCGTGACTACATTGTGGGGCG
>DEPT01000019.1:8426-8635 GCA_002358905.1 Akkermansiaceae bacterium UBA3385
CTGCCCGGTGGTGCATTCTACACTTTCCCCAGTATCAGGAATTTCGGCATTTCTTCCAAGGAATTCGCGCTTCGTCTCCTGATGGAGTACAAGGTGGCCGCTGTGCCCGGTACGGCTTTCGGCGCCTGCGGCGAAGGATACTTGCGCTGTTGCTACGCTACGGCCCAGAATCTTCTTGAGCAGGCCTGCGATAAGATGGCTCGCTTCTG
>DEPT01000019.1:8777-36089 GCA_002358905.1 Akkermansiaceae bacterium UBA3385
CGAATTACGAATTACGAATTACAGGGTGTAATGACGGTTTTTGCTGGTTTTGGGCAAGAGATGATGGAGCGCACCCGTGCGTTCGCGTTGCGGGTATATAGGCTCTGCGGTTCGTTGCCTAAAAATCCGGAAGCTTATCACATGCGTGACCAGCTTTTCCGGTGTGCCACATCTGTGGCTGCAAATTATCGTGCGGCTCTTCGCGCTAAGTCAGATAGGGATTATTTGAATAAGTTGAAAATATGCGAGGAGGAATCCGATGAGTCGGGGTTCTGGATGGAAATGTTGGTCGCCTGTAATCTGGTGCCCATGAATAAGATCGAGTCGTTGATACGAGAGTCTGGAGAGTTGACTGCAATTATTACGGCGTCTTGTATTTCGAAGCGTCGCAATATGCGAAAATCCGGCGGGCGTGAGCCCGCGTAAATTTTACTTCGCAATTCGTAACTCGTAATTCGTACTTTTGCATGTCTGAGCAAAAACTGTTTCGCACTTATGTGATGCCTTTCGTGGTGTTTCTTGCGTTGAGCCTGCTGCTTTGGGTGGTAGAGGGGGCGTGGGCGTGGGAGCATCCCAGTGTGGGCTGGTATCGGCGTGCGCCGGAGATGTGGATTTACCCTTTGCAAGTGCTGGTGTGCGGTGGGTATTTGTGGTATGTGCGGCGTGATGTGGAGTGGGACTGGAAACTTCACCCCTGCCTGCTGGGTGTCTTGGCTGGTGTGGTGGGTATCGGTTTCTGGCTGGTGCCGTATGTGGCGGGTTGGCTTCCTGCGGAGGATGGGTTTGACCCTGCCGCCGTGTTTGGTGATAATCAGCTGGCAATCGGGGTGGAATATGCATTTCGTTTTGCCCGGGCTGTGGTGATTGTGGCACTGGTGGAGGAGTTTTTCTGGCGTGGGTATCTGATGCGCTGGTGCATTGATCGCGATTTTCCTCAGAATGTGCCGCTGGGGCAGGGGAGCTGGCTGGGGTATGCCGTAGTGACGGTGGCGTTCATGCTGGTGCATCGTCCGGTGGATTACGCAGGAGCTTTAGTGTATGGTTCTCTGGCGTATGCGCTGGTGGTGTACACGAAACGGCTGACTCCTGTTATTGTGATGCATGCCGTGGCTAATCTTATCATGGGCATTTGTGCCATTAAACTGAATCTTCCTCACCTTTGGTAACTATCATGCAAGCATTTATTCTTGGTGCCGGGCTCGGCACGCGTCTGGCGCCGCTCACGCATATACTTCCCAAACCGCTGATGCCGGTTTTTCAGAAGCCGCTTATTCAGCACACGATGGATCATTACATCCGCTGCGGTGTGTCGGAGTTTATGGTGAATATCTCTTGTCTGCCGCTCATGTGGGAGCGCGCGTTCCCTGAGCCGACCTATCGTGGTTGCCCTGTGAGTTTCAGCGAAGAGGAAACCCCGATGGATTCCGGCGGCGGGGTGAAGAAAATCATGCCCTGGGTGAAGTCGGGTGAGCCGCTGCTGGTGCATAATGGCGATATTCTGACCGATATCCCGGTGGCTGACCTGCTGGCAGAGCATAAGCGCCGTGGCAATATGGTGACACTTGCCCTCCGCAGTGTGGATGGTAAGCGCAATGTAGGTTTTGATGAGGAAAGCGGAGCCATCACCGATATGCGCTATGCGCTGGGGGTGAATCCGGGTACGCACCAGTTTGCCGGGGTGTATCTCATGGAGCCGGATGTGGCGGATTTGTTCCCGGAGGAGGATGTGTTCTCCATTGTCCCGGTGTGGCTGGAGCTTATCAAGCAGGGGAAGGTCGGCGGTGTGGTGTTCGACTGGGCCAACTGGCACGAAATCGGCTCCCCTTCTGGTTACATTGACACCATGATGGAGCTCACCTGCCGCGAGCGCATCCATTCCTCCGCCTGTATCTCTGCTGCGGCAGACTTGGGAGAGGATTGTGTGGTGGGGCAGGATGCTGTCATTCCCGCCGGCGTGGTGATGGATGATTGCATTGTGTGGCCCCGCACCCACGTGGCCCCCGGCACCTACCGCCGCTGCATTCTTACTCCCCGCATCACCGTGCAGGGGTAAAATCGGCTTTACACAAAGTCGTTTTTTCTTTACAATGAGTCCACCTGGTTATGAATAACGAAAAATTGCCTCTCTTGTATATTGTGATGCCTTGTTATAACGAGGAGCAGGGATTGGAGGAGACCATAGCCACAGTTAAGGACAAGCTGGAGCGTTTGGAGATGGAGGGACGTGTAGCTGCGGGTAGCGCTATGCTTTTTGCTGATGATGGTTCCGCGGATGATACATGGAAAATGATTGCGTCCGCACACCGCATGTCCCCGGAGCGTGTGAAGGCTGTTCGCCTGGCTGGTAACAGGGGGAAGGAATATGCGATGTGGGCAGGGGTTATGGCTGCAAGGAGATATGCAGACGCGGTGGTAACCATGGATGCAGATTTACAGTTCGATTTGGAAGCTTTGGATGAGTTTCTCTCCTTGCATATCCAAGGATATGACCTGGTATATGGATTGAAAAAGAATAGAGGCAGGGAAGCTTTTTACAAGAAGTGGTCTGCCGGCATGTTTTATGCCCTGATGGGGTGGTTGGGTGCGCCTGTGATTCCGAACCATTCTGATTACACCTTGATGAGTAAGCAGGTTTGTGAGGCTTTGTCTGAGTACGGTGAATCCAATCTGATGTTCCGTGCATTGGTGAAATCTCTCGGCTTTAAGCAATGCCCCTGTTATTTTGAGGTTAAGGATCGAATGAATGGCGCCAGTAAGTTTTCGGCTCGTCAGTTAATCAATCTGGGAATGGATGCCATGACTTCGTTTTCTGTGGTGCCTCTGCGGTTAATTGGTTGTCTGGGCTGGCTTGTCTTTATTGTCGGGGTAGCACTGATGGTATGGACGTGCGTTGATGTATTCCTGGGCAACCCTCCCAGCGGCTATGCAACGCTCCTTTGCAGTATGTGGTTTCTTGGTGGTCTTGGCATGATATGTCTGGCTGTGATGGGCGAATACATGGGAAAAATGTATATGGAAACCAAGAAGCGCCCGAGATATTACATTTCTGAGGAGTTATCTTAAATTAGCATTTAGTGGGGACGTTTTTTGACGCAGTGCCGTTTTTTCAGGATGCCTCTCAGCTGAGACTTCAAAAAATGCCTTTTTTGACAGTTTTTTGCTTTTCTTGGCGTGTTGGGTGTGGTAGAATCCGGCAACGTAGGTGGACTGTACTCTCAGCTCACGATGTAGGAAATATTTTACCGATTTACTATTATGGCAATAGACCCCAGACTTCTTGAGGAGCTTGAGCAGCGCCAGAAGAAGATTAAGTATGCTGCTACGCAGGAAAAGTATGATGCTCGCCATGCTAAGGGCGACTGGACGGCCCGTGAGCGCATAGCTACACTGTTCGATAGCGGTTCTTTCACCGAAATCGGCATGCACACCAAGCACCATTGCAGCAACTTCGGTATGCTGAAGAAGGATATTCCCGGTGATGGTATAGTAACGGGCTTTGGCCTGGTGAATGGCCGTCCGGTGGCTGCCACTGCGGCTGATTTCCTGGCGCAGGGCGGTTCCCTGGGGTATATGCATGCTCAGAAAATTTGTGATGCCCAGCAGTATGCACTGAAGGCAGGTATGCCCATCATTCAGATTAATGACTCTGGTGGCGCTCGACTGCAGGAAGGTGTGGATTCCCTGACCGGCTTCGCCAATGTATTCTACAACAACGTTGCAGCCAGCGGTGTGGTGCCGCAGATATCACTGATTCTCGGACCCTGCGCCGGTGGCGCAGCCTATTCCCCGGCTCTTACAGACTTCATCATCATCCGCAAGGGTGGTGCAGCCGGCATGTACATCACCGGCCCGAAGGTGATTGAGCAGGTGACCTATGAGAAGTGCACTATGGAGGAAATCGGCGGTGCCGCCGTGCATTCTTCTGTTTCCGGCAATGCTCATTTCGTGGCAGAGACGGATGACCACGCCATCTCCATTGCCAAGCAGTTGCTGACCTATTTGCCCTCCAATAACGCTCAGGAGCCCCCTCATGATTTGAGTCAGCCGCTCGATATTGCTCCGCAGGAGGGTATGAATGATATCATTCCCGACAATAACAACACCCCGCTTGACGTGCAGAAGGTGATTGCCCGCCTGGTGGATGAAGGTAGCTTCATGGAGGTGCATGCCAACTTTGCCGGTAATGTGGTGGTGGGCTTCGGCCGTATCTGTGGTGTGGTTGTGGGTATCATTGCCAACCAGCCTGCCGTCAAGGCCGGTTGCCTGGATATTGACGCTTCCGACAAGGCTGCCCGCTTCATCCGTTGCTGCGATGCCTTCAACATTCCGCTGGTGAGCCTGGTGGATGTGCCCGGCTTCCTGCCCGGCAAGCAGCAGGAACGCGGTGGTATTATCCGCCACGGTGCCAAGATGATTTACGCCTACTCCTCTGCCACCGTGCCCAAGGTGACTCTCATTATGCGCAAGGCATACGGAGGCGCCTATATCGCCATGTGCAGCAAGGGACTGGGTGCTGATGCCGTGTTTGCATGGCCCTGCGCTGAAATCGCCGTGATGGGTGCTGCTGGTGCAGTGCAGATTCTGTACGGGCGTGAGCTGAAGGCCATTGAGGACGATGCAGCCCGCGCTGCCCGCCAGACAGAGCTGGTGAGCGAATACGAGCAGGCATTCTCCAACCCTTATGCTGCCGCAGCCTCCGACCAGGTGACCGATATCATTGACCCGAAGGAGTCTCGTGCCCGCATTGCGCTTACCCTGCGCACTCTGCTCAGCAAGCGCGAGCAGCACCCCGCCAAGAAGCACGGCAACATGCCGCTGTAAATAATACATTTCACAAACCCAAATAACAATGACAATAGCACAGACACTCGCTGCACTCGATATGGATGCCGTAGTCTACCAGATTACCGGCATGTGTGTGGTGGTTACCTGTCTCGTGTTCCTGGCCGTCATTCTGACGATATCAGGAGCCGTGGCTCAGCGTCTGGATGCTAAGCGCAAGGCACAGGCCGAGGCTGCCAAGGCAGCCATGGCCCCGGCCCCGGTGGCTGCTCCCGTGGCAGTGGCTCCGGAGCTGGCACCTGCACAGGTGGCCGCCATTGCCGCTGGTATCTACGATGCTGCGCAGAGCAGCATAACACCGCAGGTCGTTGCCGCCATTGCTGCCGCCGTCAAGGTGACCGTTGGCAATGAGGCACGTATTCTAGACATCAAGCCGGTTGATACTGCCTACGGGCAGGGTGGCCGCGCTGCCGCTATGAACAACTCTCCCGTGCGCTGATTATACCCCGCACACCTCCTCTGTAACACAAACTTCAAACAAAACACAAATAGAAAAAAACAATATGAAACAGCTCCGTATTACTGTTGCCGGTCAGACCTTTGATGTAACTGTTGAAACTGTTGGTGGCACCGCTCCCGTGGCCGCTGCTCCCGCCCCCGCTCCTGTGGCTGCTCCCGTGGTGGCAGCACCCGTTGCAGTTCCTGCTCCTGTGGCCGCTCCTGCTCCCGCAGCTGCTCCTGCCGGTTCCGGCACCCCCATTCCCAGCCCGCTGGCTGCCAAGGTGGTATCTCTCGACGTGCAGCCCGGCGCCGCCGTGAAGGAAGGCGACCAGGTGATGACCGTTGAGGCCATGAAGATGAACACCGTGATTTATGCTCCCGCCAACGGCACCGTGACCAGCTTTGCTGTGAAGCCCGGCGACACCGTGACGGAAGGTCAGACTCTGGCTTACATCGGTTAAGTATATATCTGCAGGCTCTGCTCCTCCGTGGTGCAGAGGTAGTGTATAAATAACGCATTATACAGATATGCAAGAACTTTTCGATTCCTTCGCGAGCTTCATCTCCGGCATGGGTATCTACCAGATGACCTGGCAGATGTACGTGATGTGGGGTGTTGTGGCAGTGATGCTGTATCTGGGTGTGGTGAAGCAGTTTGAACCGCTGCTCATGGTGCCGATTGCATTCGGTGCCCTTATCGCCAATATCCCTGATAACGGCATGGTCATTACCCAGGCTCAGCGTGAGGTTGTTGCCATAGAAGAAGGCAAGGTGACCCGCTCCACTATGCAGGACGTGGGTTTCATCCAGCTGGAACTGGCTCCGTTTGAGGACGCCGGTGTCAGCAAGCAGAGCACCGAGGGTGTTGACCCTGCTCAGGCTGCTGAGTACACCGCCGCTATGGATGCTCCCATGACCGTCAAGGATGCTGTGGATCCGGAAACAGGCAAGGTGCAGAAGGGTAAGCTGGTTGTGAGTGGCCAGACTCCGCAGAAGTACCTGCTTGTGAAGCCCCACGGTGGCTTGTTCGACTGGCTTGGCCTGGGTATCAAGTGTGAGATTTTCCCCGCTCTTATCTTCATGGGCGTGGGTGCTCTCACCGACTTCGGCCCGCTGCTGGCATCTCCCAAGTCTCTGCTGCTGGGTGCTGCTGCCCAGGGTGGTGTGGCTTTCACCTTCCTCTGCGCAGTGGGGCTCGGCTTCACCAAGGGGCAGGCTGCAGCTATCGGTATCATCGGTGGTGCTGACGGTCCAACCTCCATTTTCCTGGCCAGCAAGATGGCTCCCGAGCTGCTCGGCGCTATCGCAGTGGCAGCCTACACCTACATGGCGCTGGTGCCGCTGATTCAGCCGCCGTTTATGAAGCTTTGCACCACGGAAGCCCAGCGCAAGATCAAGATGAAGAGTCTGCGCCAGGTATCCAAGGGCGAGAAGCTGTTCTTCTGCTTCGTGGTGACGCTGACCACCATTCTGCTCTGCCCGGATGCAGCCCCGCTGCTGGGCATGCTGATGCTGGGTAACTTCCTGCGCGAATGCCAGGTGACCGAGCGTCTTGTGAACTGCGCTCAGAACGAGCTCATGAACATCACCACCATTCTTCTGGGTGTGTCTGTGGGTCTCACCATGCAGGGTGCCCGTTTCCTCCAGCAGGAAACCCTCCTCATCATCCTTCTGGGTGTGGTGGCTTTCGCAGTGGCCACGATTTGTGGTCTGCTTTGCGCTCAGCTCATGAACCTGGTTCCCGGCTGGCGCAAGAACCCCATCAATCCCCTCATCGGTTCCGCTGGTGTATCCGCCGTGCCGATGGCTGCCCGTGTGTCCCATAATGTGGGTCAGCAGGCTGATCGCTCCAACTTCCTGCTCATGCATGCCATGGGCCCGAATGTGGCAGGTGTGATTGGTACCGCTGTGATTGCCGGTTACTACATCACGACATTGAGCGGTCATTAATAACTGATTGCAAATTAAAATGAAACAGGGCTTGCGGTGTATGTTGCTGCAAGCCCTGTTTCGTTTGCCACTTGACAGAATGGGCATTGACCGCTACAATAGTTGCGGATGATTAACCATCGTCACATCTGGGGTGCAAGCCTGTTGTGTGCCTTGCCAGTAGCGGTAGACCCGGTGTCAGCCTCTCCTGCGGGGGAGAGCGCCGTGACCGTTTGCCGTAATCTGGTGCAGGAAGCCCGTGAAGTGGAGCGTCTGTTGCGTACGGTAAGCGATTGTGATAGTGGAAGGGCTGCTGCTGTGGAGCTGCGTACCCGGATGGGGTATATGCATAATGCCATGGAGCAGTTGGGACGACTCCCCGTGAGCTCTGGTGAGGAAATCCGTGCATTGGAGCAGATGCTGCGCGATTTGACGCACATTACTCAGCTTTACATGCAGGTTGTTCAGCGTTTGGCTGAGGTGAATGCATACGGGGCGGAAGAGCTGATATCCATTTTCCAATATTACAAAATGATTTCCCAGGATTCGGCAGCCGCGCCGCTTCCTCAGGAGTCTCCGCTTGTGCATGCCTATTCAGAGTGGTGTGATGCGATAGACGATGTCTTGTTCATTCTCCGCCGCATTCAGAATGCGGAGTCGGCGCGCGCTTTGGAGCCAGAGCTGGTCAATCAGCTTCGTAAGGTGGAAAACAGAGTAGAGCAGGTAGAAAAACTACAATTTGGATTGTCTCCTCAACAACTGGAATCAGAGAGAGTGCCGCAGGACCGTTTGCAACGTCTCCGTGCCGAACTGCGGGAGGAACTGCAGCGCCTGAGGAATGCGGGCGCATACGGAGTCTCCTCTCTGCAGGAAATTATGCCTGCATGTGTACGCGCTGCGCGCGGGTAACTTTAGCGCAAGCCGTATTGAAGAATAAGTGCTGCTTCTGATTCGATGACGGCGCTTTCCTGATTAAGAAGCTCTTTCTGCATGGAGTGCAGGGAGTTCTCGTTTTCCAGAAATTCGGCTGCATTAATTGCCGGAGAGGAACGGAGGTGCTCCATCCGTTTGAGCATGAAACTGCGCCATGTGTAGTAATCCTCCATGCTGGTTCGTAAGGCTTTCAGCTTGTGGCGGAGATCTACCAGCTTCGCAGAGGTTTCTCGTTTGCGCAGCTCGTATGTTACTTTGCTGTCCTGGTAGTTGTTCCAGGTTCGTAATTTGGTGTCCAGCGTATAACTGAGGCTGAGATTGAGCGTGGTATCGTCTGTGTCCAGGAAGGTGCCGGAGTATGTGCCTCCGGTGGAGGAAAATAAGGATGGACTGTATAAGTTCAGATTGATGGTAGGCAGGTAATTCAGTGCAATGCTGTACTGACTCATGCGAGCCTGTTCCAGATCCAAGGCTAATTTACAGACAATCAGCGGGTCTAGTTTACCAGTGAGGTTGCGGTATTTGCTCCACTTGAACTCTGGAACAGAGGCCGGGAGGATGTGCCAGCGGGCCGAATAGTCTCCCAGAAGCTGAGCAAGTTCCATCCAGTCTGATACTTCCTCGTTTTTCTTTTTCAGTTGCAGCTCAGCCCGGACATCCGGCTTCTGGCTATCCAGTGCCTTTTGTCTGATGTTCAGATTTTGTTTACGCTGCTGGACGTATAACTTGGAAATGAGCTCTCGTTCTTTGCCTTCCAGCGCTTTAATCGCAGCAAATGTTGTAACTTTAGTGGCGTAGACGCGGTAAGGAACCTGCGTAAGAGATGGAATGTAGAACGTGACGTTTACATTGTGAGCCATATCAGAGCTGTTGAGCTCGCTCGTTATGTCTCCCAGAGATTTGGAGAAAAAACTGTAGTATGAAAGTCCGGGAATGAGGTCAGTATATACACTGAGTTCGCTGCGTTCTGCCCTGGAAATGGAAGAAAGAGTGTTGATGTATTCCGGGTTGTTCCGCTTCATCATAGCCACCGCCTGATTCCAGGAGATGGTGCGTTCGGGTAATTGCTCCCAGGATTTGATGCTGTCAAACTGGGCTTCCAGCTTACCTGAAACCTTGTCGAGCCTTTCCTGCAGGGTGCAGCAGGGCAGGGCAAGCAACATGGCGGGTAACAGGGGAAAGAGCCTCATAGTTCGCTTATGCTATCATAGTGCTTCCGGGAAGACAAGCAGGAATCATGCTTTCGTGTTCCGGTGGATGAATACTGCCACGGCTGCGCTGCTGCACGCCAGAAGTGCGCACTGAAGTTGTGGGGATATGCCTGCCACGTTCATCACGCCCTGAATTCCCACCGCGAGCATGCCCAGGAAACAGTCTACCAGGTTTCCTGCTGCAATTACATCGCCGCGTTTATCGTTGTCTGCCCGGTCTTGGAGTAGTGCGTTCAACGGCACAAGATAACCAGCGGCAGTGAAGCCGGTAAAGGTGAGCGCTGCGAAGAAACAGGGTGTTCCATAAGGAAGCATGGCAAGCGCGAGACATCCCAGCGTCATACCAACGCCGCCGACTGAAGCTACCCAGCATCTGATTTTCTTTGCACAAATGATGGAGGCGAAAAGTCCACCCGTGATAGAACCTCCGCTTAACCATGCGAAGAGCAGCGCGGAGTCCTTCTGCTGCCCTAAAACCTGAAGGAAATCCGCTTTGCTGTCTACAGGATGAGCTTCGGCCGCCATCTGCAGAACGATAAGCATCATGACACTGGCGAGGAACCAGAAATAGCCGATGCCGATTTCACTGTTGCGTAAGACCTTGTTGTTCCACAGCATTCGCAGCTGGGAGAAATGACACCAAAGCAAATCCCAGCTGAAAGGCCGTGAGCTCTGAGCCGGATATCGTGGAAGAAACATGCTGAGCGCAAAGACGATGATGGCTCCAACCGTACAGCACGCGCAGGGCAGGGCGGCGGCTTGCCACCCGGAATCCGGCCCCCAGAGTTTTAATAAGCTGTATATGAGGTACAAGGCTCCGATTTGTCCTATGAGTAAGGCCAGCATGGTGGAAATTTCCATGACGCCACTGGCAAATCCGATGTTTTCGGAGCCCACGATATCCTTGACCAGACCCTTTTTGGCAGGGCTGAAAAACATAGCCTGTACACAGAACACGCCGAAGCTGCCCACCGCCAGGGGCAGGTTTTCCAGCCAGAGCCCCAGAGTCATACCAATTAAGACCAGAACCTGCAGCAGCACCATTGCCTGGAGCAGCCGAGTTTTACACCAGCGGTCTGCAAGCCACCCTCCAAGCGGTGAAAACAGAACAAAGGGAAGAACAATGAGGACTGATAAAGAGTACTGCAGTTCCATAGCCATCCAGATACCGAGACCAATGAGCAGAAACTGCACGCCCTTTTCATTCAGGGCGTTCATAGACTGAATCACCGTGAGGCTCCAGAATGAGCCCCACGGTGTTTTGGAAACTTTTTGTTCAGACTGCTGCATGCGGTCATTATACTCTGATGCAGCAGTTCTGTAAAAGCTAAAAATCAGTTATTGCGGCATTTGCCATTGATTATCGGCCATGAACAGTAGTGCATTCTTGTGTCCCTGGCTTGCAGCCTTGCTGACCCAGTTTTTGGCTTGTTCTGTGTCCTGCGGTACGCCAAGTCCGTGGTAGAAGCAACGCCCCAGGTTGTACTGGGCGTTGGCGTTGCCCAGCATTGCAGCGCGCTGGAAGCATATTGCGGCCATGGTGTCATCCTTGGCTGTGCCTTCTCCATTGCGGTAGCAGAGGCCCAGGTTATTGATGGCTGAGGTATTGCCCGTGCTGGCAGCGCGTTCGTACCAGTAAAAGGCTTTAATCAAATCCTTTTCCACACCCGAGCCGGAGACATAGCAGGTGCCCAGGTTGTCCTGCGCATTGGAATTACCTGCTTCTGCAGACATGGTATACCAACGTACTGCTTCATGCATGTCCTGCGGGACACCTTTGCCGAAGTCGTAGCATTTTGCAAGTTGCAGCTGGGCTTCAGGATGCCCTTCAACAGCTGCTTCCCGGTACAGTTTAACTGCTTCCGTTTCGCGTCCGGAGTTGAACAGGTAGGTAGCCTGTGCCACCTGGTCGTCCAAGGTGGTACAAGCTGCCAGAAGCAGGGGGATGGAGAGATAGATGAGCTTTTTCATGGCTTTGTGCGTTGTTATTCTCGAGTAAGGAGGTAGCGTTCTGCATCCATGGCGGCGCGGCATCCCATACCTGCTGCAGAAATGGCCTGGCGGTATGTTGGGTCAGCTACATCGCCTGCAGCAAAGAGCCCCGGAGTTTTCGTGGCTGTTCCGGCACCTGCAGTTACCACAAAGCCGGCGCTATCGCGCTCTACCAGGTCTCCGGCAAAGTTGCTGACCGGTGTGTGTCCTATGGCCATGAATACACATTTCACTTCAAGTTCCTTTTCGCTTCCATCCACAGTGTCCTTCAGCGTCACGCCGCAAAGCTCGCCTTTATCATCAGTGTGATAGGCGGCAATGGTGCTGTTCCATACGGGTTCCACCTTGGGATTTTCGAGCGTTCTCTGCTGCATAGCCTTGCTGGCGCGCAGCTGGTCGCGGCGGTGAATCAGGTATACCTTACTGGCAAAGCGGGTGAGGAAGTTGGCTTCTTCGCAGGCGCTGTCGCCGCCTCCGACTACACATACGGGAACATCGCGGTAGAAAGCACCATCGCAGGTAGCGCAGGCTGTCAGCCCATGCCCGATCAGCTCGGTTTCGCCCTCCAGCCCCAGATATCGGGCCTTAGCTCCCGTGGCAATGATGACTGCCTCTGCCTTGTAGGCTCCACCGGTGGTCGTGACGGTGAAGAGTCCGGAGCACGCCTCCTGAGTAATGGAAAGCACTTCTTCGTATGCAAATCGTGCGCCATGCTTTTCAGCCTGCTGGCTCATGTTGAACATGAGTTCCGGCCCCATAATGCCTTCCGGGAATCCGGGGAAGTTTTCTACCTCCGTGGTGGTAGTGAGCTGGCCGCCAATCTGGCCGCCGGTAAACACAAGCGGGTGTAAATCCGCACGGGCTGCATAAATTGCTGCGGTATATCCGGCCGGGCCGGTGCCGATGATAATCAGTTTTTCGTCCATTTGTTGTGATTGTATCATGTTTTGTAGACGGTGCAAGATGATAATGCGTCAAAAATATGACACGACATTTGCATGGCAGCATTCAGACTTGCCTATATACGCCGAATATGTGATACTATGCGCCCTGCATGAAACTGTTGCGACGCAATTTGAGCCTGATGCTGGCGGTGAGATATCTCAATCCGCTGCGGACTATGTTTTCAGTCATTACTTTCATTTGCCTGGGCGGTGTAGCCTTAGGGGTGATGGTACTCATTGTAGTGCTTTCTGTTATGGAAGGCCTTCAGCGGGAAATGGAAAGCCGCGTACTTGCCTTTGCTCCGCATTATGTCGTTGCCCAGACGGATGGGCTGCAGAGAATCAGCCTTACAGATGAGTTGGTTGATTGGGGAAGTCTGATGGATGATATCCGTACGTTGCCGGAGGTGGTGAGTGTGTATCCTCAATTAGAGGGCGATGCCTTTGCTCAGAGCAGTGCCGGGCGTATGACGGTGCAGTTCTCCGCGATTGAACCGCAGAACGAACAGCAGATTGCTCCATTGCAGAAAATGCTTCGTGCCGGTACTTTCGATTTCGGGGAAGGTCTGGATCAGGAATGTGTTATTTCCGCAGTAACAGCCAGTTCCTTGAGATTGCATGTGGGAGACAGCCTGCATCTTACTCCGGTAGGAAGTCTGGATGAAGTGGCTGATATCTATGCTATGATTCAGAACCCCTTGCAGACACATGAAAATAAGCTTTTCATGGAGTCTGTGGCCGGACTTTTCGAAGGTGCGCCCACGTCAGAAACCGGTACGGTGGTTGAAGATGCACGATTGGAGAACGTAGTGAATCTTATTTTGCAGTTTGATGCGAATAAACTGCGCCAGAGTGAGAAAGATGCATGTGCTTCATTCTATAACATGGCGCAAAGTCATCGCAATGGTGTGCCGTTCACGGCGGAACAAGTGCAGGAATGGCAGTCATGCGCGACTGCACTCGCCGGCCTTGATCGTGATAAGGAGGACGGTAAAGCTGTCAAGAGCATCAATGAAATGGTGATGCCTATGGATTTGCGTGTTGTGGGCATTTACCAGACTCCTGAAAATATGCCGGGGCCCAATGTGTATATACCCTTGCAGATTGCTCAGGACGTGCTCGGATACTCTGCTGGAGGCTCCAGCCAGGTGCAGGGAATCTGTGTGCGGGTGCGTGATGCGAATAACCCAGGCTCTACAGAGACGGATATACAGAAACTGCTTCCGGAGGTGAATGCTCCGGAAAGTCGCTATCCGCATGGTCTGGACTGGTACATTGCCCCGTGGACCCGCAGCTTTGAACAATGGTATGAGCTTATTGCCAATGAACGGGTGATGATGAGCTTTGTCCTTTCCATTATTTCTCTGGTTGCCAGTTTCTGTATCATGGCTGTGATGTTCACCATGTCTATGCAGCGTAAGCGTGAAATTGCTGTGTTGCAGGCATTAGGTGCTACTCCGGGTAAGATTATGGGTATTTTTGCCTGGCAAGGTGTCATTATTGGTGCTGTGGGGGCGATTTGCGGGGTGATTATGGCTCTGCTTGTTCTTTATTATCGCCTGGAAATTCAGGCGGCACTGGCAAGTATAGGCATGGATCCGTTCCCCATGCAGGCGCATGGTATCACACTTCCCGCTGTATATGATCCGGCTACCTTTGTGGCTCAGGCTGCACAGGCATTTGTCATGGTGACCATTGCGGCCATTATTCCGGCCTTTGTTGTTTCCCGTCAGGATCCTTCCAAGGCGCTGCGCTCGAATTGATGAAATTTCTGATTTCCTATGGACATCTATTGGATAGCAGATAAAAAGAAATGCGGCCCCGCCACGGTGCCGGATGTGCTTTCCCTGGTTCAGATGGGTGAGCTTTCTCCTGATACCAAAGGATGGCACGCCGGTTGTGAACAGTGGATGCCGCTTCGGGAACTTCCGGCTCTGGCTGACTTCCTGAAGCCGGAAGAGGCGCCTGCTGCTCCCCAGCAGGATGGGCCTGAAACTCCTGTTGCTCAGGAACCGGTAGATGAAAAGCGGCCGGTCGGTATCCCGGCGGATGCTGTCCGGGTGTATCTGCCGTCTCCGACAACTCGTTTTCTGGCCCGCTGCCTCGATATGGCCTTGTATGTTGCTCTGGTGTTCGGGGTGGTATATGCCCGCCAGATTCCGTTTACCCCATCACTTCTGCCCTCGGGGCCTTTAATCTGGATTGGCTTTGTGATGCTGGAGTCATTTCTGATTAGCACCTTGGGCACGACTCCCGGTAAGAGTCTGCTGGGAATCCATATCCGCTGTGTCGGTGAGGGAAAAATGACCTACGGACGAGCTCTTTCCCGCGCTTTTCTGGTGTTTATCGGAGGGATGGGGATGATGGTATCTCTGCTTCCCCTGTTTATGATGGGGTATTCCTGGTGGGGGCTGCGCTCGCGTGGCATCACTATGTGGGATGCCCGTTGCTCCACGCTGCCGCTCATGCTCAAGCCTGTGTCTTCCATCCGTATGTTCATGGCTGCTCTTGGTATCTATGCGTGTTTCCATGTGTCCACATTCTGTATGCAGCCGTGGATGGAAAGTATGGTCACTGCCATTGAACAGCAGTCACCAGAAGTTGGTCAGATGCTGCGTGGGATGATGCCGACGGAAAATCCGCCTGCGGAAAAATGACGATTTGAGAGATACAAAGCATTGCTTTGTTGACAAAAGTTGCTGTTGCTGTATAATGACTCTATGGCAACAGCACGAATTTATGGGGCTGAGACTCGCCCTTCACAGCCGTCTTTTTATATTCCTAACCGTGTGGATGAGGTTACGCTTGCGGCTATCCTCAAAGTGATGGGAGGGGCAGAGAGCCTCGCATTCATGATTGAAGAGGTTTTGTATCCCTCTGATGCAGTCATGAAGGTTGTGAAGGATAGTGGTTGCAAAGTACTCACATTTAATTTCCGTAAGAGCGATAGTCGTACTCTGCGTGAGAAGCTCATGCAGCTGATGCAGGAAGGACTGGATGTGCTGTATCTTCCCGGTCGCCCGAATAGTATTATCGGTACCAATTCTGATGTACCTATGCCGTTCATGATGCAGCTGGGGGCCTTGCACATTGCCCCGGTCCCTGTGTTTGTCGGTACTTACCGGAATAATATCCGCCGCACATTTACTTCAAGTGATGATTATGACTGGGCAACAGTTGACTTCCTGCCGAAGCTGCAGCCTGGTCCGCAGTCTGGTGAGCGTTTGCTGGAATCCTGGCTGCAGGCCGGGTGCCGGCGCTTCAGTGAGAATCCGCTCTTCGAAAAGTCCCTTGCCCGCCTGATTGTGGAAGGCATGCGCAAGAATGCCGCAGTGGAACTGGTGGATGGCCTGGATGGTACCAGTCTTCCTTATGGCAAGATGCTGGGTGTAGCCATGGCTCTTGCCCGCTGGATGAAGAAAAACGTGAAGGAAGAACGCCTGGGTGTTATCCTGCCTCCGGGTAAGGGCGGCGTCATCACTAATATTGCTTGTATTCTGGCCGGGATTGTTCCTGTGAATATCAACTACACCTCTTCGGATGGTGCGTTTGAAAGTATTGTCCGGCAGAGTGGAATCAAACATTTCGTGACGGCTCGTGCTTTCATGAGCAAACTGCCGCAGTTCCCTTGGCCTAAGGGGGAGGCGATTATCCATCTGGATAAGACGCTCAAGGGCCTGGGTATGCCGGCCATTGCAGGTTGGGTGGCGTTTGCCAAGTTTGCCCCTATGCCTGTGATTGCCAGAACATTTAACCTGGATGCACGAAAGGGAGATGATGAAGCCGCACTGCTGTTCACTTCCGGTTCATCTGGTGAACCCAAAGGCGTGCCCATTACACACCGCATGCTCATTTCCAATATCGGGCAGTTAATCAGTAAGGTTTGGGTTCCGGAAGGAAGCCCGATTCTGTGCAGCCTCCCCATTTTCCACAGCTTTGGCCTGGCAATTACTACGGTGATGCCCTTGCTGCATGGCTTTGGTATGGTTACTTATCCTTCCCCGTTGGAGTCGAAGAATCTTAACGAGCTCATTGAAAAGCATAAGTGCACCGTGGTTGTTTCCACCCCGACCTTTGCCCGTAGCATGCTGCGCCGCGCCAAGGCGGATACGTATGCCAGCGTCAAGTATTTTGTGGTGGGTGCAGAAAAACTGCAGAAAACGCTGGCGGATGAGTTTATGTCGAAGTGTGGGCTGCAGCTTCTGGAGGGTTATGGCCTTACAGAAACTACCCCTGTCTGTGGTGTGAACCTGGATAAAGTGGGACCCACAGAAAAGCAACCCTATTATGTGCCCGGCATCAAGATGGGCTCCATTGGTCAACTGATGCCTGGCCTGGCGGTTCGAATCACTGATCCAGATGATGATAATGTGCAGCTTCCTCTTTCTGAGCAGGGTATGATTTGGTTCAAGGGGCCGAATGTGTTCCGTGGCTATATCGGCCGGGACGATCTGAATGCTGAAATCTTCCGCGATGGCTGGTTCAAGACGGGCGACCTCGGCTTTGTTGATTTGAATGGCTTCCTTACGCTGGGTGGGCGGCGTTCTCGCTTCTCCAAGATTGGTGGCGAAATGGTTCCTCATGAGGTGGTGGAAAATGCCATTGAAGGCTTTGTGGAATTGCCGGAAGGATTTACCGGTCGTGCAGTGGCTGTCATGGGTGTGCCGGATGCCGCAAAGGGTGAAGCACTTGTGCTGCTTTCTGCTGTGCATCACAGCCAGTTGGGTCAGGCATTGGAGGAAATCAAGAATCACCTGGTTGCTGAAGGTCTGCCGCGTCTGTGGTGCCCGCGTGAGATTATTCCCGTGGAAGCCATTCCTGCGCTGCCGACAGGCAAGATGGATTTGAAGGGTTGCCAGATTCTGGCGTACGAAGCTCTGAATATCCCGCACTGATTTCAATATGGCAAGTGATAAGGTAAACAGGCCGGTGAATGTTCGCCGGCCTGAGGTGATGGAGCAGGTTGCCAGAGACCTGGAGCGTTTTCATAGTCCGCTGGTAGATTGTATCCGGGAGCGGGGGAATGAGCTGGAATTACCGGGCATTCGCTTGTTCCTGGCGGAGTCATTTGGTTTTTGCGATGGCGTAAAACGCGCCATTGAGATAGCCTATGCGGCATGTCGCTTGTTCAAGAATAAGCGCATCTGGCTTATTGGTGAAATTATTCACAATCCGGAAGTCAATGCGCAGCTGGATTCGTTGGGGCTTCAGCACCTGCCGTGGAAGATGGATGACCCGGCCTATGAATCCTTGAGCACGGATGATGTGGTCATCATGCCTGCGTTTGGTGTGTCGGTGGAGCTACGCCGTTTCCTGGATGCAAAGGGAGTGACACTGGTCGACAGTACATGTGGCAATGTCATCAAGGTGTGGCAGCGCGTGCGGGCCTACGCTGCTGCCGGAGTAACCAGTATTATTCATGGTAAGGCCCGGCACGAGGAGAGCATGGCCACCGCTTCGCAATCGCAAGGGGTGGATGGAAAGGGTAATTTCCTGGTCGTTTTCGATGCAGAGGATGCACGAATAGTCGCGGAATATATTAAAGGGAAGGGGGATAAGGAGCCGTTCCTTCAACATTTCAAGGGAAGTTATTCTGTGAATTTTGACCCGGAAGTGCATCTGAAAGAAATTGGCTTGGCTAACCAGACCACCATGCTGAAATCAGAGACGGCAGAGATTCAGGAAATGCTGCGTGCTGCCATAATCGAACGCGATGGGAATGATGAGCGCTTCCACATGTTCGATACCATTTGCGGAGCAACCCAGGACCGCCAGAATGCCCTGTTCAGCTTGCTGGAGAAACCGTTGGATGCCATGTTTATCATCGGTGGCTACAATAGTTCAAATACAACCCACCTGGCTCATATCGCTTCAGGAAAGGTGCCTACCTTTTTCGTTTCCTCTGCAGATTGTCTGCTGAGTTGCCGGAGTATCCGGTGCTTTGATCTGAAGAAGAAGAAAGAGGTGGAGCGTTCATTGCCGGATTCTCTGGCTCATCCGGAGCGTGAGCTTCAGATTGGCGTCACTGCGGGTGCTTCTTGCCCTGCAAATGTGATTGAGGAAGTTATCTGCCGCATAGCAGAGCTCTGCGGGTGTGCGGAGATTTAATCTTTTTCAGCCGTTTTTTCGTAAAGGAAAACCCGCGTTCCGAAAGGAACGCGGGTTGCAGATTTTTCAGCAATTGAGAAGTTTTTACTTCTCGGGGCTCAGTACGAGGTAGCCATCTGCCGTGGAACGGCCCTTCTTGGTTTCGGGGAAGAGGCTCTTACCAGCGGACATGATGTACTTGTCGCCGTCAGAGCTTTCGTCTTCTTCAAGGTCTCGTTCAAGATCCTTTACGGAGCCATCGCAGGAGAGCAGGAAAGCGTGACCACGGAAGGAGGAACCATCGAAGGCGATGGTGTCGCCCACGTAGGGTGTGGTGGAGGGGTAAATGCCGCAGATGGCAAGCGGAGCGTTGGACTTGGTTACACCGTCCTTCACGTTCTGGTCTTCAGAGTTTTTGCGCATGACGTAAGCCATGGCGTTTTCGCCGCGGGAAAGAGCGGCGCCATTGGCCAGCTTTTCGTCACCTTCAACTGTTACGTTAAGGCCATTGCAGCTGACCTTGGCGAAGAAGGGCTTTTCGGAGACGTTGGAAGGAGAGTAGTATACCTGGCGGAAGTATGCATTGGCGCTATCGCCGGTCAGAGTGCCAAAGTTCAGGTCAGGCTTTTCTTCCTGCAGACGCTCTGCGGTGCTGTCGCAGGGGTAGCTGCCGTTGTCGGTCTTGAATCCCTGAAGCACAGTGTGCAGGGACTTGAGGTTAGAGTTTGCCTTCTGGCGGTCACCGTCGTTCATGTGGTCAAGGATGGGACCATAACCGATGGAGGCCAGAGCTGCCAGAATGGCAATCACCACCATAAGTTCGATAAGGGTGAACCCTTTTTTCTTCTTAAGTGCAGATACTTTCATGGTAATAGATAGAATTTACGGACTCCTTATATATACCATGCCCTACCCGAGCTGGCAAGCTGCAATTTCAATTTGCTTCAAAAAAAGCACATATACGGCGTATTCGTATGAGACATGTTGCTCGTAAAGTGACTCCTTTCATGGGTTAATCACGGTCTGGAATAGGGAACATAATCGACCTGTCCCGGAATTTGTAGTTTACATGGCGTGCGTAATATGGTAAAAGTATCCCGCTATGGACTTAGAGCAACGCGAAATAAGTGCAGAAACGATTTCCCCGTACTTTGAGCAGTACTTCGGACACAAGCCTACGGTTGTCGCCGCCTCTCCCGGTCGCGTGAACCTCATTGGTGAACACACCGATTATAACAATGGCTTTGTGCTGCCGATGGCTCTCAATAATATCAATGTCATTGCTGTCGCCCCGTCTCCCACTGGCAAGCACCGTTGGATTGGCGCTCTGGGCGAAACCATGATAGAGATTGACCCGGCAGATGTAACCAAGCCTGGTGAGCCCTTCTGGAGTAATTATGTGCGTGGTGTTATCTGCATGCTGGAGCGTCGAGGCATCAAGGTGCCCGCCGTGGATATGCTGATTGATTCCAACGTGCCTCGTGGTGGCGGCCTTTCTTCCAGTGCTGCCTTTGAGGTGTCTGCCTGCACGGCTCTGGCTGCTCTCTGCGGGGCAGAGGTAACGCCCACGGAGCGCGCCCTGATTGGTCAGGCAACTGAACATGAGTTCGTGAACGTTCCCTGTGGCATCATGGACCAGTTCATCTCTGCCAACGGTCGCAAGGATCACGCTCTTATGCTGGACTGCAAGGACCTTTCCTACAAGCTCATACCCATGATGGATCCCGCCGTGAGTGTGCTGGTGATTGACTCTGCCGTGAAGCATTCTCTGGCCGATGGCGGTTATGCAGCCCGCCGCAAGAATTGCGAGGATGCCTGTGTGGTGCTGGGAGTCCCCTCCCTCCGCGAAGCTACTTTGGAAATGCTGGAGGAGAAGAAGACCGAGCTGGGCGATTTGTGTTACCGTCGCGCCCGCCACGTCATTGGCGAGAATCTGCGCGTAGCCACTTTTGCTGACGCTGTGCAGAAGGGTGATTGGGATGCTGCAGGTGTGGCCATGCGCGCCTCTCACGCCTCCCTGAAGGATGACTTCGAAGTATCCTGCGGCGAGGTGGACACCCTGGTTTCCCTGGCAGATACCATTCCCTCTGCTTCCGCTGTATACGGCGCCCGCATGACGGGTGGCGGTTTCGGCGGCTGCATCGTGGCTCTCGTGAAGAGCGAGGCTGTGCAGCAGGTGGCTGAGGAGATGATTGAGGCCTACCGCAATGCTCTGGGCATTGAGACCGATTATCTCATCACCCGCCCGGGTGAGGGTGCTCGTGTGCTTTACAAAGCTTAATATACTGAATATCTTATGAAACACATACTGACAATGCTGGGCGCTCTTGCGCTCATGAGCGGCAGCGCCATGGCCCAGGAGGCCGCCGTTGCCGCCCCGGCGCAGGACGTGCTTCCCCTGTGGGAAATGATTGTCTTCTGCGTGGTTGTGGTGGGTGTAATCGGTCTGGGTATCTGGAAGGCCAGCGACTCTGCCGAACCCACTGAAGAGAAGAAGGAAAAGGGCGCTGCCGACTACTTCCTGGCCGGCCGTGGCCTGAGCTGGTGGCTCGTGGGTTTCTCCCTGCTGGCTGCCAACATTTCCACGGAGCAGTTCGTGGGTATGAGCGGCCAGTCCGCCGACTGGCTGGGGCTGGCTATCGCTGGCTATGAATGGCTTGCCGCCATCGTGCTGGTGATTGTGGCCTTCACCTTCCTGCCCATGCTGCTGAAGCGCGGCGTGTTCACCATTCCCCAGTTCCTGGAGGAACGCTACAATGGCGTAGCCCGCGTTATCATGGCTCTCGTGAACCTGCTGATTCTGGTGGGTGTGCCCACCGCCGCTGTGATTTATGCCGGCGCCAGCGTTGTATCCGTCTACTTTGACCTTTCCGTGCCGACCGGCTGCCTCATCATCGCCGGCGCTGCCACGGTGTACGTGTATGTGGGTGGTCTGAAGGCCTGCGCCTGGACCGACCTCATCTGGGGTGCTGCCCTCATTGTGGGTGGCGGTGTGGTGGCCTACTTCGCCATCATGGCCCTGGGTGCATACCCGACCCTGCCTGAGAGCGTGGTGGCCACTGCCACTACCTCTGCCAACACCACCGCTGAGGCTCTGGCCTCCACCGGTTCCCAGTTCTGCGACGGTCTGAGCCGCATGGTGAACCTGAACGCCGGTGATGTGGAAGGTGCTACAAACGGTATCGGCGGCAAGCTGCACATGATGCGCGAAGAGTCCGACCCCGTGATGCCCTGGACGGTGTACCTTCTGGGTCTGTGGATTCCTAACTTCTTCTACTGGGGCCTTAACCAGTACATCATGCAGCGTACCCTGGCTTCCAAGAGCCTCGAAGAAGGCCAGCTGGGTATCGTGTTCGCTGCTTTCCTGAAGCTTCTCATCCCCTTCGTGGTGATTATCCCCGGCATCCTGGCATACAACCTGTACAGCGATAAGCTGGCTGCCAAGGCTGATTCCAATGCTGCCGCCATCGTGCAGACTGCCGAGGCCAGCGGCAAGAAGGTGATTTACGACATCGCCGCCAGCCGTTTGGTGCGCGAGGATTCCGCTGCTTCCTCCGTGGAGTACATCAAGAAGAACCTGGCTACCGCCGGCGCTGCTGACCAGATTGCCGCTGTGGACGCCAAGGCTGCTGAGCTGGCTGCCATTCCTGCCAAGGATATTGCCGGCCGTACCGCTAAGGCTGGTGAGATTCTCGACATCGACAAGGCTGCCACGGCTGCTGCCCGCGCCAACTCTGCTGAGTACACCGTGACCACCACGCTGGCTGCTTATCAGTATGACTATGCCTTCGCCACCCTGCTGCGCGAGCTGCTTCCCGGCACCGGCTGGGCCTGGTTCGTGCTGGCTGCCCTCTTCGGCGCTGTGGTGAGCTCCCTGGCTTCCATGCTCAACTCCGCTTCCACCCTCTTCACCATGGACCTGTACAACAAGTCCAAGGAAGTGGCCACCGGCAAGCCTGCTTCTGATAAGCAGCTCGTGGCCGTGGGTAAGGTGGCTGTGCTTGTGTGCGCGGTGATTGCCACCGTGGTGGCTCCCTTCCTGGATAACCCTGCCTTCGGTGGTATCTTCACCTTCATTCAGGAGTTCCAGGGCTTCCTGAGCCCCGGTGTGCTGGCTGTGTTCCTGTTCGGCTTCTTCGTGCCCAAGTGCCCCCGCGTGTTCGGTTGGCTGGGTATCGTGGTGGGTGCTGTGGCCTACGCTTCCTTCAAGTGGGTCGGTATCCTCGGTTGCACGGGTGATTCCTTCCTCAACCGCATGGGTTACTCCCTCATCGTGGTGTGCGTGGTGGGTCTTATCCTCACCATCGTGAACCACATCAAGGGTGGCGAAGCTGTGGTGCTTGAGGACAAGGGCATCATCGAGATGAAGACCTCCGGCCGTGCCAAGGCCTTTGGTGTGGCTGTGATTGTGGCCACCATCGCTCTCTACATCCTCTTCTGGTAAAGAGCTGATTCCCAAAATCAATTTCATACCCTCACCCCACGCGGGTGGGGGTAATTTTTTTGTCCGCTTACTGCTTGCGGCCGCGGGGGTGGAAGGCCTGGTGCAGGGAAACCAGTCTTTTCTGGTCTACATGGGTGTAAATCTGGGTGGTAGAGAGAGAGGCGTGCCCCAGCATATCCTGAATCACTCGCAGGTCAGCTCCGTTCTCCAGCAAATGGGTAGCAAAGGAATGTCTCAGTATGTGCGGGTAGACATTTTCCGGGAGCCCCGCCGCGCGAGCACGTTCCTTGATAATCTGCAGAATGCGGTCACGAGAGAGCTTTTCACCACGGTTGGAGAGAAAAAGCACATCAGCACGTTTTCCGTTTCTCATCAGCTTCGGGCGGGCGTGTTCCAGATAGCAGCGCAGGGCTTTCGCTGCCACTCCACCCATGGGTACATAGCGGGTTTTGTTTCCTTTTCCCGTAACTCGCAGAAAATTTTCCTCCCAGTCCACATGTTCGGCTTTCAGGTTGACCAGTTCGCTTACGCGGAGTCCGCTGCCATATATCATTTCCAGAATGGCCCGGTCTCTGGCTCCATAGGGAAGGTCGGTAGGGCAGATGCTTTGCAGCAGGGTGTTCACGCTGTCTGCCTGCAGCGTTTCCGGTAAATGGGTGCCGGCTTTTCCACATTCCAACAAGGCAGCCGGGTTGTGGGGCAGTTCTTTTTCCCGGGTCAGAAAACGGAAAAACTGCCGCAGATGCACCATGGCGATGCGGCACGAGGATGCCGCCAGCTTGCAATCTGTACGAAGCCAGCGGTGGTATGTGGCCAGCCTTGCCTCGTCCACCTCTGTCGGAGAAATACCAAGCTCCGCGCTCCAGTCTGCGAATCGCTCCAGCGTTTGCTGTACAGAAATCCGGTAATTGGCACTCAATCCACGTTCTGCTGCGAGAAACAGCAAAAAACGGTCAATCAGCTTGTGCAGCGGATCGGCCATGACAGGGCAGATGCGGGTTGCCAGTTATTCTCCGAACGTGCCGGCAGGTTCCGGAAGTTCGGCCGTGGGTGTGGGCAGTCCTCCATCATCTGTTGCCGGGGCTTTTTGCAGCTCTTTGCGGCGCGCCTCGAATTCATCGGTTTTCTGGGTCTTTTTGCGGACGATGAGAACCGAACGCCCTGTGTTATTAGTCATGATGGTCTGTTCTCCATCTCTGGGCTCGTCATCGCTCCAGGCATTGATGGCTGGCAGCTCACCTGTGGGCAGTAAATCGGAATCAATGGTGGAAACCAGTTTTACGGGATTGACAAAATCAGTTTCGCGAAGGAACCCCTTGCTGCCATCCTCGATTTCAACAAAGTAATACAACCCTTCACAGGAAATGATTTTGGCTGTGGCTGTATCCACCATGCGTCCCTTGGCGCCTTCATAATAGTCGGGGTTGCGGTTGAAAAGGAAAGCTTTACCCTGTTGAACCTGCAGTGTTTCGCCATCGGCATACAACCCTTCTTTCACGTATTTTGCGCGGGCTTCAGCTCGCACGGCCTCCATGCCAGGAGGGTCCAGCGGAGAGGGCTCCTGCAGGTAAATCGGCAGGTACTCACCGGGTGTTGTGAGCGACTCGAATACACTGCAGGAAACCAGCAGCGTAGCGCCAAGAAGAGAAAGGGTAAACAGGGATTTCATACGCCCATACTAGCACTTTTTTGCATAAGATGCAAGTCCCGGAAAAAGTTGCCCGGTCAGACGCGTGTTAAAATACGGCTGAGGAGACCGTTTTTTGCTGCAGCATGAGGTTTTTCGTGCGGGAATGAGCGGTTTTCTGGTAATTAAGCGCCCATCAGAGCTTCGCGGTTCACAAAAAATACCGCTCCGAGCACGCAGAGGAATGCCCACAGATAATCCCATTTCCACTGTTCGCCCATGTATAGAATCATGAAAGGAACAAAGATGCTCAGGGTAAGCGCTTCCTGCATGATTTTGAGCTGGGCAAGGGAGAGTCCGTACGCGCGCCCTATGTGGTTGGCCGGCACCATGAAGCAGTATTCCAGGAACGCAAGTCCCCAGCTCATCAGAATCAGCTGCCACATGGGGGTACTTGTCCCTTCGCCTGGTTTCCTCAGAAAGCCGTACCAGGCAAAGGTCATCACAACATTGCTCATAAACAACAGGCTGATGGATAATGCAAGCTTATACATGGGCGGGCTCTAAAATAGTCTTGTGTGCCCGTCTTGTCAAGATTTTAGACTTGCGTAAAATAAAACACCGGCTCTGGTGAGCCGGTGTTGAAAAATCGGTGAATCCGGTGTTACTTGGCCAGCAGGAAAATGCCGGACCTGGAATCCTCTTGTGGAATGTGGATGAGGATAAGGCCTTGGAGGGCATCCATTCCCAGGATGGGCGGCTCCTGTGTGGAACCGAGAATCGGCGTTACTCCTTTTGCGGTGACTCCGGGCCCGAGTTCAAGGTCTGCTGCTTTGCCTTCTGTTACCTTAATGCCTTCCTGGTTGTCAATATCCCCGATTTGTGCGTTGATTACCTCACCTGCACCGGGAGTCCACTGATCTGCCAATACGCGGGTCACGCTGCTGCCGGTATCCAGCAGCATGTGTACTTCTTTACCCTCGCAGCGGGCTTGTACAACGAAACGTCCCGTTCCATCCGGCACTGCGTAAAGTGGTACGACATCCAGGCCTTCGGGAATACCCCATTGCAGATTTCCATTGCGAAAATCGAAGGTGAATGGAACCTGTCCGAGTATGTCCATGCCCAGAATGCCATCGATGGGTTCTGCCATCATGCTGCGCACGGCTCCCAGGTTCATGACCATAAGCGGATGTGCGGGGGATTCAGCAGGACCTGCCAGCATGGATGCAAGCATGATTTTAGGATGCTGGGAGGAGTTGCCGCGGAAGTTCATCTGGCTCGTATCAATCCACTGGGCACTCGGTACTCGTGCCGCGCTTTCCTCGTGCAGTACAGTGTGCGTTGCACCCGTATCCAGCATCATACGCATGGGTACCCCGTTAATCAGACAGGTAACCAGAACCTGCTTGCAGCGGGCGTCCTGGTTCATGGTGGCGAGGTCCGCAACCGGAGCCTGGGCAATCGGTTCCTCTGCATTTACCGGAGCTACCAGACCTACCATCAGAAGAGACTGTAACAGGTATAACATTTTCATGTCGTGATTATATAGATTCCGGAATCAATTTGTCAATGCTTTTGTTCTGTGGAAACGCGCTTTTGGCTTGCACCGTGCGGCACCAGCGGATAGAATAAAGGGCATGACCAGACGTACTATTTTTGCCTTGGTTGCAGCCCTGCCGACCCTGGCCACAGAAATGCCGCCGCCCATCCCTGATGGCCCCATCGAATATAATGATGTCATCTACGATACCACCTATGGGTACGATGCATACGATTCTGCCAGCAACTATACCCCGGCGGCTCCGGCTCCCATGGCTGCCGCCAGTTCAGACCGGAAGGGCTATGTTAATCTGAATGTGTTCAGCACGAATTATGAGGTTCGTGGCATGGGCGTGAAAGATGATTTCAGCAAATATGGCACCTCTTCTCTCAGTGCTTCGTATACTCTGCCGAACCGGAACCTGTTGGGCAGGGGACTGCAGCAGCGCATCAGTGGTGAATACGGTATCATCTGGGATGCCGGCTGCCCGCTGGGCGACACCCCTGCGGCTCATTTCAGCTATGCTATCGGTAAGGAATTGTTCCCTAACATGGTGGCTGAGGTCGGATATACCTTCCGCCGTGGCGGCCTGGAAGGCTTCATGGCTCGCCATTTCGATGGAGCTTCCCACCGCGCTACGCAGGAAATTGTGGCATCCGTCGCCTACAATGATTATCAGAAAGGCTTTTTCGGCAAAGTGGAAGCCGGTGCAGCTTTCTATGGCCTTACGGGCGTGTATTTGGATGCCGAGCTGGGCTATCGCTTCACGGATGTTTGTGTCCGGGGGAATGTAGGGGCTGACCTGGAGTGTTCGATTGGCGTGGCGCCTTCTTTCGGATATTGGGGGAATGACGTAGACGGTATCGATGCCTATCGCATCAAACTTGCGCTGCTTCCGTATTCACAGACCGGTGGCTTCGGTCGTGATGCCCGTTTTTATGTAAGTCCCTGGGTTCAGTGCGCCTGGACGGGTTCCAATGCCGCTAAGATTGACCGCACTACTAATGGACTTGGCCCCGTTGACCACTTCCAGATTACGCTGGGTGTGGATTGCGGACTCAAATTCTGATAAAAAAAGCTTGCATGGGGCGGCCTACTCGTGTAGAATGCCCCCGCAACCTGCCGGATTAGCTCAGTGGTAGAGCACCCGATTTGTAATCGGACGGTCGTCAGTTCGACCCTGACATCCGGCTCTGGCATAAAGGCCGCTTCATTTCAGATGAAGCGGCCTTTAACATTTGATGTTTCAGAGAGAATTAGGGGTCAAGCCCAACTTTTGTGGGATGGTGATTTTTCTGGGTCAAGCCCAACTTTTGTGG
>DEPT01000017.1 GCA_002358905.1 Akkermansiaceae bacterium UBA3385
CAGATTTGGAGTCTGTGGGATGGATTGCTGAATATCGATGAGATTACGGCAACGGGCTACAAGATTCGTCTGTATACTCCGTCCAAGGTTACCGGCGTTGATGCAGATGGCTATTATACCGTCGCGGATCCCGATGATGTGTTCAAGCGCTTTACTGTGAGCTACACAGAATCCGGGCTTACCATTGTTGAAACTACTCCCGGTCGTGAGGACTACTCCTGCACATGGTCTAAGGGCGAAGATGGAGCTTGGAGCATCGCTAAGGGCTCAGAATCTTCTGAGATTATCACCACCTCCCGTGTTCGTACTGTCATTGAACCTGCCAAAACTGCCGGCTTCGAGGTCTGGCAGATGGTGACGACTGTAAGCAAAGGCGATGTGCCAGCCTCCTGTGTATGCGAGGTGTACCAGAATTCGCCCATGGGGAATCTGCTTCTCACTCGTGTAGAGGGCTATGATTCAGCCGCTGCTCAGACCACCACTTATGAATACGATGGTGTCGGCAACCTTATTGCCCAGACCTCCCCGAATGGGCATCGCGTTGAATACTGCTATGACCTCTATGGTCGTATGATTAAGCGTTCCGAGCCTTGGCGTGCCGGTAACTACAAGCTCATCACCGACTACACTTACGCCAACACATCGGATGCCCGTTATTCCTCTGAGATTTCAGCCATCACGCAATGGCTGCGTCAGGATGGCGCTGATTCCATGACGAAACTTAGCACCGAGACTCACACCTATTCCGTCAGCAACGGCATCAAGCGCGAAGAAATCCGCACTACCGCAGCAGGTTCCACCCATACGCATCTTGAAGTAACAGAGACATGGACGAACGATGCCCCCAATTCTCTGGATAAAGGACGAGTCCGCATGACTCAGGGGAACGATGGTGTTCAGACATGGTACACCTACGAATCCACGACTTCACACGGTGCAATCTATACCATCACAACGGAAACTCGTGTATATGGTGAACCTGTTGCCGGGCAGTCCCGCCGCACGGTGAAGTTCATTAACGCTGCCGGTAATACTATTCGAGAGGAGGAGTATATTCTGCTTACCTCCGGAACATGGGAGAAGATTAATGGAATCACTCATTCCTACAATACGCAGAACCAGCTTACCGGAAGCACTCGCGACAATGGCCGTACTTCTTCGCAGGAGCTTTCCTGCACCGGAGCCATACTCTGGCAGGTTGATGAGGATAATGTGCGTACTGACTACACCTACGATTCTGCCCGCCAGCTTACGGAAATCAGCCGCTCTGCCGTGTATGATGGAGAGACCTGCATCACACCGGAAACCATTACCGAGTTTGTACGCGATGCCGCAGGTCGAGTAACTTCCACCATTACCCGCATGGGCTCGATGACCACCACCTCCAGCACGGTTTATGACCTTGCCGGGCGTAAGGGGAGCGAGACGGACATTCTCGGACGTACCACCACAACGGAGTATAGCGCAGATGGGTTAACTACCACCACAACCACGCCCTCCGGAGCGACTCTGATTACCACGCGCAACACAGATGGCAGCGTTGCCCACGTTTATGGTACAGGCCAGCGTGAGCTGTACTACGTCTATGACCTCAATGGAAGCAACATCCGTGAGACTGTGAAGCTGGCGGACAACCAGACAACCTTGTCGCAGTCCATCAGCAATGGCTTCGGTGAATCCGTGGTAGAAGCAACCGCCTCGACTTCCGGCTTCATCTACACCCGCAATGAGTACAACACCAAGGGGCAGATAACCAAGAGCTATCAGGACACCGGATGGAACACTCCCCAAACCGCTGCTACGCTCTTTGAATATGATACCATGGGCAACGTTACCAAGAAGACGCTTGCGCTGGCAGAAGAACCCACCTCCACCAACTCCCCAATTGAGGAATACTCCTACGGAGCTGAAGCGATGGAGGATGGTATCTATTCGACCGTCATCAAGACTCGTTACAATGCTGCTGGCAATGCTCTCACCAGTGAGCAGAAGCAGATGATTTCCGCGCTTTCCTCCACCATTGAAAGTAAATCAGTTTCCATCAATGAAAGAAACTTGACTTCAGCCCAATGGACTGCGTATAATGGAGATGCAAAGAGAGTAACCTACAGCAGCATTCCCACTTCGACCATTACGGCAGAAACTGTAACGGTGGACGGCTTCGTTGTGTCCCAGAAGGACAACGCAGGCATTACGTCAACAACGGCTCGTACCTATGCAACGAGTGGCATGACGGTTACCCACACGGATGGCCGAGGTAACACCTCAACTACAGTAACCGATATCGCTGGGCGAGCTATTCTCGTGACAGATGCCGCTGGCAATAGCACCGGCACCACCTACTGCACCTGCTGTGACCTGCCCGCAACAGTAACAGATGCACAGGGTAACACCAGCTGCTACCGTTATGATGAACGTGATCGTAAGGTTGCAGAATGGGGAACGGGTATTCAGCCGGTCTGCTACGCCTATGACGCAGCCGACCGCCTTGCCGCACTCACCACATTCCGAGTGGCAGATGAAACCATTTCTTCCGATCCGACCGGGCGCACAGATGGCGACACAACCACCTGGAGCTACCACGATGCTTCCGGTATGGAAACCAGCAAGACCTATGCTGATGGCAAGGGCGTGACGAAGACATACGATGCCTACAACCGCCTGCATACTGAGACGGATGGTCGAGGCGTAGTCAAGACGCACAGCTATGAACAGGCTCGCGGGCTTCTGCTGGGTACAACATACTCCGATGGCACGACTGCCCGAGCATACTCCTACAACCACCTTGGTCAGCTGACTCAGATAACGGATGATGCCGGAACCCGCACCATTGGTTACAATGCCTACAATGAGCAGGAGACAGATAGTCTGCTTGCTGGGGGCAAGACGCACCTTGTCACGGAGCTTAGCGACGGCTATGGCCGTTCCTCTGGCTATACCTATGCCAACAATGGTTCTGTTCAGCAGACTGTGTCAACTGGCTATGGTACTGATGGTCGCATTTCCTCTGCGGGATTCGTTCATGGCGGAGCTCAAAAGCTCTTCACTTATTCCTATCTGCCCGGCACAAACCTGCTGCAGACTCTCGTGAAGCCCAACAACATGACGCTCACGCAGAGCTACGAAGAGAAGCGCGACTTGCTCATTAGTCAGCTTTATAAGCGCAGCAATACTTCCGTAGCATCTCGTGCCTATACCTACGATACGCTTGGTCGTCCGATGACGCGCAGCACTTCCAAAGATGGCTCAACGGTCAATGATTCGTTCGGGTACAATTCCCGTAGCGAGCTGAATACCGCCACGGTGAACAACGAGGCTTATGCCTACGACTACGACAACATCGGCAACCGTGAGACTGCTCAAGAAGCGGCTGAAGCAGCAACGAGCTACGAAAGTAATCAACTCAACCAGTACACCGCTATCGGTGATTTCGAACCGACCTACGATGATGCCGGTAACCAGACAAAGGTGAAGACAAGCACCGGTATCTGGTCAGTTGTCTACAATGCTGAGAACCGCCCGACTTCGTTCACCAATGCAGATAGTGGCACCATTGTAGAATGCACGTATGACTACATGGGGCGCAGAGCGACCAAGAAGGTGGCCGTCAATGGTAGTGTAACGCTGCACCAGCGATACCTGTATCGCGGCTACCTCCAGATTGCTTGCTGCGATTTGACTCGCAGTAACCATCCCTGCTTGTGGCTTATCACCTGGGATCCGTCTCAGACTGTAGCCACTCGTCCGCTTGCTATCCAAAAGGACGGCACATGGTACACCTACGGCTGGGATTTGACGAAGAATATCTGCGAGGTCTACGGCCAACATGGCTACATCCGCACGAACTACTCATACTCTCCCTATGGCGAGGTGACTATCTCTGGTGACGTTACCCAGCCGATGCAGTGGAGTAGTGAGTATTCGGATTCGGAAATCGACCTTGTGTACTACAATTACCGTCACTATAGTCCGCAGGGAGGCAGATGGATTGGGCGAGATCCGTTCATGGAAAATGCCAGTAAGTCTTTGTACCAATATACTACAAACGCACCTCTTAATGGAGTTGATATACTTGGACTGTGGAGTTCTACATGGGGCAGTCGAAGCGAGGCTAGGCGCATTTACGAAGCAGACGATGATGATACAATGGAAGGACTAGCAAAAAAAGTCGGCCTTGATGTAACAGAATTTTCAAAATGGGCCAAACCAGAATGCAACGAGAGGCTTAAAAATGGGCTGTATTGTAAATATTCTGTTCCTAATACATGGATTGTTGCTGACTTTTTGCGGGGTTCTAGAGCCTACACGCAGAACGGCATTTGGGGAACCATTGGAACTTTTTTCTGCAGGTGTGGTGATCGCTTTGTAAACTTAGGTGGAACATTAGGGACATTTTTTGGGACAGACTTAGCAACCTACGGTTTTAAAGTAGTTAAAGTAAAACGAGGCAACGAACTGCTAACGAGTATAAACAAAGATACATGGGGCTTAGCGGTATTTGGACACGGTAGTAAATATTCCGGAAAAATCTATTACGGTTCGCACACAGAGGCGACTACGCAATCAGAAATTCGGGCTAAAGTGTCACGGTCCGGTTTTAAACTTGCTAAAGTATATATGCTTCAATGTTATAGTGCATTAAATGGAAATCACGAAGCGTGGTTGAACCATGCCATAGAATTAATAGATTACGAAGATAGAAATATTTTGTATATTTTTGATGTGTAACAGCATGATGCCATCATATGAAAAAAACTATTTTTATTCTTGGAGTGGGGCTCTCGTTGTCAATAATCTCTTGCAATCACCTTTTCCCAATACGAATCCGTATTGGGGAAAGGAGACCGCCAGATAAGCCTATAAGTGTCAATCTCAATGAAGTCAACTGTAATTTTCGGTGCGTTCAAGAAGGTGTTTTAATACCAAGTGATATACATAACGGGCATCTTATATATTCACCACATTATGGTATATTACCGGGACTGCCACTATTGTGTGACGCAAGTGTTAGATTGCAAAAATTAGAGTACCACTATCATCATTCATTATTCGAGGAAAAATATTACTTTAGTGCTGTTTTCGAATTAAATAAAGAGTGCATATTTTTATATTCTTCATGCTTCAGATCCCCGAAAACATTGGAGACTCAGGAAGAACTCACAAATGCCTTTAGTCAAAGCGCAATAGAACATTTTGCAAGAGAGTAAAGGGCTGAAAGGAGGAGAGGCACTGCGTTTGCGCAGTGCCTCTTTTAGATAAAATTATGTAGTATTTATATATGTTCTTTGGTCCCTTATGAGTATTCGTAGAGCTGAGCATTCTCGGATTATCCGCAGAGGCTTCAAATATATTTGACAAGATGACCTGAATTATGTATATACAAAGAAAATCATTTAATATATTATGGACAGAAAAATAAAATTGCTTTACATTATCGGTAATGGGTTTGACCTGCAACACGGCTTGCCAACTTGTTATACAGATTTTCACGAGTTCTTGCTGGAAACAAATCCTGCACTATTAGAGAGAATGTCTTTATACTATGCCGTTAACGAAAATTCGGACTTTTGGTCTGATTTTGAAGAGTCTCTTCAATACTTGGATCCATACCACCTTATGGAATTGTATACTCCTCCTCGTTATGGGGCAGATGACTTTTCGTGTAGTGAATATCATCAATTTCAGCAAGCATGTGAAGAAGAATTGCAATGCTTGTATAACGACCTTACTGAGTCATTTTCGAAGTGGATTTCTCAGATTGAAATTAACAAGGAAAAAGTAAAGCAAAAAGTTGATATTCCGTTATCACCGCATGTGATGTTTTTAACATTCAATTACACCAAAACATTGGAACTAATATATGATATACCTGAAACACAAATTTTGCATATACATGGCATTAGCGGAGGTGATTCAGACCTGGTATATGGACATTCTGTGAGTCGAGACAAAATTAGGGAATTGCTCAACACTCCTGATGAACAATATAGTTATCTTTCTGATTTCGCACCAGATGAAACGCTTGATTACGAATCATCTGAGTACGCCTATGATTCAGGGATTGACCAGATTGTATTGAGTGTTTCAAAATTAAAGAAAGACACTAACACTATTATCAGAGAAAATCAGGATTTTTTCAATTCTCTGTCAGATTTGAGAGAAATAAGAATTTATGGACATTCTCTTTCTTCTGTCGATGTTCCGTATTTTGAAGAAATCTTCAGACATATAAATATAGAAAAAATACAAATTCGTTTATATTCTAAGGATGTACAATCTGCGTTAAGACACAAACAACGCTTAATTAACATGAAAATCCCGGGTAAGCGGATATTTTGTGATGATTTGCAATCCCGACAAAGGAGCATCAAGCTAAATATGGAACTTGAGGGCTGGGATAGTGAGAGCATAATTTAACAGGAAGGACCTTCTTGTAATCCTACAACAGAGAGTGATATGGGTTGCGAATGTTCACGCCATATAGTCAACATCTGGTATGAGTCAGCATAATATTAAAGACAACAATGCAATTAAGGCAGACAATCATTTTACCCAGCTCTCTGTCCTCGGAGACGTACCCTTCTCAAAGGGTACTCGTTTCATAAACCTCTAACGCTTAACGCGTTAGAGGTTTTTAGTAACAATCAACGACTTAACAACCCTGTGCAGAATCGGTATGCGCCTGTTTTAGCCTACCATTTTGCTCTGAAACCACGCTTCCTACGCGCTCTAGGACTGCAAAGGACTAGGGATGCGGCAGCGCTTTGATTGGGGCAATCCCAAGTACTACTGATTCAAAGAAGTAGGTCGCCTTTTCCTAAATTGCAATCAGAACAGAGTGTTTGCAAATTATCGATAACGGTCTCGCCTCCTTGAGACCATGGAATGATATGGTCAACATGTAGAATTGTTGAAGGGATCGTAGCGGGAGAAGCACCGCATGCTTGACATTTGAAATTATCGCGAGACAAAACTTTAAAGCGCAATCTTAAATTTATATTTCTTGGTGTTTTTCGCGCGTCTGAAGAAGATGTTTTTAATGCGTTTTCTTCGTTATTGTCGCAATTATCGGGATAAATATTTACCTCTTCGGAAGCGGAATCATGCTCAGCATCCGTTACTCCATTCACATATGCAATGAACGCCTCTAAGGCTTTTCTCCATCCTCCAAATCTTCGCTTGTAAGTGTCCAGAGAATACATAGCGAGCGCCAATTTTTGAACATCAGTTGTTGTAGGTTGTCTGCCTAATGTCACCCACATGCGTTCTATATCCTCGAGACATTCTTTTTCTGTAACTTTCATTTTTGCTTTGCCCGTTGGAGAAAGTCCCGCCATTGTCAAAGCCGTATCCCAATGCTTGAAGCGTTTTATTATGTGTGTTGCCGCATACTTACCCCTATCGCAATAATCTTTGTACGAAATGGTAGCGCTATTTAGTTCTTTTGCTACTATCTGTAAATCATCAAAGTATTGCTGATTTGAAATGCGGTTTAGTTCATCTTGATTTCTCGTACTCGGTAAACCTGCTCGAATTAAGGCTTCCTTCCACGTCCCAAAATGACCTTGAATTGCACATTGAGAATATTTTCCATATCTTATATATTTTGAGAGAGATAAATACCCTTCTTTGAGCTTTTTTGCCACGAGTTGGATATCTTTAATTATTTCTTCATCATCAAGAACTCGTTTATATGGAGTTAACTCAAATCTCATATCTATGGAATATGATATATTAGGTGAATATGTAATGTGTAAATAAATACCTACTTCCACAGCGGGTGGAGTTCCCAATGTTCTGGCAGTCCCATTTTGTGGAGGGGGATGCCTTGTTGTTGTGAATCCTGCAGGAATTGCTGCATGCGTACGTGCCATTGGGAGGAGGGGGCCACCTGTTTGAGCAGATAACGACAGATGAACAGGAGCGGGGCAAGGTTGGCTTGCGATTGGAGCATGGAGACCGCCCCGGCCAGGCTGACGGTGGGTTTGACCCACTTGCGGGCTTTGTCGGAATAGACGTAATCCCAGGGCAAGACCGGGGTGTTGTTCATGCGGGGGACAGTCAGGAAGATTTTATTCCAGATGCGGGCATGGTGAGCGCAATCGTTGCGCAACACTCGCAAGGATGTCAGCCAGGTGAATAAGGTTCCGGTATCGGTGCTCCATTCACGTGCAATAGCCTTTCTGATGTTCTTATCGGAATGGGAATAGAAGTAAACAATGGTGCCGAACTCCATTTCTCCCACCGCCATCCAAAGAGGCAGATAGGCGTGTTTGTCGCCGTAGGTGATGAAGAAATGGTCGACGGAATCTTTTCCGCTCGGTACGATATGACCGTTCTTGTTTTTCTGAATTCGGACTCGTTCTAAACTCTGTATGTACCCTTTCCAACTGGGGAAATAGGCTGGGCTTGCATAGTCAAAGGGCGATTTGTTCGCGGTGTGGTGGTATGCGATGCGACTGCGAAGGGCTACTTCGATGCGTTCGATGGCATCCATCATCAGGAAACGCAGCTTGCGGTCAAAAAGGTAGTGAGTCCACACTTTATCCAGCGTTGTGCCGGGGACATAGTTGTTGCCAATGTCACCTTGCAGATTCCTGACACGGAAAGGATGCAGGTAGGCGCTGAAGCGGTAATAGCCTACATTCTTCAACCGGGTTGCAAGTAGTGAAGCGTCTCCTTCGAGACCGCGCTGTGTAAGTAGCGCGACCTGCTGTTGAATGGAGAGATGCGGCTTGAGGTATTCCATACAAAATAAAA
Organism: Akkermansiaceae bacterium UBA3385; assembly: GCA_002358905.1. Taxonomy (GTDB): domain Bacteria; phylum Verrucomicrobiota; class Verrucomicrobiia; order Verrucomicrobiales; family Akkermansiaceae; genus Akkermansia. The sequence continues at coordinate 8,761 of DEPT01000017.1, forward strand.
ACCCTCCCCGTGTGCGCAGTTGAAGGAATCAACGGATTCCAACCCTAAGCGGGGGAGGTTATCTGCGGTCATTATACATGCAGTACAGAATTTGTCAAGGGGTGGATGGCGAAAAAATGAAAAACGCCCAAAAGACCCATCTTAAACCCTCTGGCCGATTTTACAAAGCGCTTATAGATAAGTTTTTAAGCTTTTCTTGTTTTTATCTGTGTCCTCGGAGACGTACCCTTCTCAAAGGGTATTCCAACCAAGATTTCGATGAGAAGTCTTGGTTTTTTGTTTAATAAATCCGACATCTCACCTATCTGATGAAACACATCTACCTTCTGTTGTTGTGCTGTTGTATCTTCGGGGTCAACCCCAAATCCCTGAGCCCTCTCATTGTTCGAGGTATGGGGCGTCAGTCCTGAGAACACAAGCGGTGAGGGGCTGACGCCCCTTAGCTCCAACAAAAACAGTAACCCAGCAAACTGCCTTAAAATACCGCAGAAAACCCGCATATTTAGAAAAGTTCTAAATATGCCGTATAATCGGCTTGATTTTGTGCGGGGAATCTGTATAGTGAAGTTTCCGTTAACCAACCATAGAAACGTCTAGTATGAGCGACAAAGTATTATTCTTCGACACCACGCTTCGCGATGGTGAACAGTGTCCCGGAGCTTCGATGAATCTCCGTCAGAAGCTGGAGGTAGCGCGTCAGCTCGAAAAGCTAGGCGTGGATATCATTGAGGCCGGCTTCCCCTGCATTTCCGATGGCGACTTCGAGGCCGTGTTTACCATTGCCAACACGGTGAAGAAGTGCCGCATTGCCGGTCTGGCCCGCTGCGTGGAAAACGATATCCGCCGTGCGGCCGCTGCAGTTGCTCCTGCCGGCGAGCGTGGTCGCATTCACACCTTCCTGGCTACCAGCCCGCTGCACCGTGAGTTCAAGCTCAAGAAGAGCAAGGAGGAAATCATCGAGATGGCCGTGGCTGGCGTGAAGCTTGCCAAGAGCCTGGTGAATGATGTGGAATTCTCCGCCGAGGACGCCAGCCGCACCGAGCACGACTACCTTGCCCAGGTGGTGGAGGCTGTCATTGAGGCTGGTGCCACCACGGTGAACCTGCCGGATACCGTGGGTTTCACTACGCCGCAGGAATACATTGCCATGATTGACTATGTGGTCAAAAATGTAAAGAATATCGACAAGGCTGTCATTTCCGTGCACTGCCACAATGACATCGGCCTGGCTGTGGCTAACTCCCTGGCCGCTGTGACTGCCGGTGCCCGCCAGGTGGAAGGCACCATCAACGGTATCGGCGAGCGTGCCGGTAACGCCGCCATTGAGGAAGTGGCCATGGCTCTCTCTACGCGTCCGGATGCTTTCGGCTTTGCCGCCGGCGAGAAGCCGCACAACCTTGAAACCCGCGAAATCGTCAAAACCAGCCGCGTGGTGGCCAGCATGAGCGGCCTTTCCGTGCAGCGCTCCAAGGCCATTGTGGGAGAAAATGCCTTTGCCCACAGCTCGGGCATTCACCAGCACGGCATTCTGGCCAAGCGTGAGACCTACGAGGTTATCGACCCCGCCGAAGTGGGCTGGGGCGAAACCGAGCTTCCGCTCACCAAGCACTCCGGCCGCGCTGCGGTGAAGGCTCGTCTGGAGAAGCTGGGCTATAATCTTTCTGACAGCGAAATTACCCACGTGTTTGAGCGTTTCAAGAAGGTGGGCGACAGCAAGAAGTTCGTGTACGATGACGACCTGGCCTCCCTCGTGAACGACTCGCTCGATACCTGCGACGGCACCTGGAAGATGGTGGACATCCAGTTCGTGGCCGGCTCTGCCGCCCGTCCCACTGCCACCGTGCAGCTGGAGAAGGATGGCAAGCTCTACATGGACTGCGCCATTGGCAACGGCCCGGTGAACGCCTGCTTCAAGGCGATTGACCGAATCACAAAGAGCAAGGGCTCTCTGGTGGATTACAATGTGCGCTCCACCTCCATTGGTCAGGATGCCCTGGGTGAAGTGACGGTGAAGGTGCAGTTCGGTGCCTGTGAGTGCAAGCCTGTTTCCGGCAAGGGTGCCGCTACGGACGTTATCGAAGCTTCCGCCCGTGCTTACCTGAATGCCGTGAACCGCAACATCTCCCTCGAAGCACTTGCCGCCGCTACGCAGGCCTGAGAGTGACTAATCAATAGTCATTCGTCAATAGTCAATTGTCAATCCCATGGATGCTCCTATTCGTATTATCGTCGGCCTGGGGAATCCGGGCCGCGATTATGCTGAGACCCGCCACAATGTGGGTTTCATGGTGCTGGACCGCCTGGCGCGTCGATTCGGGGCTGAGTGGAAACTCGACAAAGCGCGCAAGGGCGAGCTGGCCGCCGGTCCGGGGGTGCTGCTTATCAAGCCGACGACCTTCATGAATCTCAGCGGAGAATGCGTGGGCCCCATCATGCGCTACTACAAGTTCTCCCCTGAGCAGGTGCTGGTCATTTACGATGATATTTCCTTCCCCGTGGGTACCATGAAATTGCGCTCCAGCGGCTCTGCCGGCGGTCACAATGGCATGAAATCCCTCATTGCCCACCTGGGTGGCGAGAAGTTTCCGCGCATCCGCGTGGGAATCGGCGCCCCCGGGCAGAAGGAAATGGTGGGCCACGTGCTGGGCAAGTTCGCGCCGGATGAACGCCCGCAGCTGGAAGACTGCCTGGCCAGGGCGGAGGAAGCCACGGTCATGATGATGCGCGAGGGATTCCAGGCTGCCGCCAACAAGTTCAACGTGAAGAAGGAAAAGAAGCCCCGCAAGAAGACCGAGGCTCCTGCGGAGGAATCCGCCGAAACAACACCTGAACCACAGCAAACAGAAAACGCATGAAACGCCCCATGATTTTCCCGCTCATCACCCTGTTGATGGTCGGCTGCATATCCACGCCGACTCAGCAGGCTGAGGAACGTGCCACCATGGTGCAAGGTGCTGTGGTGCATGCCTGTGCTGCCAGTGTAGCCGTGATTCGTTTTTCAGATGACGCCGTGTTGTCTTCTTTCTCCATGCCGAAGGAGACAGTTGCCGAGCTGAAAGGTCTGCTGGAGCAAGGTCGCCCTTCTGTTTACGAACCGGATTTTGTTTCACCTCCCGCACCTCCCTTAGCGGATATTTATCTGTGCATCGGGGATATGAAGCTGAATCTGGAATCTGTCTGGTCCGAAAGCCGGGCAGCCAGCGAGCTGGAATGGTTGAGGAAATGCGATGGTGCAGGACGCCTGGCACCGCAGATTGTGCTGCCGGATGCCGCGTATGAGCGATTCATGGCATTAGATGCCGTTCAGCAAGCGCGTGCAGCATTGAAACGCCTTGAAAACGAGTCCCGGTAAGCAGTCCGGGCAAGGGGATGATTGCCTACGCCTATATATTACCGTCTCCAGCGTTTTCTACGGCGGTATTTCGGGCGCTTGCCGCGGATAAGGCGGACAACAGAGAAGATGAGAATGCACGCAGTCACCACCGCACCGCCAGCCACAGCGATGGGCATTAACCAAAGCTCGGCAAAGCGGTTCAGAGTGCTGCGCTCGGGTGCATCCGGCATATAGAGCACTGGAATATCTGCTCCCAAGCGATTTTCCGGCTTTATATAGCCGCGTTTTCCGAACTGTCTGAAAGACATGAGTGCATTCACCTGACGCCCCCGGAACACCTGACCATCAGTAGTGCGATACTCGTATATCAGGATGAGTTTGGCTCTGCGAGAACGAGTGTAATCGTGGTCAACAATACGCCCCATGACTGCAATGCCGGAATCGACAAAGGTGCGGCTTTCGGTATACAAACTCCATGCTCCCCAGCCCAGCAGCACCGGCAGCTCTAGAAACAGCAGAAGCCACAGCGCCACAGCCACGCCGGAATCAGCCTCCTCATCGCAATGCTGTTTCCACGCAGCATAGGCAAACACGCCAAAGAACAGCACCCCCAGCTGCGCCAGAACCAGCTTCAGCCCGCTTTCATCCCAGGTGGTGAGCCCCGCCAGCATCCGCCCGCCCTGCCACAGGGTGATACCCAGACAAACCAGCGCGAGCACAGCCGTGCACACACTCACAAACCATGGTGAAATCGTATTCCTGCTCATAGCACACAGTAGCTTTGATTAGCAATGCCTCTCCTGATACAATGGAGTACCCCCTCATTCTATACAACCCCCACACGCTTGTAAATTGAAATATCATGTGGGGGTGCCTTAATTCATGCGTGCAATTTGTCAAGCGGTCTGCGGGACACGGTCTGATTATGCCCATGTGTTATACTCTGTGCCTCTGAAGCCTCATTTCGCTACACCGTCGAAAATACTGTGCCAGCAGGATAAGTTACTGCTTGACGCCGAGCGCGGATTCATGTATTCTCTAACCCGATTACACCCCCACACATTATGCCGATTAACAAACCGATCAATACCATCTCCGTGCTCGTGGAAAACAAGTTTGGTGTGCTTTCCCGCGTAGCAGGTCTGTTCTCCGGTCGCGGCTATAACATCCACTCCCTCAACGTGGCCCCCTGCGAGGACCCCAAGTTCTCCCGCATGACCATCGATGTGAAGGAGGACAATGAGAAGCTCGACCAGGTTATCAAGCAGCTCAGCAAACTGGTGAATGTGGTAGAGGTGATCGACTTCCGCAACGAACCCACGTTCTACCGAGAAATCGTGCTCGTGCGCGTTCGCTTTGGCGAGCACAAGACCGCCATCCTCCAGCTTTGCGATATGTTCCGTGCCCAGGTGATTGATGCCACCCGCGAGATGCTCACCATCGAAATCTCCGGTGGGGCCTTCCGCCTGAACCGCTTCCTCGACCTCATGAGCGATTACGATGTGGACATGGTGACCCGCTCCGGCAAGATTGCTGTGGTGAAACCGCGTTCCTGAAAACTTTTCTTCAATTATCTTAACTCTAATCACCGGCAAGGTAAGGCACTTTGCCGGTGATTTTTATAACAGAATATGGCAATAGAATCTTTTGGCGACGTGCTGCCGCAGTTGAATGAACCGTCTTTTATAGCGGCCAGCGCCGATATCATCGGGCGAGTGACCCTGCACCCGGATTCCAATGTGTGGTACAATACCACGATTCGGGGAGATGTTTCCCCCATTGAAATCGGGGAGGGAAGCAATGTGCAGGATAACTGCTGTCTGCATGTGGATTATGACCATGGCTGCACCCTGGGAAAATATGTGACTGTGGGGCACAGTGTGACCTTGCATGCCTGTATTGTTGAGGATGCCTGCCTCATCGGCATGGGGGCGGTGGTGCTGGATGGCGCCGTGGTGGGGCATGGCTCCATTGTGGGTGCGCACGCGCTGGTGACCAAGGGTACCATCATTCCGCCGCACAGCCTGGTGCTGGGGTCTCCTGCAAAGGTGGTGAAGCAGCTGCCGCCGGAGACCGAGCAGGCCAACATTGACCACGCCAGGGATTATGTGCGCCTGGCCCGGGAATATGCTGCGCGTTAACGCCGCAATTCAGATGAATGGCGTTTCTGCGGGCATGCCTGTCTGCCAGGAAAGGGATATGTCGGGCTGTACTTGCCCGGCATATTGCCATCTGGTGAAATATTCTCCGGGGCACAAGAGAACGTAAAGAAGATTACTTGCTTTAGACTTGCGTGCGGGGAGGGGCAGGTGTAGAATGCTGGCATGTCCCGAATCGATGACCTTTTTGCATTTTTGAGCATTCCTAGTGTGTCTGCCCAGGCCGAGCATGCTGCCGATGTAGAGCGTTGCGCGGATTTCCTGGTGAATAAGCTCACAGGAATGGGCTTTTCCGCAACAAAGTACCTGACCGATATTCACCCGATTGTGGTGGCCCACAGCCCGAAGGTGGAAGGCGCACCCACAGTTCTGATTTATGGGCACTACGATGTGATGCCGGTAGACCCCATCAGTGAGTGGAAGAGTGCTCCGTTCAAGCCGGAAATCCGCGATGGACGCGTGTACGCCCGCGGTGCTTCCGATGATAAGGGCGAGATTATGGCTATGATTCTGGCAGCCGAGGAAGTGATGGCTGAGGACGGCGCCCTGCCGCTGAATATCACCTACCTTTTCGAGGGCGAGGAGGAGCGCGGTTCTACCAGCCTGTATGAGTTCATGAAGCGCCCTGATGCCAGGGAAATGCTGGCATGTGATGTGATTGTAGTGAGCGATACAGGCATGGCCGCCGTGGATATTCCTTCTTTCTCATACGGGCTGAAGGGACTGTGCTGTTTTGAACTGGAGGTCTCTGCACCTGCTATGGACCTGCACTCCGGCATTTTTGGCGGAGCTGTGGCAAACCCCATTACCACGCTGTGCGAGATGATTGCCAGCACGCATGATGCTGATAACCATGTGAGCATAGAGGGGTTCTACGATGGTGTGATGGAAATCCAGGATTGGGAGCGCGAAAGCTGGCGCCGTGTGCCTGGTATGAGCAATGCCGAGCTGGCAGAGCTTACCGGAGTGCCCGAACTGCGCACGGAGACTGGCTTTACCGGCGCTGAATGTGTCTACGCCCGCCCCACGTTTGAGCTGAATGGTATTTCCGGTGGTTATGAGGGTGAAGGCTCCAAGACGGTCATTCCGACCCACGCCATTGCCAAGATGAGCTGCCGCCTGGTGCCCGGCCAGGTGCCTGAGGAGGTGATGAAGAAGGTGGAGGCTCACTTTGTGAAGGTGTGCCCACCCAGCGTGCGTATGAAGTTTACACCGCAGCACACTGGAGAGGCTTACCTGAGCGACCCGAATTCAGCTTTCGGCAAGGCTGCCCAGCAGGCGCAGGAGATGACATTCGGCAACAAGCCGGTACTGGTGCGCGAGGGCGGTTCCATTCCGATTATTGCCGAAGTATCCAAGGTGCTGGGCAAGGATGCGCTCTTCCTCGGCCTTGACCTGCCGGATGCCCGTATCCACTCGCCGAATGAAAATATGCGCGTGGAGATTTTCGAAAAGGGTATCGAAATGGGCAAGAACATGATTCGCCTTATGGCAAAAGCTCAGTAAATGGATGCCGTTTCCATAACCGATGTACACAAGAGCTTCCCCGGCCACTGGGGCAGGGGGGGCGTGTATGCGGTGAAAGGCGTGAGCCTGCGTATTCCGGAAGGCGGAGTGTACGGCCTTATAGGTCCGAACGGAAGCGGTAAGAGCACGGTGATGAAGCTGCTGGTAGGCCTTCTGGCTCCGGATGCCGGGAATTGCGAGGTGTTCGGGTTGCCGGCCACGGCCACTGTTAACCGCCGCGAAATTGGCTTCCTGCCGGAAAATCCGTACTTCTACAAGTTTCTGACGGGTGAGGAAACGGTGCGTTTCTATGGCCGCCTTTGCGGACTTCGTGGCGCAGCGCTCAAGGCCCGCACGGCAGAACTACTCGAACTGGTGGGGCTTACAGAGGCCAAGGACCGCCGCTTGCGTGGATATTCCAAAGGTATGCTGCAGCGTATAGGTCTGGCTCAGGCGCTGGTGCAGAATCCTCGCTTACTTGTGCTGGATGAACCTACGGCCGGTGTGGATCCCATCGGCTCCCGCACGATTCGGGATATTATATTGAATATCAAGAAACAGGGGGTGACGGTGTTCCTGTGTTCCCACCTTCTGGAACAGGTGCAGGAAATATGTGACCGGGTGGGGGTGCTCTACCAGGGCTGTCTTATTGCAGAAGGCACTATGGATGAGCTGACTCGCGATGACCGGCACAGCGAAATCACGCTCAATAATCCCAGCCCTGAACTGCTGGAGCAGATTCGTCTGCTGGCGGGGGATGCCTGGCAGGAATGCCGCCCCGCCCGCGATTCCCTGGAAACGGTTTTCCTGCGTGGAATCCAGGCTAAGCTGCGCGAGCAGGGAAAATAAAATCAGAATAAAACGGCAATCTCTTTTACGGCTTTACCCAGTGCGGTGGAACCGTAAAACTTTTCTCGCATCAGGCGAGCGCAGGCGAGTCGGAAATGGTTCATGGCTGTATCCATTTGCACCAGGTGCCGGTTAAGTTTCTCGTTTGTCATAGGCGGCAGGTGTTCAGCTGCCTGTTGCAGTTCGCGGAAGCGGGTATGCAGTTTTTTAGGCTCGGTGGTGGCTGTATCAGCGTTCGCTTTATGGGTAACACAATCAAGCAGGGCACTCATGGAGTTGAGTGTCTGCACCATGTTTTCAGCCGAATTTGTTGTGCGGATATAGCTTCGGGCTTGCAAGGGGGGCAGGCAGAACATGCACCCAAGCAGTAGCACAAGGAAACTCATGTTTTTTATTCCTGGTTGCCCGGCATCATGTCCATGATGGGGCCCATGGCGTCCAGGAGCGACTGAGATCCGTAGGCGTTGCTCATGCAGATGCTGATGAATGAATTCATGAAGGATGAGACGATTTGCTGAACTTCGGCCACGTTGATCAGACCTCGCAACTGGTTTTCCATCTCAACAGTCGGGCGCGGCATGGACTCCGCCTTTTTCTGCAGTTCTGCCATACGGGGTAACAACGTGGCTACCTGAGCCGCTGCCGCATCGGCGCTTGCCTTGTCTTTTACCGTTTCCAAACAGGTTGTCAGTTCCCTGAACATGTTGATTACATCGTTGGCTGTCTGGAGATATTCATCGGATGTGGGCTGAATCGCTTCATGGGGGGGGAGGTATGCTCCGCTGCCAAGGGAGATATCTGCTATGGCAATGGGCGCTGCTGCGGCAAGCAATGCGGTGAAGATGTGGGCTTTCATGCGATGTGACTTGTTGAATTGTGTTACTATGTTACCCCTTGAGTATTCCCTTGTCAATCCTCTTCTGGAGGTGTTCATGGCAGTGTGCGGTGATATTTATATCTGCCCCTTCAGTTGAACGAGCCTGAACATTGAGCTGCAGGGGGGCTGTCTGTTCTGGTTGCTGCCACACTAGTTTCTTGACCTTTCGGGCTTGAGTCGTAGAATAAACGGCAAACTTTATTAAAAACGAAACTATGGCAAATACGCATCAGTTCCAGACGGAGGTCCGGCAGCTGCTGGACATTGTGATTCACGCATTCTACAGTGACCGAGAGGTGTTTGTGCGCGAGCTTGTTTCCAATGCGTCCGATGCTTTGGAGAAGCTTCGCCTCAAGCAGCTGACGCAGACCGATATCTATGAGCCGGAGAGGGAGCTGCGCATCACCATTACTACAGATGAGGACGCCGGTACGCTTACCATTGCCGATAGTGGTATCGGTATGACCCAGGATGAGGTAGTGGAATTTCTGGGCACTATTGCCCATTCCGGAACCAAGAAATTCCTGGAGGCAATGAAGGAGAGTCAAGGCGGTACGCAGGACCTTATCGGCCAGTTTGGTGTGGGGTTCTACAGTGTGTTCATGGCCGCAGATAAGGTGGAAGTGACCACTCGCTCCTGGCAGCCGGATGCCGCGCCTGTGCAGTGGGAGAGTGATGGGCAGGAAGGGTACACCCTTACCGAGGCCGCCGCTGATACACCCCGCGGAACCAGCATCAAGATTTACCTGAAAGAAGATGCCAGGAACTTTGCCAAGGGGGATCACACTCGCTACATCCTCTCTAAATACAGCAACTTTGTGGGCTTCCCCATTGATTTCAATGGCGAGCACCTGAACACAGTGCAGGCTATCTGGATGAAGAGCAAGAAGGATGTGACCGCCGAGGAATATGAGGGCTTCTACCAATTCATTGCTCACACGGAAAGCAAGCCGCTGAGCTATATGCACTTCAGTGCGGATGCCCCCATTGTGCTCAACTCTGTACTCTTTGTGCCGGAAGAGAATCCGGAGGCTATGGGGTTTGGCCGTTGTGAGCCCATGGTGTCACTCTACTGCCACAAGGTGCTTATTGACAGCAAGCCGGAGAAGCTTCTGCCCGAATGGCTTCGTTTCCTGGCTGGTGTAGTGGATAGTGAGGATCTTCCGCTTAATATCTCCCGCGAAATGCTGCAGGATAACTCTCTGCTGCGCAAGGTGTCGGGCATTATTACCAAGCGCTTCATCAAGCACCTGGAGGGTGTGGCTAAGAATGAAACAGAGACTTATGAGAAGTTCTGGCGTACATTCTCCCGCTACATCAAGGAAGGTGTGGTGACAAGCTGGGAGCACAAGGATTCACTTGGTAAACTGCTGCGCTTTGAATCCACCTTTACCGAGCCGGGCAAACTGACCAGTTTCGAGGACTATGTGTCCCGCATGAAGGAAAACCAGAAAGATATCTATGTGTTGTACGGAGCCAGCCGCAGCCAGCTGGAAAATTCTCCGTATCTGGATGCTCTCAAGGCCCGGGGCTTCGAGGTCGGCTTCTTCACCGAAGGTGGTGACCAGTTCGTGGTGGAAAGTCTCATGAAGTTCGGGGAGAAGGAAATCAAATCCATTGACCGGGCCGGGTTGGAGCTGCCCCCGTTGGAAGCACAGCCGGACCAGCCCGGCCTGGATGATGCCGAGGCCGAAGGTCTTACCACATGGGTGAGCGATACATTCAAGGACCGTTTCAGTAAGGTGACCACAAGTGACCGTGTGACAAGCGCTCCTGCTATCGCCCTGCAGGGAGAGGGGGATATTTCTCCGGAAATCAAGGCTTATCTTCGCGCCATGGGACAGGAAATTCCTGAGACTCATCCGGAAATAGCCTTTAATCCGCATAACCCCATCGTGATGAAACTGGCTTCTCTTCGCTCTAAGGATGAAGAGCTTGCCACGCTGCTGGCTGACCAGCTCATCAACACTGCTCTGTTACGCGCCGGCATGCTGGAAGACCCTGCGAAGCTTGCTGATAATTCCCAGGCTCTTCTGGAAAAATTGCTGAACAAGTAAAGCATCCATGCTTTTATATCGGAAGTTCCCCGGAATGATTCGTTCCGGGGAACTTCTGGTTTTAACCGGAGCATTATGAGCCGTTTGAAAGGCAAAGAGAATATAGTGAGCCCTGAGTAGAACTGGAAATCCAAGTTCAAAATCGCCTTTCTCCATCCTCTAACCGGCTAAAATTGATTTTGGACTTGTCAGGAGGGGGGCATTTGGTGTATAGTTGCCCCGTAACGTTATGAATATCCAACCGAAATTCACACCTGTACTCGATCCGGCATTCGTGGCTCCTGTGCTCTGGACCAAGGCCTATGCCGAGAAAGTAGCCGCAACTCCTGGTTCTCATACAGTAGACCTTGCGCTGACCCGTCTTGATGGCACCTGCTTCCGCTGGAGCGGCAAGATTCTGCCCCAGGAAGGCGAAAATGTGGCCCTGAACAACCAGTACATTGAGCGTATTGTCAAGTTCCTGCTCTGGATGAAGGGTGGCTGCACTATTATGGTGGCTGGTGATGACCAGATTGCTGACATGCTGGCTGCTACATATTGCGCAGGTGGTGCCCGTGAGTTCGACTGGGATTTCATTGGTAAGAAGATTTATGACCAGCCGATTCAGGTGGTGAAGGTAGCTTCTGCCGCTGATCTGCCTGCAGAAAACAGCACCTCCGTGGCTCTGGGCCGCAACCTGGATGGCTACCGTATCGGTTTCGACCTGGGTGGTTCCGACCGCAAGTGCGCCGCCGTGGTGAACGGTGAGGTGGTGTTCTCTGAAGAAGTGGTATGGGATCCCTACCACCAGACCGACCCCATGTATCAGCTTGAGGGTGTGGATGATTCACTGCTGCGCGCTGCCAAGCACCTTCCCCAGGTGGACGCCATTGGTGGCTCCGCTGCCGGCGTGTACGTGAACAGTGAGCCCCGCGTGGGTTCCCTCTTCCGTGGTATTTCTCCTGAGGATTTCCAGAATGTCATCCGTGGCATGTTCGGTACCCTGAAGGAGCGCTGGTCCGAGCGCATGGGTAAGGAAGTTCCCTTTGAAGTGGTGAATGACGGTGAGGTGACTGCTCTGGCTGGTGCCATGGGCATGAACGATGACGCCGTGCTGGGTATCGCCATGGGTACCTCCCTGGCTGCCGGTTACGTTGACCCCGAAGGTCACATTATGCCCTGGCTTAATGAGCTTGCTTTCGTTCCCGTGGATTACCAGGAGGACGGCGGTGTGGACGAATGGTCCAAGGATAAGGGGGTAGGCGCTATGTACTTCTCCCAGCAGGCTGTTGCCCGCCTGGCTCCCCGTGCCGGCTTTGAGTTTGGCTCCATGCCTTATCCGGAGCAGCTCAAGAAGGTGCAGGCCGCCATGGCTGAAGGCGATGACCGCGCCCGCAAGATTTACGAGACCATCGGTGTGGAGTTCGGCTATACCATCGCCTACTTCGCAGATTTCTACGATGTGCGTAACCTTCTGTTCCTTGGCCGCGTAGCCACGGGCGAAGGTGGTCAGATCATCATTGATAAGGCCAACGAGGTGCTGAAGGCTGAGTTCCCGCAGCTCAACATCACTCTCTGCGTGCCGGATGAAAAGACCAAGCGCCACGGCCAGGCTGTAGCTGCAGCCTCTCTGCCCAAGCTGGCTTGATTCTGCTTGATTTTTCAGGGGGCAGAGGAGGAGATACGTCTTCCTCTGCCCCTTTCTCATTTCTGACTTTTCTCTTTCATTTTCCCGATACCTGATATGAGTGAACATTCTGAACTTTGGACATGTCCGCAATGCGGCTCCCGGCAGGATATTGCCAGACTGGGCTTTTACACTGAAATCCAGTGTGCGCAGTGCGGCAGCTCGGCTCATGTGCACACGATGCTGGCCAACTATAAGGTGGAATCCATATTGGGAATTGGCGGCATGAGCGTGGTGTTTCAGGCTCGGGATCTGGTGCTGGGGCGCCCCTTGGCTATCAAGGTGTTGAATGAGACATACCGCGACACGCCGGAACGCATAGCCGGCATTGGAAATGAATGTTCGCTCATGGCAAAAGTGCGCCATGATAATGTGGTTGCCGTGTATTCTGCCGGTTGGGCCCGTGGTCAGTTCTTCATTGCCATGGAGCTGGTGGATGGCCGGAACCTGGAGCTTATCGTGGATGAGCAGGGTGGATTGAAACCCATTGAGGCCATTGAAATTATCCGCCAGGTGGCAGAAGGACTTAAGGCGGCTCATGAGGCCGGAATCCTTCATCGGGATGTGAAACCCGGTAACGTGCTCATTTCGGCGGACGGACGTGCAAAGGTTCTGGATTTCGGCCTTTCTCTGGATGAGAAGAGCGGCGTGGATGAGAGTGATATCATCTGGGCAACTCCGTACTATGTGCCGCCGGAGACGCTTCGCCGCGAAGAAGAAAATGTGCAGTCCGATATCTACGCGCTGGGTATGACTCTGCGTAACTTATTGACGGGGAAGGCGAAATTGGTGGGAGATCCGCAGACAGTACCTGATATGCTGGTTGCCAAAAAGACCATGCCCATGTTGAAGCAGGAATGCCCGGAGCTGGATGCAGAGATTTGTCTTCTGGTGGATAGAATGACCGCGTTTGATGCCGCTGACCGCCCGGCAGATTATGAAGCTGTGCTTGCGCAGATTGCGGTTGTGCAGAATGGGCTCATGGAGGCAACGGATCCAGCCGCTCGTGCCAGGCGCAAGAAGGAGAAGCTGATTACCATGGCTGGCGCTGCCGGTTGTGCTGTGCTGGGCGTGCTGGGCGGGCTTGCCGTCTCGTTCTCGACCCCTTCATCCCGTATTCAGGAAACCATCAGCGTAGGCGAATTGCAGTGGGCTGAGCGAGATGCCTATCAGGAGGCTGAGTCTCTTCTCAAATCCGGTGATTTGAAAAAGGCATCCGAGGTTTTGGGGGGGCTCACTGGGGAAACTTCAGAATCCACGGCCTCGGCTGTGGCTATTTTGTTGCGCACTGCTGTAGATGTGCTTGAAGGTAAGTCCTCGGCAAATGGTTATAACCGCTTCGCCGAAGTAGAGTCCCGCAGGAATACGGCTGCGCCGGCTGGTGGTGAATCTTTTGACAGGATGACAGCACTGGTGGCTGCCATCAAGCAAATGTCTGCCAATGCTTCTGATGCTGCCCATACTTTCGGAAATCCCTTGTTGAAGGCAGCTGCCCAGATTCTGATTGCTGATTCCTATGTCCATTCTGGTGATGAGTCCAAGGCGGAAGAATTGATTGTTCAGGCCTTAGCTTCGTTGCAAGCGGGTGAAGCAGCTGGCATGGTAGGGCATGTTGAGGAATACCGGAGAGCTGTGCCCCGACGGGCGGCTCGCATACGATTTGAGCGACTCAAGGATTTATTCCGTATCGGTAACTATGAATCTGCGGTGAAATCGGTGGCAGCCATGCCCGCTCAGAAGCTGGGCAAGACAGAACGGGAGACGCTGCTGGTTATGTCGGAAGCGGCTGCCATCATGCAGGCGATTCACGAGAGCCTGAAAAAGCATAACCGCAGTGTGCAGCCAGGAATGAGTCCTGTTGATTTGCGTACGGCGGCTGCAGGTCTGGGGGCTACGGAGAAGGTGCCCAGGGAATTTTATTGTGTAGCCTTGATTCTCAGTGGCGATTTGGAAGCTGCCTTCCGGGAGAATCCACATGCTGCCGATGCTGATAGCCAGGAGCCTTTTGCTGTGCTGATGCGTGATTGGAAGACCCGCTTGGGTATGTAGACTCATGCCCCCAGCAAACAGCCAAGGGTAAAAGACCAGGGATGAATCCCTTTCTCCGGCGTCAGAATTTCGGCTCCGGGTACGCGGGCTGCAAAGTTGCTCTTCGGATTGACCAGTACGGCCTTGTTGCAAATAGAAAGCATGGGCAGGTCTGCGGCGCTGTCCGTGTAGCCGATGTCGGCGTGTGTAATGCCGATAACCGCCAGCCTAACCAGTTTGTTTTCTCCTTTATTGTTGCCGGGCTGGGGAATGGACGGCATGAGCGGAACTCTGGCACCAAGGGCTGTTGGCGTGCCGATGGTATGGGTGAATCCCAAGGCCTTACCCACCAGCTGGGTCCACCAATCAGGGGAAGCTGAGCAGAGAACCGTGGTGTCTCCTGCGGCCTGGTGGGCACGCAGTCTCTCTATGACCGGGGGATATAGGATTTGCAGGATTTCCTGCTGCACAAAGGCTTCGCATTCTTTTTGCAGTGCTTCGCGGCTCATGCCCCAGGCGTATGCCAGGAAGGCTCGCTTCATTCGCTGGGTGTTGATGATATGCAGCCCCCTCAGCGCACCCATGGGCAGCAGCCACAGCAAATAAAGCCTGCGCCAGCCGTGCCGCCGCAGAATCCAGCGTGCAAAGCGCAACTGCGAATCCCCTGCAAACAGGGTGCCGTCCATGTCGAAAAGTGCTGTCATATCAGCGATAACGGTTCATGATGCGGAATTTCCATACCATCATGATAATGGCGCCCATGATGATGCCTCCCAGGTGGCCGGCTTCGCCGCCGGCATTACTGAAATTGAAGAGAATGGTGGCGGCGGCAATGCCGATGATGATGACGGCAAAGGTTCGCAGGCGCAGGGTAACTGGTGGGAACAGCAGGGATATCTGCACGTCCGGGTACATGAATGCACAGGCAACCATGACCCCGTAGATAGCAGCAGAGGCACCAACGAGAGGAATCATTTCCCAGCACTGCACATGCCCCTCGTAGCCGGCAAAATGCGCCAGTTGGTTGCAGATGTATTCGTTTTGAGGAATGTCGGGCAGGGAGGTATAGAGATTAATGCCGGCAAGCAGTGAGGAGAACAGGGCACCTGCCACGCCGCAGACAAGATAGAAGAGCAGGAAGCGCCGCGGGCCCATGGCGTTTTCCACGGCCGGGCCAAAGAAGTACAATGCCCACATGTTGAACAGAATGTGCCCGAAATTTGCATGCACGAACTGGTAGGTGACAAGGCGCCAGAGCTGCCCTTCCAGGAAACAGGTGAACCAGGAATAGGCACAGGTGATTTCGAAGACGGATGTTTTGGGGGCCTGTGGGAAGGGAATTCCCAGAAGTGCCTCTTTCTGTACCATGATTCCTACAATGAATACCACCACGTTGATGATGATAAGGGCTGTGGTAACGCTGAGTTTACGATCGGTCATGACTGGGTATTATGATGCGGTCTGACGTTGATTTGTTCAATGCCTGCTTTGTATTTGATTCAGGGCTGGCTGAGCTTTGCCCCCATATCATCAATCTCCTCAAAGGTCAGAATGTGCTCAATACTGCATGCGGCAATTTCTGCACGTTCCGGCGTGAGTCCTGCTATTTCGACCAGGAAACGCTGCAGGATACTGTGGGAGTGGATGACTCTGTCTGCATATTGCTTTCCTTTTTCCGTGAGGCTGATGGGGGCGTAGCGGCGGTAGGAGATGAGACCTTCCTCTGCTAATTGGTGCACAGCTGCAGTCACGCTCGGTTTTTTTACGTTGAGCATGGCCGCAACATCGCTCACCTGAGCCTTGCCGTTTTCCCGGCACAGGTGCCCGATGGCTTCCAGATAGTCCTCTGCACTTCGGCTGAGTCTGGTGAATTTGGTGCTCATGCTTTCTTTTTACGGAGTGTTGCCACGCACTCCAGATGCTTGGTCTGCGGGAATAAATCGAACGGTTGGACTTCAACTACTTCATAACCGGCTTTGTCGAATTCTGCCAGGTCGCGGATTTGCGTTGCCGGATTGCATGATACGTAGACCACCCGGGCAGGGCCAAAGGCGAAAAGTTGGTTCAGAAAAGCCATGTCGCAGCCTTTGCGGGGTGGGTCAATGACCACGGCACTTTCCTCTGCGGGGAAATCAACCTGTTCAAAGATGGCTTCTGCACTGGCTGCCAGGAAACTGGCGTGTGCGATGCCGTTGCTGCGAGCATTGGCGCGAGCCCAGTCTGCACTGGTTTCGCTTACCTCCACCCCAAGAACCTTCTCGAAATGCGGAGCCAGGGTAAGGGCAAACAGACCGCTGCCGCAATAGGCGTCTACCAGGTACCGTGCACCTTCTGCGCAGGCCTGTCGTGCCACATAACCAGTGAAGGCGGGGAGAATGTACGGATTGTTCTGGAAGAAGTCGCCTGCCAGGAAATTGAACGTGAGGGAGCCTACTTTTTCCGTGCAGACAGCGTTGTTATTGGTAATGACGCTGCCTTCGCTGACGCGCATGAGCAAGGTGGCGCCGCGCTTATACTGGGCAGCCGCCTGTTGCACGGATTTGCGGACGATGGGCAGGGCTTCATTCAGCTCGGCCATGGCAATGGGGCATTGCTTTACATCGCAAACTTCTGTGCGGGAACCCGTTCGGAGAAAACCGATATTTCCCATTTTCGCATCTTTCGGCTTGTGAAAGTGCGGCGTTATTTTGCTGCGGTAGCCGTAAATCTGCGGAGATGCGATTGCTGGCTGCACCGGCAGCTCCAGCCCGGCTTGCAGCCGCAGCAGGTCGGCAACCTGTGCGGTTTTCCACTCCAGCTGGGCCTGGTATTCCAAGTGCTGGTACTGGCAGCCACCGCAGTATCCGTATACAGGGCAGAGAGGCTGGACACGCTGGGGAGAGGGAATAAGAACTTCTACCAGGTCTGCCATGGAGCAGTTCTTTTCGTTGCGGTACACTCGGGCGCGTACACGTTCACCGGGCAGGGTGTAGGGCACAAAGACCACCCAGTTGTCTACGCGGCCTACGCCGTGTCCCTGGTTGGAAAGATTATCGATGGTGAGCTCAATCTCCTGGTGGTAGGCAAAG
This sequence comes from Akkermansiaceae bacterium UBA3385, assembly GCA_002358905.1. GTDB lineage: Bacteria > Verrucomicrobiota > Verrucomicrobiia > Verrucomicrobiales > Akkermansiaceae > Akkermansia. The sequence continues at coordinate 26,305 of DEPT01000017.1, forward strand.
GGCTCGGGTACAAACTTGCGGGGAGGTGTGTTCATGGCGGGCTTTTTTAGTCTTCCTTAATCATTTTGCCGTCAATATTCATGGGCAGATTGCCCTTCATGACAGGGGAACGCAGACCACGGAGTTCTACCGTATTGGGCATCGGTTCATCTTCGTCATCGCGGCTGATGGCTTCTTCCGGCGGTGCAAAGCGGCGTGTGCGCAGGGCTCCGCTCATCACACTGCCCGGGAGCAGGGCTTCCTCCTGCTCCTGCTGAACTTGCGGCTCCTGCTTCTGAACTGGGGCTGGCTTGGTTGTTTCCTGCTTCTTGAGTATTTCGAGAGCTGCTTTCTGCTGTTCTGCTGTAGGCACCACCGGGGTGTCCTCTGCCTTTGCTTTGGGGTTGCTGTCAGAATGCTGGGGCTTCACCTTTTTGGAGGAGGTTTCTTCCTTGTCGTTCTTGCGGGGGCGCTCTTTGGTTTCGGCTTTTTTCTCTGCTTCTTTGCGGGCTTTTTCTTCAGCTTCTTCACGAGCGCGCTCTTCTGCTTCTGCCTTTTCCTCGGCTTCTTTGCGTGCTCTTTCCTCGGCTTCTTCGCGAGCTCGCTCTTCGGCTTCTGCCTTTTCTTCTGCTTCTCTGCGAGCCTGTTCTTCAGCTTCTTCCCGGGCTATGCGCTCTGCTTCTTCCCGGGCAAGCCGTTCGGCTTCTTCCTTAGCTTCCTGAATCAGGCGTTTTTCTTCAACTTCCAGAGCTGTTTCAAGTTCGCTGGCGGCAAGCTTCTGGGCCGCAATATCCTCGGCGGAAAACGGTACTTGCTGCTGGGTAAGGGTGCAGGAGCTCAGCAAGGCGAGGGAGCACATGCACGATATGGGGCCTAAGCGTTTCATGCTGCCAGTATACTACCATGCTTTGCCCCTTTGTGGCAAGCACTATTCCTGTCGCGCGTAGAACGTATGAAAGAAAAAATATGCCATTTCGCAGCAATTCTCTTGACATTTTGTCGGAAGTGAGTAAACTCTTCCCACCAAAACGAAAAACCAAATCAATTTCATCTGAATTATGGCTCACACACAGTCCGCTAAGAAGCGCATCCGCCAGACGATTAAGCGCACCGCTATCAACCGTTCCATCATGTCCCGCGTACGTACCCTTCGTAAGAAGGTTGCTGAAGCCGTGGAGACCAAGGATGCCGCTGCCGCCGCTGTTGCTTACAACAACTTCGCTTCCGCTATCGACAAGGCTGCCAAGAAGGGCACCGTGCCGGCCAACCGCGCCGCCAACTACAAGAGCAAGGCTGCGAAGGCCCTGGCTACTATCGCCTGAGTTCCTTTTCAGGTTTTCCGTTTTTGAGCACGGCGGGGTATCGGTTCAAACCGGTGCTCCGCCTGTCTTTCTTTTCGATAGATATGCGCCAGGATTACAAGGAGATAGCCACTACGGTGGTCAATGACCCGACAAGCTACAAGGTTTGTATGGTGTGTGGTGCCATAGTGGATAAGGCATCTCCTACTTGCCCGGATTGCCTGGCGTATCGCTTTGATTCCGACCCTTCAGTGGTTACAGACCGGGCTGTGGATATGGCAGCAAAGCCGCAGAATGCGGTGTCGCACCACGATACTCTTGAATAATGTCCGCCCGAATCTGGCAGCTCGCGCATGAATGCTGGCACTTGCCGCGGGCCGGTGCTGTGATGGGGATTCTGAATGTAACCCCGGATTCGTTTTCTGATGGCGGCATGCATCCCGATGTGGAATCTGCCGTGGAGCATGCCCGCATGATGCTGGCCGCCGGGGCTGATATGATAGATATCGGAGGTGAATCGACCCGGCCCGGTTCTGTAGAGATCTCTGAAGAAGAGGAAATCCGGCGTGTGTTGCCGGTGATTGAGAGCTTGCGCTCGGAGTTCCCTTTTGCTCGCTTGTCCATCGATACACGGCATGCGGAGGTGGCGCGTGCTGCTTTGCTTGCGGGTGTGGATGTAGTGAATGATATCACGGGACTGGCGGATGCCGCTATGCGCCGCGTGTGCGCAGAGTTTCCCTGTGGTGTGGTGCTGATGCACATGCAGGGAGAACCCGGCACCATGCAGAAGAATCCACAATATGTTGATGTTGTGGCAGAGGTTCGTTCTTTTTTTGAAACTCGCGTGGGCAGGGCAGTGGCAGATGGTATTGCCATGGAGCGTATATGCCTGGACCCGGGTATTGGCTTTGGTAAGTCTGTAGAACATAATCTGGAATTGATTCGCAACCTGGAAACGCTGCGGGTTCATGATTTGCCTATGCTGATGGCTCTTTCGCGTAAGCGTTTCCTGGGTACATTGCTGAATGATGCATCGCTGGTGAAGACATCTCCGCTTCCATCGGTGGTGATGAGCCTGCTCTCTGCTGACCGGGGGGCGGATATGCATCGCGTGCACGATGTGGAAGCGTTGAAACAGGCGTTGGTCTTGCGCTCCGCACTGGCCTAACAAGTTTTTCTAACTTCTTGCTAACGCGCTGGCATGGGGGCAGAATTCCCCTGTATGCAGTACCTTGTTTCTTTTGCTTTATTGGTGGCGGTTTGTGCCTGGATGGTGGGCGTGTACAATCATTTGCTGCACTTGCGAAGCGCTGTGTGCAACTGCTGGAGTCAATGGCTTAAGGCGGCCCATCAGCGTAATGAGTGTCTGAATGATTTTACCGCGGCATTTGTGCTGTTTATGCCACAGGGGGACCCGTTGCCTCGTTCTTTGCGCCGGCTGAGGGATGATTCGGAACGCTCGTTATCAATTGCTCCAGAGCCGCGCTGGAGTGAACAGCATGGCTTTGTCAATGGAGCGGAGTTGTTGTTGCGTCAAACTGTTGCCAGATCCCTGCAGGAGGTGGAGGAATCCTCCGTTATGCGTTCCCATGAGCATTTGCAGAGATTGTGCAGCCGTTTAAATGTTTCCTTATACCAGCAGGATCAGTTTGCTGCTCTTTTCAATCATGCCGTTTCAGAGTATAATGAGGCTCTGAAAACACCTTCTGCGCGTCTGCTGGCTCCCCTTTTCGGTTTTATGATGGCTGACACCATCGGGCTGGCAGGTACAAAAACTCCCGCAGCTCCTGATGGAGCTGCGGGGGCTGATTGATAAAGTGATTCAGGTAAATCAGGCCTGGGGAACTTCGCCATCCGGATAGATGAGTTCCTTGGGAGCCGGAGCAATGGCCTTGATAGTCATCATGACCGGTGTGCCACCCATCTCAAGCGGGAGGCGCAGCTTGTCGCCAACGGAGTGGCCCAGAAGCTTGGCGCCCAGCTTGGAGCTGTAGGCTACGATGTTTTCCTCCGGTACGGAGTCCCAGGCGCCCAGGATGGTGTATACCACGGTGCGGCCCTTCGGGGCAGAGAATGTAACCTGGGTACCCATGCTGGTTGTGGAGCAATCCACATTGGCAAAGTCGGTCGGATCGGCCTGGGCCAGCAGGCGGGAGAGTTCCTCGCTGCGGCGAAGCAGAACGCGCTGGGTAGCCTTGGCGTCCTGGTAACCGCCGTTTTCGCGAAGGTCGCCTTCGGCACGGGTGATTTCCAGGTCGTGCTTGTTCTTGGGCAGGCGTACGTTGATGATGTCCTCCAGCTCTGCCTTGCGGGCTGCATAGGAGCGCAGGGAAACAAACATGCTCTGCTTTTCCTTGCCGCTGCGGCGGGTAAGGGCAATCTCCTGCAGAGAGGGGTGTACCTTCATCATGTTTGCCAGCAGCAGGTTGCGGTCGAGATCGGGTAGAACGGAAGAGTCGTACAGAGCCTTGGCGAAGGGGCGGGCTTCCAGTTCGGAGAGCTCGCTTACCAGGTCGGGAGCCAGGTCTTTGTCGTCCAGCAGCAGATTGCGGAGACGCAGGGCGCGGTTCGGACCACCTTCTGAGCTGTCACGCTCAATGGCGCTCATAATGGCTGCGCCCAGGGGCATGAGATTCTTCGAAACAACTTCCTTAGCCATGCCTTTGCGCTCCTTGCAGAGCCAGATAAGAACTTCCGGGCTGAGGCTCTGGCGGGAAATGCCATTGGTCAGGTCGGTGAAGAGTTGTTCCTTGGCGCCCTTGTCAATGATGAAGTTAGCGGCCGGGGCTGTCACCTTGGCGCCGCCGAACAGGAAGATGTTCGTAGCGTAGGGCAACCAGCTGTCACCCAGAGCCTCGGGCAGGGCGCTGTATACCTCGTTCTGGCGTGCAGCGGAAAGTTCGCCGATGTAGCCAACCAGCTCTTCAGAGGTGATGGTCTTAATCTTGTCTGCCAGAGTGGTCACGGTCTCAACGCCTGCGGCGGTGAGGGCTGCGTCCATTGCGGCCTTCTCTTCATCATTGGTTGCCACGGTTTCCAGAATGGTATCGCGGATGATGATGAGTTCAAGCACATGCTGGGGTTCAGTGAACCCACGGGCAATATCCTCTTCCATTGCCTTCACCAGCTTGGCAACAAGTTCGTACTCTCCCTTCAGCACTTCCAGACGGGCCTGGTCCAGAATGCGAACGCAGGATTCCAGGGAGGTGGCATCAGAGTAGTCGTCCAGCAGGGCTTCTGCGGCAGATGTTGCCTTGCGGAGGGCAATGGCTTCGCCACGCTTGGTGGGAAGACGGAAGCTGGGGTTGTCGCGCATGGCTGTACGGGCTTTTTCCCACCAGTTCTTCCAATCGGCAGAATCAATGACGCGACCGCTGAGGAACTTTTCCAAATCCTCCGGCTGCATGGGAAGTACATCGTTGATACCTTCGCGCAGGGAGATGTTGTTGGTCAGAACCATGCGGATGAAGTCAAGCATGGTGTCCTTGTCGGTGGCCTGCTTGGCACAACCGATGGGGTCATCAAAGCAGGCGATGAGGAAGTGGCCTGCGGGAACGGGGGTCAGCTGATTGAAGGCGAGCTTCAGACCGAGAATCTTACCCTCGACGCCTTTTTCGAAATCAATCTTAATCTTGCTCTTGGACAGGGACCAAGCGGTAACTTTGCCCACACCAAGATCCTGGTGTATTACATATTTACCGGGAGCAAACAGGTCAAGTCGGGCCGCAAAATCGGCCGGGATTTTACCGGTAGATACAAGTTTTTCAAGGTCGGCATGCATACGTGAGTGACATAATACCATATCTTTGGTCAAGGTCAATCCCTGACAGCGATTTTTTTGATATTTTTTTATCCGTATAAAAAAATCCCCCGGCTTGAAGGAAGCCGGGGGCGGTTAAATTCACTCTCCACGTACGGTGGTTGTTTGTCGTTTGTAAATGCCGAAATAGTTGTTGGTAGCCTGGGTGTAGGAGCTTATTTCGGAGATGCCACCATTTTTCTGAGCAATTGCGGTTGATGCATCGCCAAACTTCCAGATGCCGAACCAGGTGACCTCCGTGGCTGTTCCTATCCGGGTGGGTAGAGGGGTGATTTTCTTGTCGGGCAGGGCAGTGTTGCGCACGGGCTGCTGCATACAGGCGCAGCAGAGTAGCAGAGGAAGGAGGAGGAAGAATCTGTTCATCGTGGCGTTTGGAGAAGTTTAAGCACAGCTGGATCAGTGCTCACCTTTGTGGCTTCGTCTGCTCCGGCAGCCCCCGCCTTGAGAAGAATCCTGACCGTTTCGATGTGGCCGTTATGCGCGGCTTGCATCAGCGGAGTCCAGTTGTCATCGTCCCTTGCATTAATATCGGCACCGGCCGCTACCAGTGATTTGACTATATCGGTATGGCCATTGATTGCTGCCACAATCAGCGGGGTCCAGCCGGAATCGGACTTGGGGTCGCGCTGGGCTCCTGCTGCCAACAGTGTATCAACAGTTTTCTTGTCGTCACTCATGACAGCGTAGGTCAGAGCCGTTTCCTTGTCTTTGCTGGGCACCTCCTTGCGGGCACCTGCTTCCAGCAGAACCTTGACGGCCTCAGCCTTTCCAGCCTCGGCTGCATGGGAAAGCGGGGTTCTCCAGCGGCGACCACGGGATTCAATGTTGGCACCGGCGGCAATCAGGGCTTTCAGGGTTTCCAGTTCACCTTCCTTGGCCGCATGGGCCAGGGCGGTGAGACCGGCGTTATCTTTGGCTTCAATGTCGGCTTTGTTCAGCAGGAGGACCTGCAGGGTTTCCACATGTCCGTTAGCAGCAGCGTATATGAGAGCTGTGGCGCCGTCACCATCCGTTTCCCGGATGCTCTTCGGGTTGTCTTTCAGGAATGCCAGAACGTGCGTGGTATCTCCTTGTGCTGCGGCATCCAGAATGTCGCGCGCCTGTTCTGCTCCTTCATTCACGATAATGAGTCCGCCGGGCAGCAGTTTCATTACCTCTGTGTGCCCCTGGGCCTTGGCATAGTCCAGCGCGGTGTTACCCTTCTTGTCCTTGGCTTCGGCGTTGACCTTGGCGTTCATCAGTACGCGAACGACATCCACATGTCCATTGAAAGCAGCTGTTATCAATGCTGTATCTCCGGTGGGCAGGGTGGCTTCCTTATCTGCTCCGGCATTAAGCAGGGCGGTCACGATGTCATCATGGCCTTTTGCTGCCGCGAGAAGAAGGGGCGTTTCTCCGGAACGCAGTTTGACTTCCAGGTCTGCTTTGGCGTCCAGAAGGAGCTGGGTTGTTTCCAGATCTCCGCAGGCTGCGGCAAAATGTAAGGCGCTTTCGCCCGCGTAGGTGCGGGTTGCGGGTGAAGCTCCGGCTTCCAGCAGAACCTTGACGGTTTCATGGTAGCCCCTGGCAGCTGCCATGAGCAGCGGAGAACCGCCTTCTTTCATGCGGACCTCTTTGTTAGCTCCGGCAGTCAGAAGAAGCTGCACCATGGCGGTTTGTCCAGAGCCCGCAGCATGCAGCAACGGAGTCCAGCCGTCCTTGTCGCGGGGGTTCAGGTATGATTTTGCATTCAGGAGCTCGCGTGCCACGTCCACATGCCCGGTACGGGTGCTCAGGTAAAGTGCGGTTTCTCCTGTCGGGAGTGTGGCATTAACTTTGGCTCCTGCGGCAATAAGGGCTTTTACGACATCGCAGTGCCCGTTGAATGCGGCAAACATGAGCGCTGTTTCACCCAGGGGGCTTGTCTTTTCCATGTCGGCTTTGGCTGACAGAAGAAGCTGCACAACGGGCAGGTGCCCATTGGTTGCCGCCGCCATGAGCGGTGTCACCCCATTCGTGTCATTGACGTTCAGTAATTCGGGGCTGCGCTGAAGCAGTTCCTGCGCTTTTTTCAAGTCTCCGTTCGTCGCAGCTTGTATCAGGTCTGGGGAAGCAGCGGCATGAGCCGCAGCTGCAGGTGCGGCTGCAGGAACGGCGGCTGCAGGTGCAACCAGCAGCGGTAAACCCGCTGCTACAAGAAGCTGGGATAAACGTGTCGATGACTTCATGCAATAAAACTCCTTATGCTATCATAAGGATACTCTTTCTGCTTCGTGTCATCAAGCTAAAAAGGGCTATTTTTCTATAAACATACAGGAAAATAGCTCAAATCAGCCCAAAATCAGGTGAATCAGGTGCTCCATGTCCTGTTTTGTGTATCGTTGGTCCAGCGGAAGCGGTAGTAGTTGTCTTGCCAGTTTGTTTTCTGTGGCTGTTGCATCAGTGGCGTTAATGACCTCGGGCCAGTACAGGGGAAGGGCAATCCCTGCATCAATCAGGGAATCCCGCAGGCCGGGAATGGCGCTGACGAGTGGGTAGCACATAGGGGCATATTCAGGGGCGTCCGGCAGGGTAAGGTGGTTGATATGCCCAAGCTCTCGGTGAAGGATGGCGTAGTTGGCTAATCGCTGTCGGGCAGCCTGGGAAAAATCAATGCTGCGGAGAAGTCTGCGAGTGAGCGGGCTCATGCGCTGGGGTGGAGCGGAGAGAGACGCTTCAGCCGTTTCGCATCCTTTTATGGCAGTGCAGACGCCTCCTTCCAGCCTTTCGAGCAGGTAATGGCTGGTGCTGGCACTACTTGCGCTGGTGTTGGGAAGAATCTGCAGGGGGAATGGAGCAATGGCGATTCCACCATCTGCCACGCCGGCGAATTTACGCGGGCTGTATATGGTGGGAATTCCCGGCAGGGGTGGGCAATAAAGGGCTGTGGTGGCATCTACTATGCAGCGTCCTGCCAATTTCTGTGCCGCCGCTGCTACGCTTTCATGGTTCAGACCAAAATAGTTGACCAGAAGGATGAGGTCCTGTTCTCCGTTATCCGGGAGAATGGGAGCCAATTGCTCTGTGCAATCGTAGCGTTGCACGGGTATTCCCAGGCGGTCGGGGGCTTGCAGCATGGTGTTGCAGAGAAATCGAGGAGCCCAGAGTTTCTCCGGTCTGGACATGTTGCACAACAGGCATTCAAATGCTGCTCTGCCGCTGCTGACATAGGCACAATTCAGGCTTTCCTGATAAGGGAAATTGTTAAAATCCGGCAATTCCAGCCCGAAGAACCCGCCCATCATGTCCTGCATGCAGGCATTTTATCGTCCCGTTGCCTCCTAGTCCAGAAAAATTCAATTTGCAGACCATTTGGTTATAGCCAAGGCCTGAATTACATGGTACCATGCCTGTGTGGATACCCAGTAGAGAGCAACGAGCCTGGTGTATTGGAACTTGAATAATCGAGGTCTTCCCCATGCCCGGATGGCGCTGCGGGAGGATGAACAGGTGGTGTAGGCGCAGACAATAAGGAAACAAGAGTAAACGGAGGATGCTGAGAAATAGCAAAGTCATGTGTCTTTTCTTCCTGGCCGGGGTAATGGCCGTGTCCTCTTGTCGGCAGATGTTGGATGCTGTTAATATGAAGCAGCTGGCACCGCAGGTTGTGGAGTATGGTAAATTGCCCGGGAACTGGTATGAATATATGCCGGCGTATGCTCCTTATTTCTGTCTCAAGACTCGTTGTGCCATTGTGTATCATGATGCAGAAATGCAACTGGGGTATTGGCGGGCCTTTCACCCGGTAGCTCCGCACCGCGTCCTCATGGAAGGGCGGGGAGACTCACTGATTATCCACCGCAGCTTTGTGTGGGATGGCATGAGCTTTGGCAATACGGAGCTCCGTGAACTGTTTCCCTCACTTCTGCATGATGCTTTATATTTTGCCCGGCAGGGTGGGGCTCCCTTTTCCCGGCGGGAGGCAGACCGGGTTTTCTTGCGTGTGTGCCGGCGTTATGGCTGCACCGGTAAATATTCTGCCTATGTGAGCGTCCGGGCATTTGGTGGATTTTTTGGGAAACCTCCGGGTGTAGCGGCGCCCGTGGTTGAATTGACGGAGCCGGGGACTCTTCCCGCCGTTCTGGAACCAGACCGTTGAATATATCCTCAGGCTGGCAGAAGTCGTACTACTCTGTCTGCGCGGGGTAATGTTAGCGTGACGGTGGTGCCGGTGCCTTCCTTGGATGCAAATCCCAGGGTGCCTCCGTGGTCTTTGATAATGCGGCGCACGATGAGGAGTCCCAGGCCGTTACCCTTGCTTTTGGTGGTGCGGAAAGGTTCGTACATGCTGCCCATTACCTCGTGCGAAATTCCTGTGCCAGTGTCGGAGATGACCACTCGCACATCATTGTCGTTGTACGCGGTCTGGATATAGATTCCACCGGTGCTGCCGGGAATGGATTGGTAGGCGTTCCGTATGAGATTATAGAACACCTGAAAGAGCTGGGATGAATCTGCATTGAGTTCCGGCAGGGACTGGCTCATTTCAACATGCACAGAAATGCCGCGAGGTGCTATCTCCGGGTCCAGGGTTTCGAGGACACGTTCAATAATGGTATTGAGATTGACCGCCTCTCTCTGCAGGCGTGTGGGGCGCATGCTGTGCAGGAAATTATGCAGCAGTGTGTCAAGCCGGTGGGTCTCTTCCAGGGCAGATTCCAGCAGAGGCGCCAGTTTGGCCTGTTCCCCCTCGTTCAGTTTGGAGAGTTTTCGTTGGAGAAGCTGCAGATTAAGTCCCAGAGAGTTGAGCGGGTTGCCGATTTCGTGCGCCACAGCGCTGGCCATGAAGGAGAGCAGATTCATCTGTTCGGCTTCTGCATTTTCCTGTCCCCGGGTTTGTTGCTCCGTGTCATCCCGTACCAGGAGCAGGTATTCGCTGCCACCGGCAATGGGACTCATGTGGAAATGGTAGTGGCGGGGTTCCGGGTAATTTACCTGGAGATCCCGGGTAATGGCAATGCCGCTGTTGCATAAATCTTCCCAAAGGCATGTGCCCCCCACGAGTGTTTCAAACGGGGTGCGCAGCAATTCTCTCAGCGGGCGTGCGTAGATGGCTGCTGCGGCTTTATTGGCAAATCGAGCCTGGCCGGAGGGGTCAAAGAGAATGATACCATCCCGAAGGGCATCGAATACGTCCTGCAGCAACCCCTTTTCCGACACCAGCCGCATGAAGACACTGCGGAGTTCCTCCGGGCTGATGTGGTCCAGGCGGGTTATGAGCTTATCGAGGGTATCCTGCTTCATATGTTGATTTCTACGCGGTTTGAGTATATGGGGATTTCCGCGTTGTAAATGCGTTGTTCGTTGAAGCTGCCGGGGCAGGGAGCCCCATCCGCTACTACCTGGGGCTGGGCTCCAATGGGGAGTGCATGCAGTGCGAGGGTGGCGGTGTCACCTGTGGAATCCAGGTTCCCTTCACCTTCCCGCACAATGGAAATAGCGCGGCGCGAGGCTGTGTAATGGAAGCGGTGCAGCCTGTACATGCCGATTCGGTAGCCGTGGCCGTCACCTGCATCTTCATAGTGGTATGAGGTGGCACTTGTCTCCGGAGCCCACCACAGGTCATAGGTGACATGCGGTGCCGCATGCTGGTCGGTGTATTGCTGTACCGGCCAGCGGGGAATCAGGTGCCCGCCGCGAACAAAAGCTGGGATGCGGCTCATCGGCGTGGAAACCCACACTTCTTCTCCTGCATTCGGGGCAGGGGCATCCGTCCACAGTGAATACCAGTGCCCCGTTGGCATGTAAAGGAAGCGACCGCTTTCGCCGGGGTGGTGAACCGGGGCGATATAGAGGGAATCTCCCAGGAAGAATTCACTGCTGCGCCAGTACATGTCCGTGTTTTCGGGGTACATGAGCGCCAGGCTCCGGATGATGGGCAGCCCCTGGGCGTGGTAACGGTAGAATTGCGTGTAGAGATAAGGCAGCAGACGGTAGCGCTCCATGATGGCCAAGCGCACGTGCTGCTCCACCAACGGGCCGAAGCACCAGGGTTCCTGACCACCGTATTCGCCGTTGCTGTGGTTGCGGAAAAAGGGGTGGAAGGCTGCCAGCTGCATCCAGCGGCAGAAGAGTTCCGGCGTGGGGTGCCCCAGGAAACCGCCTGTATCGGCTCCGCAGAAGGAGACCCCACTGGTGCTGAGACGTTGTACCATGAGATTGGCCATTTTCAGGTTCTCCCAGTCGGAGTTATTGTCTCCGGTCCAGGTGGCCGCGTAGCGCTGCAATCCGGCAAAACCGGCTCGCGTAAGAACAAAAGGCCGCCGGTCCGGAGCGTGGGTGAGCATGCCTTTTCGGGTGGCTCGCGCCATGCACTGGCCATATATGTTGTGCGCTTTGAGGTGCGAGCAGGAGTAGCCGTCAAACGCGTGCCGTGTGTCGTCCGGGAATGTTCGGTCCGGGAAAATCGAGGGTTCATTCATGTCTACCCAGATACCACGAACCCCGATTTCTGATACTTGTTTCTTAAACAGACCAGCCCACCAGTTGCGTGTGTCCGGCGAGGTGAAATCCGGGAACGTGCAGAGCCCCGGCCATACGTCTCCTTCCAGCAGAGCTCCATCGTGACGCCTGCAGAACACATTGCGTTCAAACCCGCTGCGCCATACAAAGTTGTCCGGGTTGATTTTTATGCCGGGGTCGGCAATAGTGACTACCTTGAAGCCATCTTCACTCAGGCGCTCAATCATGCCGGCCGGGTCAGGGAAGTGTTCCTGGCTCCAGGTCAGGGACTGATAGTCCTCCATGTGGTGGATATCCAGGTGAATGGCATCGCAGGGAATTTTCCGTTTGCGGAACTGGTGTGCCAGCTGCATGACCTTTGCTTCCGGGTAGTAGCTCCATTTGCTCTGGTGGTAACCCAGTGACCAGAGGGGCGGCATGGGGGGCAGACCGGTTATTCTGGTATATGTTGCTACAGTGTCCAGTGCATCTTTGCCGGCAATGAAGTAGTAGTCCATGTGCCCGCCATCTGCTCCGAAAAGAAGTCGGTCTTCACGTTCGCGCCCGAAATCAAAATACGAGCGCATCGTGTTATCAAAAAAGATGCCGTATTGCATCCCTTGGTTCAGGCAAAGGAAAAAGGGAATGCTCTTGTACAGGGGATCGCTTTCTGTCGTGAATTTGTAGTGGTCTGCACCCCACATTTCCAGACGTCGGCCGCGCAGGTTCAGGGCACAGGGTTTGTCGCCCAGCCCGAAGAAGTGCGCCTCGGTGGGCATGTGTTTGAGCACCCAGACCAAGTCATCGCCCGTGCGGTCGGAGCGGCGGTGTCCCATGCCCTCTGCATCTGCGCATAACAAACGCCCACTGTGGTTTTCATAAAACTCCAGCCCACCATCAATGCGGCGGATTCGGAGCTCCATCCGTTCTGTTCGTACGGCCAGGTATCCGGGTGTATCCTCTTCTTCAAGACTGGGTGGGGCGGGCTGGTATTCTGCCGCCACGCCGTAGCTGGGCACATTTTCAAAGACTGCCTGAGTTACATAGCGGCAGCGAATAACGCCCGGCTCCAGAAAAGTGAGACGGAGCCGGGTGTCGGGCAGCTCAATTTCAAGTGTCTGGGTATCCACCCACTCGAAGCTGCGCACGCTGGTGTTGAGACGCGTGGGCATTGCTGCCTGTGCAGGAATGATTTGACTAGCCGGGGGGCCACTGCAGGGAACGCCCGCCGATAATGTGGATATGCAGGTGGGGCACGGTCTGACCGCCGTTCTCTCCCGTGTTCATCACGGTGCGGTAGCCACCTTCCTCGATGCCTTCTGCGCGGGCTATGTCGCCCACCTTGAGCATGAGGTGCGCCAGCAGCTCGGCATCTTCGGTTGTGGCTGCGGCTATGCTGGGTATCGGCTTGCGGGGTATCAGCAGCACATGCACCGGAGCAGCAGGTGCTATGTCGCGGAATGCCACGCACAGCTCATCTTCGTACACGATAGCGGCGGGTATCTCCTTGTCCGCTATCTTCTGAAAAAGTGTTTTTTCCATGTGAGGTTATTTTTAGCATAACAGCGTCCTGCTGGCAAGTGAATAGTGAAAAAAACGCCCGGCTGGTCGGGAGTACCGAACCAGCCGGGATTAAGGAGTTAATGTTTCGTTTGCCGAAGGTGTTTACGCCTTGAGAGTGGCACCCTCCTTGGCCTCGATTGCCTTCTTGGCCTGCTCGAAAACAGCCTTGAAAGCCTCCGGGTTGGCGATAGCCAGCTCGGACAGGGACTTGCGGTCCAGATCGATGTTGGCAGCCTTGAGACCTTCCATGAAACGGGAGTAGGTCAGACCGAGGGGACGCACGGCGGCGGAGATACGAGCGGTCCAGAGGCGACGGAACTGACCCTTACGCTTCTTACGGTCGCGGTACTCATACTGCCATGCTTTGTAAACAGCATCCTTAGCGTAGCGGAAGAGCTTGCTGCGGAAACCGCGGAAGCCCTTGGCGCGAAGCAGGATGCGCTTGCGGCGGGCGCGGGATGCCGGCCCATTTGTAGCACGTGCCATAGTTCTTTTTTATCTATATGCGTTGAACAGACTGTTCTTCCTCACCTCCTTGCAGTCTCGCCTGTTCGATCCCCGACAGTATATCGCGGGGAAGGCTGCATGAAGGCCGCCCGATATGCGGGCGGTGCTTGGCTGGTAGCCATGTTCCTCGGCTTAAGCGAAGGGCATGTTCTGCTTCACTGCCCAAACCTGGGTGGCGTCCACCAGAGCGGGACGTCCAAGAGCGCGCTTGCGCTTGCTGGACTTCTTCTGGAGAATGTGACGCTTACCCTGCTTGCGACGCAGAACCTTGCCCGTGCCGGTCACCTTGAAACGCTTGGCCACGGCCTTACGTGTCTTGTTGATACCACCTTTGCGGGTCATGGTGCAGGGATTATACACAGCTTTTCCCGTCTGGCAAGAAAAATATCACCTCTTTAGATGAAAAATAATTTTTTTTGTCAATTCCTACTTTTTTGCTTGCAATAAGATTAGAATTATTCTAATTTGTCGCCATGAACACGACATTCATTGAATATCCGAAGTGCACGACATGCAAGAAGGCCAAGACCTGGCTTGCGGGGCAGGGGGTGGAGTTTGCGGACCGCCACATTGCAGAGCAACAGCCCACGGCAGAGGAGCTGCGCAGCTGGTGGCAGGCCAGCGGGCTGCCACTGAAGAAGTTTTTCAACACCTGTGGCGTGAAGTACCGCGAGATGAACCTTTCCGAGAAGCTCAAGAGCATGAACGATGACGAGCAGCTGGCACTGCTGGCCACGGACGGTCTGCTGGTGAAGCGCCCGATTCTGGTGACGGAGGACGGCAAGGTGATTCCCGGATTCAAGGCCGAGACATGGGCCGCCGCCCTGGGTAAGTGATTCTTTTCATAAGCCAATAACGTAATTGCATACAACAAGAACCGCGCATCGGGAGTGTCCCCGGTGCGCGGTTCATTCTTTGAGAACCAGGCGTTTTTATACTTGCAGGATACGAGAGTAAGTGCTAGCATAAGGGCATGAAAATCAACCCATCTACCCATAAGAAGAAATTGTTGTACCCCGTGGCAGCTGCGGTGGTGCTTTCCGGTTGCCAGCAGCAGCAACATCCTCAGCGCCTGAGTGGAGCCCCGCTGCCGCCGCCGGATGTGCAGCTTGAGCCAGCGGTAAAGCCGCAGGAAAAGAAGGGAAGTACCAGCCCGCAGAGGCTGGTCGGGAGAAAGGCTGTCAGGGAAGGGCGCGGGAAGAATCAACACTTTCCAGGTAAGAAACGAGTCTCGCGGTGAGAGAAACACTGCAGCTGACCCTGTGCCTCACGCATGATTGCACCCTGCGTTGCGCCTATTGCTATGCAGGGCGCAAATATGCACACGCCATGACCCGCGAGATTGCAGAGCTGGGCATGGAAGCCGGGTTGGCAGAAGCGCAGCGCACCGGGCGCGGTGTGGATATGAGCTTTTTTGGTGGCGAGCCGCTGCTGGAGTGGGATTTACTGCGCCATTGCCATGCGTATATGGAACGCCGCGCGGCGGAGCTGGGAGTGGCTGTGCGCTATGGCATTACCACCAATGGCACTTTGCTGGACCGCGAGCGGCTCGAATGGATGGCCGAGCGGGATTTCCTGGTGGGGCTTTCGGTGGATGGTTCGCCAGAAATGCATAATGTGAATCGCCGCTATGCCGATGGGCAGGGAAGCCACGCTGCCGTGGCGCGGACGCTGGAGTTTTTGCGGGAGTTTCCTTTGCTCCGCAGCCGGGTCATCTGTGTGGTGAATCCGGCGAATCACCACAGGCTCAGTGAGGGAGTGCAGTGGCTGAGTACACATTATGGTGGCGTTATCGGGTTGAACTTCGACTATTGGAGCCAGTGGAGTGATGCGGAGTTCGAATCTCTGTGCCGGCAGCTGGAGACCTTGCAGCAAAAAATACTGGAATCCTACCGGGCTGGCACACCTGTGCGCGAGGAGAATATCGAAGGAAAAATATGGAGCGCTTTCCAGGAGGGGGAACACTGCTGCGAGCATTGCTCCATTGGTGAGCAGGAGCTTGCGGTTTCGGTAGACGGGCATTTCTTTCCCTGTTCACGCATGGTCGGGGTGGGCGATAACCCGGAGATAACTTTTGGTGATGTGTACCACGGCATCGACCGTGCCAGACAGGCATACTATATTGCAACCCGGGGTAATGCCACGCCGGAATGCCGCCTTTGCTCGCTGCGCCACCGCTGCCTGAATACCTGTGGCTGCACCAACTATGCCGGCACGGGGAGTATCAACCGGGTGTCGCCCTTCCTGTGTAATCTTGAGCAGAAATTGATTGACGTAGCCGATTCCCTTGCCGAGACGCTGTATCAGGAATCGAATCCGGCCTTTATGCAGCGTTTTTATCGTGTATAACAAATCGCGCGCCGGGAGATTCCCCGGTGCGCGGTCTGAATTTGCAAGGCAAAGGAACTTCAGTCTTTTGTGATGAAGAATTTGCCGTAGGTATTGCGGTCGGATTCCTCGTTGTTGAAAGTGATGAAGATACGTGGTGTGTTCACTTTTGCCGTGGCGGTGAGGGTGTAGTAGTGGTCCTGACCGTTATCGGCAATAGCCGTGGTGCGGACATCCTCAGAGATGAGGGTGTCGCCATCGTAAAGCGCCACGCGGGCGATGATGGCCTTATCTCCACCGGTGGGCTTGAAGTGCAGCTTGTAGGTGCCGGCTTCGCTGATGGGAAGCTTGCCGAGCAGCTCGGTGGGCTGTCCTTGGATGGGCAGGGTGCCGGGTGACCAGCCGCGCACAAGCTGCAGGCCGTGCGTCCAGTCACGGATGACGATATCGGCAGACTGACCCAGCACAGAGTTGGGGGCGAGCTGCTTCATCTGCGTGGCGTACTGGCGGATGAGGTCGGAACCGCCGGCACCGGCGCGGCGGCGGATGGTGCCGATGGCATAGGCACAGGCATTCTGCTTCTGCTGCACAGTGTGCAGGGGATTGGCGATGGCGGCATCCTGAGCCTTCAGAATGTCGGCCAGAGTCATATCAGCAGCTTTATCGCCCACGGTCGTGTTGAAGAAATTGAGGGCGGCAAGGCAACCGGCCTTATCCTCGGGGTCGGCTTCCTTGATAAGCTGCTGCACACGGTCGGGGCGCTCCAGATTTTCAACACGGCAGGCCTGCAGAAGCAGGTTGGCACGCTCTTCTCCCTTGGTTTCTGCGGCCGCAGCCATAAGCTGCTGCTGCTTCTGCAGACCTGCTTTGCGGCGGGAGATGGTGAGGGCGATGCGACCGGCCTCGGGGTAGACCATGGCGGGACCGGAAATCCAGGAATAGATGCGCCCCGTCTTGTCGTACATGACCACGGCAGGGAAAGCGTGCTTGCTGTGCACATGGGGCAGGGCAAGCTTACCCATGGTTTTCTCCAGGGCGGCTTTCTGGACGTCATTCAGGCTTTCGGGCAGCGGTACCAGCATCATCACGGAGTTGCCGGCGGCTTTCACGATTTCGGGAGCGTTGTACAGCGCCGTCATCTGCTCCTTGGCGCGCTTGTCCCAGCCTTCGCCATAGACGAAGAGGATGTAGCCCTCCTCATTCACCTTGGCCTGGGCCTGCTCATAGGTGGCTACTTTGGTGGCAGCCTGCACCGGCATCAGAGTGGTGGCGGCCAGGCACATCAGTAAGGAAAATGCAAGTTTCATATTGTTGCAGAAGGTGAGTTGAATCAGGCTGCGGGAGTACCGTACACGAAGAGACCATCCAGGTGGAAGACTTCCTGCGTGTCGGGGCGGATGACGCGCACATACAGAGCCTTGGGCTGCTCAGCCTGCAGGTCTATGCGGGTGATGCGCTGCTTGCAGGGGCCGGTCAGCTGGCCTGCGTTGTGCCAGTCATCGTCCTTTCCGGTTTCGGATACCTGAATCTGGATGTTGTTGAGGCGGTGCCAGTTGGCTCCATTGCTATGAGCCACGATGACCACGCCGCTGATAGTGGCATGCTTGGGCAGTTTCACTGCCACCCACGGGTTCTTGTCGCGGTTGGTGTGAACCTGGCCACCCTGGCGGGTGAGCACGTTGGCGTGCGTAGCGGGCTTATCCCAGCGGCTGGTGGAGGAGGCGAAAATGACACCGCCTTCAGATACCAGTTTGCCGGGGAATGCCTCAAACTCGCCGATGGGGCGGTTATCGTGAGCCAGTGCGGGGGCAATGAGTTTGCTGACGGCCTGGAAGGCGCCGGCATCGCGCATGGATTCGGTGGTGAGTACTGCATTGGCCAGAGCCTTGGCACGTTCTTCTGGAGTCATGCCTTCGCCGGTGGAGATAGCCTCGGTCATGATGGTGAGGATGCGGCTCTTGCCTTCCTCGTCCATCTTCTTGAGCATGTTATTACCACATTCCAGAGCATAGGAGCTGTAGTCTTTCCTGGTGATGGTGTTGTTCATCATGCTGCGGAATACGGTGCAGGTGTTATCCGTGGCGGCGTTCTTGCGAACCTTGTTGAGCATGTCAATCTGCTTGTCAGCCAATTCCTGCAGCTTCCAGCGCTCAGGCCCACGCTCTTTGATGTTCTGCCAGAAGCAGGTAAAGGCGGCTTCCTGCTCCTCAGCCTTGGCGGCGCTCTGTGCCAGGTTGTCGTACACAAAGTTACGCACCAGGGTAGAGGCGCATTCGGGGTACACGGGCACCAGGTTGGAGCAGATGCTGTTGTTGAGCGCCAGCCATGCGGGGGTATCCAGCTTCATGTTCTCCTTGAGGAACTCGGCATGCTCGCGGTACACGGGGTAATTCAGCGGCTGGGCAGCCTCGGCCTTGAGGTAGAGCTGGTGCGCCTGCTGCTTATCCGCAGCCATCTGGGCGAGTGCGCGGTAGGCATTTGAAAGACGCGTGGCGTTCTTCTGCTCAGGGGAATACAGGTCGGTGGTCAGGTGCAGGGAGGAGTAGTTGTAGTTGTCCATCCACGGGCGCCAGTGCAGACCTCGCTGCCAGTCCACGGAATAGGCGGGGGTCCACTTTCCATCCACCCACACCACGTAGGCGCAGTGGGCAGGTTCGCCCATGGTGAGGCCGGGTACTCCGTTGGCACAGGCGGCCGAAGCCCCGAAATGGGAAAGACCGCCGCACACACCACCTACATCCTGGGTGAACTTGTGGTGGTTGTTCAGGTACATGCCTTCAAACGGTTCGAAATAGGGAGAACCGTGGATGCTGTCGCCGTACACATTGTGCAGCACATAGCCGCAGCGCCAGCAGCAGCCCGTGTAGCGTTCATCGGGCAGGTGCACGTTCTTGAGTGCCCACTCGAAGCTTTCCGGCTTGCCGGAGCTGTGGTCGCCCTTCCAGCCGCAGGTGACGCGGCGCAGCAGGAACGGCAGCTTGTCGAACTGCGGGTGCAGGCGGTTCTGTCGCCAGTTGCGTACAAAGTATTCGGCGCGCTCGCAGGCGTTGTTCACCGTCCAGCCGAAGCGGGCGTATTCAATGGCCGTGGCTGTGGCGATATCGCGGGGCACGCGGTCATTGGGCAGCATCTTGGTGTAGCGTTCCATCATATTGGCCAGCATGTTGAGCATGCGGCCAGGCATGATGCATTCACCGCTGTACACTACATCTCCTATCCAGCCCGGGTCATTGGCCATCAGGGTAATGAGACGGGAGGCTCGCGGGCGCTTCACCACATCGGCCAGACGCATGGGCTGCTTGAGCTCGGCTTCCAGCTCGGCAATCTCGCCCTTCAGCTTGTTGATGTTGTAGCGGGCGCTTTCCTGAGCAGATTCACCGCCCAGCAGGGGGAGCTCTGTCTCCAGCTCGTTCAGCTTCTTGGTCTTGTTATTGAGCTGGCGATTCAGATTCTCGGTGTATTCCTGGTAGGCCTTTTCAGAGGTGATTTCAGCATTGGCCAGGTGCCAGTTGGCGAGCAGCAGACGGTTGGCCTCGCTCTTCAGGAAATGCCGAACGCTTGCTTCGTCGTTGTCCTTCAGCCGGGACTGAATCTTCTTGGCAAGAGAATCCCGCAGTGCGGCCGGATTCTGCCAGTCCTTGCTGGTGGTCAGGGTGTAGGTCGGAGCGACCGGCTTGGCCGCCGGCTCGGGAAGTACCGGTGCCGGAGCTATCGGTGTGGGCTGCTGCGCCGTGGCGTACATGCCGCAGGCTGCCAGCAGCACAGGCAGGATATTCATCTGGTGTTTCATGGTGAGAATAGGGGAAAATGGAATTACAGTCATACTATCGGTACAGCCCCGCTTCGTCAAGTAAATACTACGGAAAAGTTAAGTGAAATTTCGCAATTCTGCAGCAGGATGGTTTACGGGCAGGGAACGAGTTGAATGAGTGTGATTTCGGCAGGAGTGAACAGGCGGAGCGGCAGACCGGACCAGATGGAGGTGGCGTTGGAAACGTAAACCAGAGTGTTGCCGCGGCGGTAGAGCCCCTGGACGAGGCCATCATTGAAGAGAGCTACGAGTTGTCGCAAGCCCGGCGCCATGCCGCCGTGGGTGTGGCCGGAAAGCTGCAGAGCGACTCTGTGTTGTGCAGCCATGCTGGCAATGCCGGGCTGGTGCGCCAGTAGAATGATGGGTTTATCCTGCGGGGCTCCTGCCAGCGCTTTCGCCAGATCGGGGGGCTCGCAGTTATCCCGGGCAGCGGCTGGATCCGTCACTCCTGCGAGCACCAGAAGCGCAGGCCCGGGAAGAACGTGTTCATTGTTCAGGAAGCGTATACCCAGACTGCTGAGGTAGCGCTGCCATGCATGGTGCCCGGAAAAGTAATCGTGATTACCATGTACGGCAAAGGTTCCCCAGTTGGATTTCAGCTGCCGCAGCGGTGCCAGGGCTGGTGCCAGTTGGTACAGGGAGCCATCCTCGAAATCGCCGGTAATGAGTACAGCATCCGCGTTCAGTTCATTTGTCCGGTTAACGATGGCCCGGAAGAATTCAGCCTGTTTGTAGCGGTCCGCATGCAGGTCTGAAAGCATGACCAGGCGTACCGGTGCCTTGAGTTGCGGCAGGAGAATGGTGATTTCTTTCACCAGTGGTAGCGAAAAAGCCTGGTGCATACCCCATGCAGAGGCGCCTAGAGCCACCAGCATCATGATGCCGTTGATAGAATTGTTGACGCGCTTCCAGCTTGCTTTCTTATACAGGAACAATCGGAAAGGAATACGCAGTATATCCATGACCAGCAAGCCCGCAACTGTGAGCACGAGCCCCATGAAAAGCCAGAGAAAAAGCAAATCCACCCACATGGGGACAGCAGGCCTGAAAAAATGCCCGCCCCACACGGCATAGAGCAGTTGGAACTTGAACGATGCTGCTCCCAGGGGAAGGCAGAGCAGGGCTTTCCACCACCAACGCAGAGACAGCGGGCGGATAAGACTGAAAAAGGTGTACAGGAACAACACCCCTCCGAGGATAAGTGTTCCTTTCATGAACATGGCAATTCCGGGGGCAGGGTAATGGTGAAACTGGTGCGATTCCCGGGGACGCTTTCTGCGGAGATATTGCCGCCATGCGCTTCTACTGCATGCTTGACAATGGCCAGCCCAAGACCGGTGCCTTTAATTTTTCCACTCTTGTCTGCCCGGTAGAAACGGTTGAAAATGAAGGGAAGAGCCTCTGCGTTAATGCCGATGCCGTTGTCCTCCACCTGAATGAGTCGGGTCCCGTCTGCTTTCTGCTCCGCCCGGAGAATGACGCGCAGCCCGGGGGACGGATTGTTCTTCAAAGCGTTTTCGAGCAGGTTGAACAACACTTGCGACCAGTAGAAGGCATCTCCATGCATGTTGAACGGCTCAGGGAGAATCTGCAGTTCCAATGTTGCTTTTTGTTCGGCTATGGTGGTTTCCAGCCGTTGGGTTACTTCCTGCGCCAGTTCTGCCAGGTCAAATAGCTCCTGCTTAAGGTAGCTGGAATCCGGAGTTTCCACGCGGGAGAGCGTGAGCATATCTCCCACCAGACGGGCCATGCGGTCTGCGTGGCGTTTCATAATGCTGAGTGAACGCCTCCGCATGTCGGCGTCAGCTTCGGCATCCGGTTCGTCAAGAAGCGTTTCCAGGTACCCGAGGATGAGGGTAAGCGGGGTGCGCAGTTCGTGGGAAGCGTTGGCAACAAAATCCCTGCGTATCACCTGGGTGCGGTGTTCTTCCGTCATGTCCAGAAAAACAATGCCGATGTGGCGTTCTCGCGTAGCCAGAGGGGTTGCTTTGGCCCGGTAAATCCGCTCGCCGTCTCCCCGGGGAACATGCACGGTCGCCCGTACTGTTACCTTTGCGGCACTGGCCTGGCTCAGAAGTTCTCGCAAATTGCCATCCGGTAGCAATTTAAGCAGGTTTGTGTTTGTCATGGCCTGCATGCCGAAGAAATCGCAGGCCTTGCTATTGGCCATGACAACCCGCCCGGAGGGGCGCATCAGCACAAATGGCACCCCAAGAGCTTCCAGAAAAAGAGACTGATCGTGCCGTACATGTTCCTCCAGTTCGGCCTGAATATTACGCAAGTATTTTACTTCATTGTGCTCTTCGCTGGCGCGGCGGCGGGTGCTCTTTATCTTGGTGTGCAGAAAGATGAAAGGCAGCGTAAAAGCCATGACCATGAGCCCCAGCACAACATCCCAACTGACCATACGACCTCATTGTAGCAGAAAAATGCAGGGCTGCCAAGTCTTGCATGGAGTGCGGTGAAATTTTCCTCTTGAAGATTCTCTATTGTGAAAAAAAAGAGATGAAAAATGTCGAATACTATGATAGAGTGACGGTATGCAGATATTGATTATCGAGGATGACGTGGATATAGCTGAACTTGTGGCGTTCAATATGGAACGCCAGGGGTGGGGCTGTACCTTGGTTCACCACGGAGCTGAGGGGTGGGAACAGATTCAGCGCTTGCGTCCTGATTTAGTTATTCTTGATGTCATGTTGCCCGGAATGGATGGTATGCAGATTTTCCGCAACATGAAGGAAAATGAAATAACCAGCAGCATACCTGTCATTTTCCTGACGGCTCGCGGACAGTTGGACGATCGACTGGAGGGACTTTCTCTGGGGGCGGATGATTATGTGACCAAGCCATTCAGTCCGAAAGAATTAGTGCTGAGAGTCCGGAACGTATTAGCCCGGGCCAATGCAGGTGCTGCGCAGCTGGTAGTGCGTGGTGGACCCATGGTGCTGGATAAGAATACCCTGGCAGCCACATTGGATGGTGCACCTCTGGATTTGACAACAGCAGAGTTCAAGCTTTTGGCGTATATGATGGAACGCCCGGGTAAGGTGCAGGACCGCTATGAATTGCAGAAGGTGTTGTTTGGCTATGCAGATACCACGCAGAGCCGCGCCCTGGATACGCATGTGAAGCGCTTGCGTCAGAAGTTGGGGGCTTTAGCCTCTTGTATTGGCACGGAACGAGGTGTCGGATATTTTTTTAGCCCAATAGAAGAAACAAAATGATGAAGAGCTTTTTTTACAGTATGTTGGCGGTTTCCGTATGGAGCGCGGGCGCTGCTGATTATGCCAGACTGATGGATTCTTTCTGCGATGCGCAGAATAAGGTCATATACGATGGAGCTGGTCGATTTGCCGTGCAATCTCCTGCCGAGACAGAACTGGAATTTACTCTGGATATTGCCGCATTGGAGAGTTACCTTGGTTCCAACGATTACAAGCAAGGCCCTATGGCCACCTGGGAGCTCAGCATGCCCAATGGTCAGAAGCTAGTGTATGGCCTTGCTGATACCACTAATCACATTACTTGTTATTGGGGCGGCAATCCTTGGGAAAAGAACGGCGTGGTGACGTATGAGATGCTCAAATCGCTTGCCGTTGATGGGAAGGTGACGCTGAAAGTCAGTCTTGCTCCGGCTCGTGGACTCAAACTTTCCTGTGGAGATAAGCTACTGCTGGATGCGAAAGACCTCAAGACGCAGCTCCCGTTCAACACCACGCACGCCTATGCGGTGAACACGAACTATGTGACCGCCGTTGGCATCCGTACCGTTTCTACGTTGAATACAGAAGATTACAAGGCTCCGGAAGACTACACTCAGGTTTTCACGAAGACGCAGGCTGCTTCCCTGGGGCGCGTGATGTTCTGTGGTGATTCCATTACCCATGGTGTGAATGACCAGACCTGGCGTTGGCAGCTCTTCAAGATTCTGGTGGATAATGGAATCGAAGCCCAGATTGTGGGCCCCCGCAGTGGATATACCGCCGGCTATACTAATCTGAGTACCAGTGATGCCGCTGAATCGTATGCCGGAGTGACGTTCCCGAATGTTCACCTCGCGCAGTCTTCCGGCCGTACTCATAACATTATCTCCGGCTCAAATTCCGGCATGACCGGCGTGAACTATGGCGGACACTCCACCAAATCTGCTGCTGCTTCGTTCAACTGCGATACCTGGTGCTGCCTGATGGGCACGAATGATCTGCTGTCCGACCGCGGTTACACCCCACAGGAGTTTGCTACCAAGATGCAGAACCTGCTGGGCGGTAAAGTGACGGTGAAGGGCAAATCCTACACCTGGGCTCCAAGTGCGGATTGGGGCAACATGGGGCGCATCGCCGAAGATATCCTGAAGGAAGATTCGGATATCCTCTATGTGATGGCCGTACCCTGCTGGGGCAACCATGCCAACAACAATGAGCCGGAGCGCCATCTCACGGTGCAACAGTACAATGAGCTGCTGAAGGCCTGGGTGCAGAAATATGCCGAAGCTCATGGCAAGAAACTGAAATTTGTGGATGTGAATAGGGGAATGGTGGATCGAACCCATCAGGTGCCGTTCAGCTGGCCGGATTCCATGTCGAACAAGCCCGGTCGTGACGGTTTGCACCCGAATGAACAGGGCTCAATGATTATTGCTAACAATCTGGCGGCTGCCATGGGTCTGTCTGGGCGCACCGCTGGCTTGAAACGGGCTTCTTATTCTGATGCCTGGAGCCGGAAGAAAGTCGCGCTCCCGATGGGGGCCCCGTGCGTGGCCGTTAAAGAACCGTTTTCCCGGGAAAAAGGATATTCGGTTGAAGTACCCGTGGTGATGAATGGGAGGAGCGAGCTGGAAATCACCCTGGGAGATTCCGCTGGCAGCGGCACCCTGCTGGTCACTCCGGAGTTGGTAAGCTGGGCCGGCAGAACCTTGTATTGCTTCCCTGCTGATGAGGAGAGAGCCCGCCGCGAGATGCTGCGCGTGTGCTGGCATTCCGGAATGGATGAGAATCGCCCCCAGGGGTACTATGTGTGGCTGGGTGAGCGCCTGATTGGTCAGGCTTTACCTGCAGGGCCTCCAGTGGAGAAGGGATTGCTCTTGCAAGCTCATAAACGCTCCATCAAGGTGTATACCGTGAAGTATACAGACGGGAGCTACGCGCCTGCTTTGCCGGAGAAGTGATTCTGCTCAGAATAATATGGAACTCAGCCCGGAAGAAAAGCTTCATTGCGAAGCTGCCCTTCTGCCGGGGGAACGCGTGCTGCTGCTGGCGAAACCCAGAGTGGAGATGGATGCGGTGGACGCGTGGTGGCTTATCCGCTGAGACCGATACCGGTACAGGTCAGGGGATGATTTTCATCTTTATCGGAGCTTTCGGTTCCATCATCGCCGCCGATGTCCTGGCGGGGGGCTCATGATGAAAAAGTCCTGAATTGAAAGCCTGCTGGGGAAATGGAAAATCATCGGGGCTCGCGACTTCAATCCCGCACCCCGGTAAAGCCATAAACAGATGCTCTTCCGTTAGTCCTGAGCTTCGAGAAGTTGAACCGTGGTAGTGTGGCCTTTTTCCCGGGCGTAATCGAGAGCGGTTTTGCCAGCCGCATCGCGCGTATCTGCCCTGGCACCGGCTGCCAGCAGCCGTTGAATGATTTCCGGGCTTTCTTCCTTGCGATAGCGCACGGCATTTATCAGGGGCGTGGTGAGTCTCCCGCTCACCTGGCATTGACGGTTGACATCGGCTCCGTTTCGGATGAATAAATCCACAATATCAGCAGAGGAACCACAGACCACCGAGTGCAGCAGGTTCTGGCCGTAGCGGTCTGTGTGGTCTGCATTGGCACCAGCTTGCAGCAGCATGCTGACCATGGCTGTGTCGTTGTTTCGTGAGGCGATGCGGAGCGGTTCACCGGGCGATACCTGGTCAAGCCCGTTGGCTGAAGCCCCGAGTTGCAGTAACAGCTGTACAAGCTCATGCTTGCCGCCCTGAATGGCCATGTTGAGAGGAGTCTGCGAACCTGCGCCGATGCGTATATCGATGTTTCCTCCATACTCCGCCACTTTTTTTACGATGTCGGGGCTATTGCCCTGAACGGCAAAGGCCATGGTGGCTCGGTGATGCGCTGCATCCACCCTGGCGCCGAGGGCGTGCAGTAATTCCACTATGGCCAGATTACCGCGTCCGGCGGCTTCATCCAGCGCGGTGCCATAGTTGCAATTCATCCCGAATCCGCATTTCAGATGAGTCGAGGAGTTGAGCTTGGCGCCGTTTCTGACGAGCATCCGCACGGCATCGGCGTTGTTCTGTTCCACTGCTTTGTTGAGCATACGTCGGCCATCCGAGCCAGAGGCATCAATCAGTACCCCTTGTTCCAGAAGGGCGAGCAGCGTTTTCTCATGTCCGTTCAGCGCAGCCAGCACAGCGGCTTCGTGTCCGATGTGGTGTTTGCCGGCACTGTCCACTTTGAGGCCTTCGGCTATCAGTTGCTGAACTTCCTGGGTTTTGCCCGCTGCTGCGGCTTGCAACAGAGTCTCCTCCTTGCCAGCAGGGGCTCCGTGGGTGCGTAGTATGTCTGCCAGTGCCTGGTTACCACTCATCTGGGCATAGCTGAGAGCAGATTTTCCAGTGGAATCCACTACGGCGGCATTGGCCCCGCATTGCAGCATAACGGAAACGAGGCGAGCATCTCCTCGTTCGGCGGCTATCATGAGCGGTGTCTGCCCCGCGTTGTTGGCTTCATCTGCAGAAAGACCGGCTTTCATGAGGTAATGGGCGATGGCTTCCTTGTCGAGGGATACCCCGATATTGGTGCAGAGTGTAGGCTTGGCGCCTGGACCCGGGTAGAGGTTGAGGTCCTCCGCATCCGTCTTGTCGTTGTACTGCGCTTTAGCAGCGATACTGTGCAGGGCGGTATTGCCGGCGCTGTCCCGGTGGTGCAGCATCTGCGGAGCTGCCTGGTGTAGCAGAATGGCGGGGTCTATGGTCGTGACCATCATCAGGGCAGTGCATCCCTTGGCATCGGTCAGAGTCGGGTCGGCTCCCAGTTCCAGCGCGCAGGCTGTGAGCGCAGAATTGCGGCGGGCCATGGCGTGCAGACAGTAGCTGCCTTGCGGGGTGCGGCGGTTAATATCTGCACCGTTACTGACCAGCAGACGGAGAAGTTCCACGTCTGTGCCGCGTACCAGCGGCAGCCACCCCTTGTTATCCGGGGTGAAATCAGGGTCGGCGCCTTGCTCCAGCAGAAACTCCACAAGGTGCCGGTTCATCGTGGAAAAACAGGCCAGGGAAAGAGCTGTTTCGCCGGATTCACTGTAGTAGTGGAGATCTGCCCCGTTCTGAAGGGCGGCCTTCACAGCATCCAGCTTGCCGCTGCGCACGGCCTGCAGCAGGGCTTCTCCCTTGTGGTGTCTGGCGCTTTCCGCTTCGCGGCGTTCAAACTCGGCCTTTTCGGCAATCAGGAGCTCGGGGTGATTCGCCTCCAGCCACTGCATGATGCGCTGTCGTCCCTCGGCGGATCGCGGCTGGGTGGCACGGGCTGTCAGCAGGCGCTTCTGCTCGGGCTGGGGGCTGGTCAGGGGCGCACCCAGTTCCACCAGCCGGAAGAACACGCGGTCGTAGCCGTAATCCACGCAGAAACACAGAGGCAGATAGCCCATGGTCTGCACATCTGCGCCGCAATCAATCAGCAGTTGGATACGCGCCAGTAGTTCCTCCTGCGTGGTGTTCATATGTGTATGCACCAGCAGCGATGAAAGAGCTGACAGCCCCATTCTACTGGCTGGGGGCACCTTCTGCCCTGCATCCTTCAGGATTTGCAGGATTTCTTCCCGGTGCAGGAAACAGGCCCTGGAGAATATATCAGAATCAGCGAATGGGTAATGATGCTCCACCAGATACCGGAGGTAATCTGCCGCGGATTTGCTATGGAGATTAAGCCGCTGGACTATTTTCGGAGAGGTGATGTCTGCCCCTCGCTGGTGGAGAAGTTTCAGTATTTCGATAGAGGCTGTCTCTGCTGAACAGATGAGGGGCGTGACCAGCATCGAGTCCAGTGCGTTGATATCGGCTCCATGCTGGAGCAACAGCTCTGCTGCTCTGACATTTCCGAAACGTGCCGCGCAGTGCAAGGGCGTGGTGCCGGGCATGTTATCGTATATCCCGGCCATGTCAATATAGTCATGCTCCAGAGACGGAATGGCTGGGTGAGCCCCGCGATTCAACAGTAATTCGACAATGTGATTGTGGTGATTGGCGATTGCCCAATGCAAGGCACTGTTTCCGCTTTTCTCCCGGCCATTCACATCTGCCCCTGCGTTGAGCAGTAGTTCGACCGTGGCGGCGTCGCCAGTGCGCGCGGCTTCAATGATGGGCGGAATACGGCCGAATGAGGCACAGGTATTCGGATTTGCTCCTGCCGCCAGCAGCATGCTGACTACTTCTGCCTGGCCTTCGTAATGCGATACGGAAGCTGCATGGGCTGCCCATCCTTCGCATTCGCCCAGCTGCTTGCGGCCGATGGCGGCATACAGCGGAGTGCAGTATTCTACCGGGGAGGCATTCACATCTGCCCCGGCAGCCAGCAGCTCCTTGATTAAGTCCGTACAATTTCCTGCAGATGCGCAGGCGCAGAAAAGGGCTACGTTTTTGTCGGCCCCTTTTGCCAGAAGCGTGCGCACTTGTTCAGTATCCCCGTCCCGGCAGGCTGCCTGCAGGTCGTGGAAAGTGTTCCAGTCGAACTGGGGCGAGTGCGTGCGTTCAATGCGGGGTGGTGCTGCCGGAATCAAGGTGGCATTAGTGAGAGGTGCTGCTATCCAGAGGGCGATGCTGAGTAAATGCTGGAGTTTCATGGTGCTTCTATAAAGCATTACGCATGTTTTGACGCCGAAAATTCAGTAAATGACGATTTTTCACCGGGTAATGATGAAAAAATCTTTGAGCATGGGGAAGTGCAAATCTGTCGGAGCATGGGACTTCAGTCCCGTCAACATAACCGGGCGGAACTAAAACCCGTACACATGGCACTGCAGCGCTGCGTGAAAAGCCTTGATTCCTGAGTCCACCGCGGCTATAATGCGCGCATGAACGCTTCCTTTGCTCTTATTTCGCTGGGCTGTGCCAAGAATCAGGTGGATTCCGAGCACATGGTGGGCTGTATGACCGCTGCCGGGTTCCGGCAGGTGGAACCGGGCGAGTCTGATGTGCTCATCATCAACACCTGCGGCTTTATCGACCCCGCCAAGGAGGAGGCTATCAACACCATCTTTGACGCCGTGCGTGCCCGCGAGGCGGGCGATGCTCCGTCCGAGCAGCAAATCATTGTGGCTGGATGCCTTTCCCAGCGCTATGCGAAGGAGCTTTCCAAGGAAATGCCCGAGGTAGCCTGCTTCATGGGTGTGGATGAAATTACCCGAGTGTCGGAAATTGCCACCGCCTGCCTGAACGGCACGGCAGAGAAGATCTACACCTCCAAGGTGTCCACATATCTGCCGGACTGGGGGGTACCGCGTAAGCTCATTTCGCCGCCACACTATGCTTACGTGAAGATTGCTGAGGGCTGCAACCACGCCTGCGCCTACTGCGTGATTCCGCGTATCCGCGGTGGTCACCGCAGCCGTCCGCAGGCAAACATCCTTAAGGAGGTGCGCCATTGGGTGGAGCAGGGGGCTAAGGAAATCAACCTCATCGCCCAGGATACCACCTACTACGGCATGGATAAATGGGAGAAGCGTGGCAGCAAGACTGCCGGTGTGGACTCCAGCCGCGGTGAATCGCTGGCCAGTCTTCTGCGTGAGATAAATGATATACCCGGCGATTTCTGGGTACGCGTGCTTTACACCCACCCCGCCCACTGGAGCCAGGAACTCATCGATACCTTTGCCCAGTGCGAGAAGGTGGTGAAGTATGTGGATATCCCCCTCCAGCACATTGCGGATGGAATTCTGGACAGCATGCGCCGCAAGACGGATGGTGACTATATTCGCAATCTTATCCGCAATATCCGCGCAGCCGTTCCCGGTATTGGTCTGCGCACCACCTTTATTTCCGGTCTGCCCGGTGAGACGGAGGAGGACCATGCCGAACTTCGCGAGTTCATCAAGGAGTTCCGCTTTGAACGCGCTGGTGTATTCCCCTATTCCAAGGAAGAAGGCTCTCTGGCTGCTAAGATGAAGAACCAGGTGCACCACGCCACCAAGAAGCGCCGCAGCAATGAGCTTTCCATGCTGCTGGCCGGCATTGCAGATGAAATCGGGCAGAAGAGCATTGGTACCCGCATGCGTGTACTGGTGGATGCTCCCGGAATTGCCCGCGGCCCCTGGGATGCCCCGGATGTGGATGGCTCCATCCATGTAGACCCGTCTCTTCCCGTTGGGGAGTTTGCAGAGGTGGAGATTGTGGACTCCATTGCCTACGAATTATTCGCGGAAGGCGCAGAAGAACCGGATTTCGATGAGGAATAAAGTCCGTGAGTTCAGCGCTGGACGTGCTGCATAAATGAGTCCCAGGATTGCTCGTAAATCCAGGAATCGTGGTCAGATGCGCCGAGTCGGCAGAAGCCGTAACGTTCGGAAAAGGCGCAGCCTTCCGCTGTCACATTGTCTGTGACCACGCCCACACAGGGCATGGCGGTATAGGGTTTTATGGCGGCTTGCAGCAGTTGTCGGGTAAGGCCCATCTTGCGGAACTGGCGGTCCACCAGGATACAGCTCAGGAACATGTGCAGCGGTTGCTGTGTGATGGGGGCCACATGCTCCAGCTCCATGAAATGGTCATTGAACTGACCCGCCCGCAGAGCTTCATAAATGGCCGGCTGCACCGGAAAAAGATTCACGAATCCGGCCAGCTTTCCGTCCACTTCGGCGGCCACCGTGCTGTGCGGGTGCAGGTCATACCAGCTCCAGGATTCCTCTGCCGGGGTGATGAATTCGGCAGCGTAGAACTGCAGTTCCAGCGCTTCCATCTCGCGGAAGTGCTGCAGGGTAAGCCGGGGGATGATGGTGGTGGGCATGGCGTGAAATCAGGTGGGGGAGAGGGCGTGAGCGCATTTCCTGCCGCGCCGCTGCGGGGTGTTGATATGCAGCTGCAGGGTGCAGCCCCGGTCTGCCAGGGCGCGCATCAATGCCGGAGGCACATCGAGTGAGTAAAAGCCGTAGGCCCCGGTATATTTGCAGAGCCGGACCATACCTCCTGTCCCGGCTGGAATGGCGGCTAGCAGTTCTTCCCGGGTGTAGAGAAGCGCGTGGCTCTTTGTCCACAAATGGGGCTGTAATCCCTGTGAGGCCAGGTGGCGGCGTATGCTGCCCGGTAGCCCGCTCTGCTGGTTCCCCTGAGCGCCGGATGCGAGGATGTAGTAGCATTCGCCACCATAGCGCATCCGGTCATTGCCTCCGGCCATGAAGGTGATGCTCAGCCACACGCATGCACGAGCCAGAGCCAGCAGCTGCTCCGGCCGTACGCTGAGGGTGAAATCCGCTATCTGAAAATCGGCCATGATGCCCATATCGATGGTGGCGGATGTGCAATCCCTCAGCAGTAATTTCCGGTTTTTCTCCAGAAAACGGCTCCATTCCGCAAAGGGTATGTCATCCTGCTCTCCGAGCAGACTCTTGTATGAGGGGGAGATGAAGCCGCCGCGCTCCCGTTCCTCCATCCACTCCCCGCGAAGCAGCGGGGAATCCTCCCGCAGAGAGTCGCAGTAAAAATAGATGGATGATTCAAGAGGCATGCGGGATAACTGTTTCAGCCTATTATATTCCGGAAATCTGGGCAGACAAGCCCCTATTTCGTCAGGATGGGAGAAATTGCTTGACAAATTTCTGAAATTTCAGAAAATAGGCGCATGCAGCTGAGCGAGACACAGATGAAATTCATCCGCCGGTGGGGCGATATGGGCACCCGCTGGGGGATTCCGCGTTCTACGGCTATGCTGCATGGTCTGCTGTATGTGGCACAGGCACCGCTGTCGGCGGAGGAGATGTGCGAGCTGCTGCAGCTGGCGCGTTCGAATGTGAGTACCAGCCTGAAGGAACTGGAAGGCTATAATCTGGTCTACCGCGAATCCCGCCCCGGCGATCGCCGCAGTTTCTACCGGGCAGAGGCCGATGTGTGGGAGATGGCTCGCCGCATTCTGGAAGAACGCCGTCGCCGCGAGACAGCCGGTGCGGTGCAGGCCGTGGAGGAATGTCTGGAAGCTGCCCGGAGCGAGGGCGATGCACACACCGCTGCCCGCATGGAGGCTATGCAGGAACTTCTGCAGACCGCTGAGAATGTGGCCACAGCTGCTCAGCGCTACAATACTTCCGTGTTCCGCCGTGCTGCGCTCATGGGTAGCAAGGTGCTTGCGCTTATATCCAAACTCTAAAAAAATTTAGGAATAAATTTCTCAAATTACAGAAATATGAAAACAGTGGCTATAACAGGAGTATTGGGATACAGCGGGCGATATGTGGCGGCAGAGGCTGCGCGGCGGGGGTGGCGCGTGGTGGGGCTTACTGATTCTGCTGGTCGCTTGCCGAACCCGGCAGGGTATGAGTTGCGTCCTATGCCCTGGAGCACGGGGGCCGATGTGCTGGCCGGGGTGGATGTGCTGGTGAATACCTATTGGGTGCGTTTCAGCTACAAGGGGGCAGGGCATGCGCCTTTCAGCCATGGGGAGGCAGTAGAGAACACTAAGAAACTTTTTGCCGCCGTGCGGCAGAGCGGGGTGAGGCGTGTGGTGCACACCAGTATCACCCAGCCGGATGCCGCGAGCGAGCTGCCGTATTTCCGCGGCAAGGCGGAGTTGGAGGAAGCCTTGCAGCGCAGCAGATTGCCGCACAGCATCCTGCGTCCGGCGATTCTGTTTGGGGATTCGGCAGGGGAGAGCATCCTGCTCAATAACATGGCCTGGAGCCTGCGCCACCTGCCGGCGGTAGCCACCTTCGGGATGGGGAAGTACAGAATGCAGCCCATTCATGTGCAGGATTTTGCAGAGCTGGCCATGGATGAAGCGGAGTCAGGGGCTCCGCACCGTGTCATCAATGCCGTGGGAGCAGAGACATACAGCTTCCGGGCTATGTGGAAGCTGCTGGCCCGGGCTATGGGTACCTGGCGCCCGGTGCTGCCGGTGCCTGCAGAGCTGGGGTACCAGACCACACGTCTTCTCGGGCATCTGGTGGGGGATGTGATGCTGACCCGCGAAGAAATCGCCGGCCTGAGCCAGGACCGACTGGCTGTTCCCGGCCCTACGGTCGGCAGCCGACGCTTGAGCGACTGGGTGCAGCAGCATGCGGCAGAGTTGGGCCGCCACTACGCCAGCGAACTCGGGAGGAGACGGTAAGCGCTCGGAGAATCGACCATTTTTCTTGATCTGTGTTTACGGGGCAAAAGTCCCGCGCTCCGACAAATATAGCTCAACCGAATAGGTCACAACAACTAAAAAAAGAAACCGCCTCCTGCGAGGCGGTTTCTGGTATAAATGATGTTCAGCTTCCGGCGCGGGGGTTAGCCGCGGTTCTTCAGCTGCGGGAAGAGGATGATATCGCGGATGGAGCTGGCTCCGGTCATGAGCATGCAGAGGCGGTCGATACCGATACCGATACCACCGGCGCTGGGCATGCCGCTTTCCAGGGTTTCCACGAAATCGTAGTCAATCTTCTGGGTATCCTCACCAGCCTGGTGCTGAAGGCGCTCCAGCTGCTCTACGGGGTCGTTCTGTTCGGAGTAGCCGGGGCAGAGCTCCTGACCGTTCATCACGAGCTCGAACACATCCACCACGCTGGGATCCTCGGGGTTAGCCTTGGCCAGGGGCACCAGGTCGCGGGCCACGTGGCACACGAAGAGCGGGTTGGCCTGCTTCTCCTCGATAAGCTTTTCGTAAACCTGCTGGGTCACGTCGGTGTCGTTCAGGTCATCGCCAATCTGCACATGCAGCTCGTTCTCAGCGCGGGAGCGGCGCTGCTCGGGAGTGAGGTCGAACCAATCGGCACCGGCCACTTCCTTAACCAGATCGTTGTAATCGGCCCGGCGCCAGGGGCGGGTCAGATCCACGGTCCAGCGCAGGTTGCCGTTGTCATCATACTGGTCGAACTTCAGCGTACCGAATACCTTCTCGGCCACGGTGCAGATCATCTCCTCCATCATGGAGGCCATGGTTTCGTAGTCTCCACCGGCCTCGTACACCTCAAGCACGGTGAATTCGGGATTGTGGCGGCGGTCCACACCTTCGTTACGGAAGTTGCGGTTCAGCTCGAAGACCTTGGGGAAACCGCCCACCAGCAGACGCTTCAGGAAGAGCTCGGGTGCGATACGCAGCGTCACGGCCTTCTTCAGCGCGTTGTAGTAGGATTCGAAAGGCTTGGCGGAAGCACCACCGGCAATATCCTGCAGCATCGGGGTCTCCACCTCCAGGAAGCCGCGCTGAATGAGGTACTGGCGGATTTCCTGGACAATGAGGGAACGCTTCACAAAGCGGTCGGCGCTTTCCTGGTTGCTCATCAGGTCCAGGTGGCGGCGGCGGTAGCGCATGTCCATATCGGCCAGGCCGTGGAACTTATCAGGCATGGGACGCAGGGCCTTGGAAAGCACTTTAAACGAAGCCACGCGCACGGAGGGCTCACCGGTGCGGGTGATGAAGGTCTCGCCCTCGATACCCACCCAGTCACCGCGCTCCAGGAGCTTCCAGAGAGCCCAGGCCTCAGGCTCCATGGACTTCTTGGTCAGCATGCACTGGATAGAGCCGCGCACATCGCTCACGCTGAAGAACTGGGTGTTGCCCATATCGCGCAGTGCCGTGATGCGGCCCAGGAACTTCACCTGTTTACCTTCCTCGAAGTTTGCCTTGATTTCACCCGCGTTCGTGGTCACATCGAATCGGCCACCATAGGGGTTCACCCCCAGGTCGCGAATCTTGCCCACCTTCTCGCGGCGCACGGCAATCAGTTCCTCCTCAGAGGAACCCGGAGCGGTCATTGCAGGTTCATTTTCTGACATAGCGCGGGCATTATACGCGCTTTTTGCAGAATTACCAGTCTAAAAAGTGAATAATGAATAGTGAATAGTGAAAAAATGATGCGGCTGAGCGCAAAATTCACTATTAAGCGCTTCTATCAAATTGATGCGACCACATATTTGCGATTTGTCGGGGCGTAAATCGGTCGGAGCATGGGACTTTAGTCCCGAAAACATAACTGGTGAGGGGCTGAAATAAAAATGGGCTTGGCACGCAGAGACATGCCAAGCCCTGAAATTAAGCAATACTCTTTACTTCCTGCGGCGGCGCATGGCGAGCGCAGAGAGCGCCAGCAGGCTGAGCGTTGACGTGGCAGGCTCCCGTCTTCGCCCCCTTGCGGGGGCTACGCCGAGGCGGGACGCCTGCGATTGCTTTTATTTTCTGCGGCGGCGTGCAGCGAGCGCAGAAAGCGCCAGCAGGCTGAGCGTTGACGTGGCCGGCTCAGGAACGTGCACCACCATCAGGCTGCCTACGTTGCCAATCACCTGGTAGTTTACATACAGGTTTTCATTCTGTACGTTACTGAACACGGAGTTGGCCAGTACCTGTGGGCTTTCCAGTTCCCCGGCGGTTACAGTGGGCATAATCACGTCACTGAGACCGGTGAAGAGCACCAGTTCATCACGCCCGCTCAGGGCGTTTACTGCTGCGAGCAGGTTCTTGCCCAATTCTACCTGACCGGCAAAGGTCAGTGTGCCGGTCAGTATTACAGGCTCTGTCTGGAAGGCATCCATTTCCAGTGTGGCGCCATCTGCCAGAGTCAGGCTGGCGTTCAGCACAGATGCACTTCCCAGTTGAGCTGTTTTGGTCACTGTGATGGTTGATTTCTCATCCAGCTGGCTTCCCACATAGGCCGAGATAGTCCGGCCTGCTGCAATTTCCAGCAGATTCAGAGAAGTAGCGTTTTGGAGATTATGCAGATTTATATCACCGCCCATGGCAATCACACCGTTGAGCGTATTACCGGCATTCGTTACCGTCAATGTACTACCAGCATAGAAAGTACTTTCGGCACCATCTTCCATGACCGGGGCGGCTGCGTTGCTGATTGAGTTTTCCAGCGTGACGTTGGTCAGCTTATTGCTCAGCGTTGCGTCCTCGCTGCCGGTGTAGACCACCCGGGCATTCCTGATTTCGTAGTTGGCCTGGTTCAAGGCATATTTCTGTCCATTGCTCGTGGTAGCTTTTACGGATGCGGTGCTTTCTCCTGTGTTGATGACGGCAACATTATGCCCCAGAAGAGCCAGTACAGCCCCGGAGTTCAGATTGATGCCGGTATTGTTGCGGGACCAGACATCTCCGCTTATGTTCAGAACTGCATTTTGAGCCACTTCCAAGGAGCCGCCTGCGGTATCACTCATGGCTCCATCCACCATCTCTATGTATGCAGAGGTGCTGTCAATAATGACTTTTCCACCATGGGTTTCGAGCGTTTTCAGTGTAGTCCTGCCGGAAAGCGTCAATGAACCTCCACCTGCTTTGGTCAATTTCTTTTCTTCTCCAAGGAAGTCTCCTGAAATGGTGCCTGCATACGAGCTGTTGGCATGTATGGTGGTATTTGCATCCAGAATCACGTCATTCTTCAGTTCGCAATTGCCGTTGAATACCAGCTGACTGTTGGCTGAAGCCAATCGGATAGTCGAGGCCTCATTGAACGTGCTGGTATTCACCTGCAGACGACCGGTAGTTACGGTGATATCCCCGGTAACGCCACTCAGGTCAAAACCAATGCCGTTGTCCATGGCCAGATTAAGCTCTACATCACCAGCTCCGCTGACCTTGTGGAACGCGGTGGAGGTGTTGTTCTGGGTGGTTGCTTTATCTGTCATCACCAGCGTAGCGCCTTCGCCCACCACAATCTTGCCGGCTGATTTCAGCTCTGCTTCGGTGAAGCTCAATGTGGTATCTCCCGAGAATTTCCAGCTATAGCCATCGGCCAGATTCATTTCGCCGTGAACCACCAGGTGCCCGTCTGTCTTCAGGGTTACGCCTTCTGCCAGTGTGATGTCCTTTACATGAATATCCCCGTCCAGCGTAAGATCAGCATCCGAGTTGAAGACAACGTTATCGAAGTTGGCGAAAGCTGTATCCTCACTGGATTCGTTTGTCCAGGTCAGAATGGAGTCTGTCTGCGTCCAGTTGGTGGAGTCGCTGCCTCCGTTCCATACCAGCACTCGTTCCCCGAGCATAATGTAGGAGAAGTAACCATTCATGCCAAGAGTGTACTGCGTGCGTCCCATATCGGACAATTTCACGCCGCCGATGATGATATTCTCCGCGGTCAGGTCGTGCCAACCTTCCACCAATCCGCCACTGAAGTTGAAAATCTGGTATTCAGTGTTGGCAGAAATATTACCGAAGTTAATGGAAGCATTTTCAGAAAACGTGAACGTTTGTCCCGCGCCAATCTGAATGCTGTTGGCAGAGTCGCTGAGGTTCAGATGACTGAGATCCAGTGTGCCATTATTAATCAGTACGGAGGAAGCCGATTCAAGCATGCTCTTACCAACTGCGTTGATGGCGAGACTGCCACCATTCACGGTGATATTGCCACTGAAATCGGTGCCGGAACCTGCGAGCAACAGGGTGCCTTCACCTGTTTTAATCAGGTTTCCGCCGCCGGCCAGTGCCGAGTTTACCGTGATGGTGTGCCCGGCGGTGTCGAAGGTGGTGCCGGTGCTTGTGCCAATCAGGTTGACGGCCTTGCTGCCGCTGATGGCGAAATCTGCCAGAGCCCCGATGGTACCATTTCCCAGGTTTACCGTATCATTGCTGCCGATGCCGCTGATACCGCCGCTGCCTAGGTTTACCCTTGCATCTCCTGTTGTGGCAGTGCCCAGCAGGAAGCTGTCTGCATTGCCGCGTTGGGAGGAGAAACGAATGCCCTTCAAGTTTGCGGTGCCGGAAAGTGCTTCAAATCGGCCACCGGAATCCCAGCCCATCAGCATTTGTGTGTTGAGTGCATTCAAGGTGCCGCCATTCAGCTTAAGAGTGGAGCTGGATGATCCCCAGTGGGCCAGCAACAGACTGTTACCGGTGGAATCTGCATCTGTGCTGCCGCTGATGGTGAGGGTGGCTCCCTGTTCGATGCTCACGGTGCTGGGCTGGCCACTGCCCATGTCGCCTAATCTCAATTGGGGTGCCGTTACATTCGCTCCATTCAGCAGGGTTACCGTTTCCTTGCCGATACGGAAATACTGACTTGCCGTCACAGTGCCGGAAATGGTGGTGGTGCCGTTTCCTTTAAGTGTAAATTCATATAGCTCGGCATTCTTCAGATTCAGGTTTCCGGCAGAATCCTTGTATAAAGAGCCATTACCGGTGATAGTGCCGAAGTCTGTGGTGGACCCGCCATTGTGCGTCAGCGTGATGGCTGCGCTATTCATGCTCAACGTATTCACGTTCAGAGCACTGGTGGAGGTAACGCCTCCGCCGGAGATAGACATGCCATTCACTTGCAGTGCATCCATTCCATCTGCATAGGTGAATGTGCCGGTCATGGTGACGTTGTTGTTGGAGGCTATCTTGCCGGTAGAGAATTCAAAATCTCTGTTACCGCTCATCTTGATGGACTGCAAGGCAAGTGTGCCATTGCCTGTGGCGTGGATATTGCCGGCAAGTGTAGCATTGCGGATGGTTGCAGAAGCATCAGCCATGCTCAGATTGCCGGTCAGCGTACCGCCGGAATAGCTGAATGATGCGCCGTTTTCGGCTGTTACCTCAGCGGTCAGATTGCCACCGCTGATTTCCAGCTTGGCATCATTGACTCGTACTCCACCCGTAAAGGTCTTGTTGCCGGTGCTGCTCAGCTTCAGGTCGCCCTTATTACCCACGGTCAGTGAGGTGCCGGTAATAGCACCGTTGCCGTTGATTTCGTATGCGGCATGCTGCGCAGCCATGGTGCCCAGCTCCAGAGAATCATTCAGCTGAATCGTTTCGCGGGCGCTTGCGCTGTTGTCGGTTTCCACGCCGCTCATGTCCAGCATTATATTGGCATTTGCGGTGAACGTGGTCTTGCCGGCGGCATAGTCCGAATACCAGTTGGCATCTGTGGTGTTCCAGAGATTGCTGGCACCATCGGTGCGCCAGTACAGACGATTATCTGCATCAACTACCAGCACGAGCGAACCGGAAGCGTCTGTCACAAGATTCAGGCGTCCATTCATGGTGTCGGTCAGCTGGTATGCACCGGTACCAGCGGAGGTAATCAATGTGTAATTACCCTTGGAAATGTCGTTAAACATGTTCAAATCCAGGGCAATGGTGGTTGTCGTCGCGGAGACACTGCTGTTCAGAGTGCTCCAGGTCGTATTATCCTCTGCTGTGGGAACGCCTGTGAAATCAAAATGCAGGGTCAGGGCGGAATTTTCACCGGTGACACTGATTTGACCTATGGTGTAATCCGTTGTTCCTTCCAGATTCAGGGTGAACGAATCTGTGCCGGTGATGGTGGCAGCACCGGTCAGTGCAGAACCGCTGGTCAGGGTCAGGTTTGCTCCGTTGCCGGCAGTAATTGCCCCACTGAATGCCTGGTTGCCGCCCAGCGTCACGTCGGATGCTTCGGTGATGTTCACCGTACCGGAGCCGGAGATACCACCCATCAGCTTCAACACACCGCCATTCGCTGTGGTCAGGTTCAGGGTGCCAGCGGCAGAGATAGTGCCTGTGAGCTTGTTGGTGATGTTGTAGCTCTGGATGGTGGAGCCATCGCCAGCGTTGATATTGTTGGCATAGGTGTACTCTACATCGGATTGATTAGCCGTACCCGTGCCTGCCAGACGCAGGATAAGACCATCACTCAGCGTCACATGCCCTTTACCCAGCGCGGTAGAAGTCTGGCTTACGGCCTTACCGCCATTCAGACGCAGGGCAAACTGGTCTGAATTGTGACCATTGCCGTTGGCAATCACCAGATTGCCGTATGTATTGGCCGAATCCGCCGTAATGGTCATGCTTTCGTTGCCACCAATACTCAAGGTTTTACCTTCACCCAGAATCAGGCCACGGATATTACCGCCCAGATGTTCCCTGAAACCGTATGTAGCGTTATTAGGATATGATGAAGTATCACCGGGAATAAGGCCACCCATTGGGGAATAATATTCCAAGGTGCCGGCCGAACTGGAGGAAATCATGGCATCTCCAGCCAGGGTGATATTGCCATACACCGTGGAGTTATTATCAATAGCCAATGCGCCTGCGGTTAAGCGGGATGCGAGAATATTCCAATTCGAGGCACCGGCATAACCTGAGCCACTGATGGTGAAATTCGCCGTTGTACTGATTGCTGCCTGTTTACCCCAGCGGTGTGTGTTTGTCACCTTAGCCTGGCTGCCGGCTTCTACCACAATGGTGGAACCAGCAAGTGCTTTCAGATTGCTAATGGGATCGTAACCGATATCGCCGCGAAGATCGCCAACGTAAAGGCGCGTGTTGTCCTTCAACTGAATCGTACCGTCAAAAGATTTAGACTGATTGGAGAACAATACTTCGCCGCCGGAAGATATCACGATGGTGCCTGTACCAAGCACAGTCTGTGGCAGAAGCGTGCTTCCCAGCTTGCCTCTGTCTTCACCGCAGGTCTTTCCGATAGCAAGCTGCAGTGTGCCTTCTTTTTCCAGAGTAATAACGGATGCTGCGTTACCGATGCCGCCTGCTGCATTAATGTAGGCCGTGCCGGACAGCGCTGCTACTACCGTACCCTGAGAAATGGTCATACCACCAGCCCAGGAAGCATTCGTTCCCATGGTCAGTGTGCCGGTGCCGGATTTAACAATGTGAAGAGCCGCAGAGTTCTGCTGGTCATGAAGCACCCCATCGGCAATGGAGGTGGATTCTCCCTCGCTGACGTTCAACACCAGCAGAGCTGCATTTTCCCCGTTGTTGGAAATAGCAGAACCTGACTGAGCGGTGAGATTCCGCACCTCCATGCTCTGGCCATCCATGTACAGGGTTGCGCCCTGTTGAAGCTCTATGGATGCCACACTGGCCAAGGCTTCACCATGCCCCACATGGATACCGATATCGCCCCTGCTGTTGGGGGTGGAAAGATTCAGACCGCCTCCTGCAGTAATGCTCCCGGTGTAGGCATCCTCGCGGGCAAAAGTAACACTGCTTCCGGTTGTTCCCTGGCCATCAATGATCATGTTTTTAGTACCATCGAGCGCAGTGTCTACGGTCAGATTACCACTGCCGCCGAAGCGGTATGTATCTTTGACGCTGAGGTTGCCTGTGTAGGTGTAATCTCCATCAGCACCTATGGAAAGGG
This sequence comes from Akkermansiaceae bacterium UBA3385, assembly GCA_002358905.1. Taxonomy (GTDB): domain Bacteria; phylum Verrucomicrobiota; class Verrucomicrobiia; order Verrucomicrobiales; family Akkermansiaceae; genus Akkermansia. The sequence goes on from DEPT01000017.1 coordinate 67,311, forward strand.
ATGCGCGATCATTGGAACTTAAATCCAGATTAAACTGCTCGCCATCTCTTGCTCTAAGCGCAATCGTGCCTTCTGCGCCGGTCTTGATTGCTTCCAGCAGAGACGTATCATCCAACATCAGGGAATTGCCGTATGTCAACAATATGCTGGCACCACCAAGCGCAGCCCGGTCGGTATAGGTAAGTCTGTTTCCCGTGCCCTTGATGATGATATCACCGCCAATCTGGTTATTGACATTGGTGAGATGCACCGTGCCGCTGGACCATTCGTTGCCGATAACCAGGTCGTTATTTCCAACGAGTTTGAAGTTTACCGTCAGCGTTCCGGTGCCGCCGCCCAGATGCCACTCTCCATTATAGGCGGTCAATGAGGCATCACTCGTGCCGTAGCTCACATCTCCCCAGGCACCGATATAGAGACCATTGCTGATAGCTCCCCCCGTTAATTCTGTTGTCTGATTAGCAGTAAGGGCAAATACACCTTTGGAATCGCTTGTTATGGAGTATAAGGCAGAATCCGGATTTGCACCGATTGCTGCCAGGAATCCCTTTTCGCCAATGGTCCATTTATACCATGAATATGGGTTCGATACAGCAGTGGCGCTTGATGCATCTCCTACAACGAGACCACCTTCTTCAATATTAGCACCATACACATTCACCTGCCCCGTGACAGATAAAATACCGTTACCGGTTTTGATCAGGGAAATGGCGTTATATGCTTGACCATCCGGGTCATCAACGCTGATGTTGCCTTGCAATGTGGTAACGGCGGAAGAGGAAACATCCGCTACCATCTGGGCCGTCGTTTTTCCCGATGCCTTCAGGACAACATCACCTATCATTGAAGTGATTGCCTTACCGGCCATATTCTGGCGCATACCACCGGAAATTGCCTCAGCATCGGCATTGACCACCTGGTTGATGATAAATTTACCGCCATTCTCCACGGTGACATTCCCCTCCAGCAAGGCATGGTGCGAAAGCTGGAAAGCGGCTCCGCTTTTCACGGTTACATCAGAACCCTGCATGCTTGCATAATCCCAGTCATCGGGGACATTGTAGTAGGAGTGCGGCGTGGGGGTGCCCTGCAGCACCAGCGTGCCGGCTTTCACGGTGTAGCCGCCGGCAATGTCGTGGTTGCCGGTCAGCGTCCAGGTGGCATTCTGGGCGGTATTGTTATAGACCACCGCCAGCTTGGCTGCACTGCCCGCGCCTTCATCCATGAAGCAGCCGTCAAAGGTGCCGGTGCCGGTATAGGTGAAAGTGGAAGTCTTGTTCGGGGTGACTCCATCCTGTGTGGTCATGTTGCCGATGCGGGCGCCCTTGCCGGAGCCATCCTGATTGATAACGCCCCAGGTGAGGTCATGGCCATTCAGATTCAGCAGACCACCGGCATTACCGAAGGTGAAGGTATCACCGGCTACGGAATTGGTCTTGAACTGACCGTCGCGCATGAGCACAATGCTGGCCACGCCGGCCTCCAGACGAATGGAAGATGCCGCATAACCGCCTTCACGGTCAAGACGGGTTTCGCCCAGGTTGCCCAGCGTGCAGCCCGTAATATTGCCCTCGTCATCCCGGACGACATTGTACACGGTGTTACCACCGCCCACACGCAGAACCGCATCGTTATTGCCGCTGCCGGCAATGGTCATGATACCTTCACCCACCTTGCGCCATTCCTCATTTGCAGAGGCAGTCAGCTCCAGCGTTAAATCTGCGCCACCGTTGACAACAAAACCAGCACTGTTGAACGTGGAGGCGGCATCTTTCTCTGTGAGTTTCCAGCTGCCTTCATTGAAGGTCATGGCGCCGGCACCCATGTTCACGCTACCTTGTAATTCGATAGTCTGGGTATTGACCGTGTCTGCGGTGGAGAAGGTAAGGCCGAGATGGTCCTTGACTGTATTGCCACTGCCGGCGCCGGTGTATTCCACACTCTGGCTACCCTGGGTAAGTGTTCCTTTACCCGTGGTGGCATCCTGGGCACCCCAGAGAATCTTTTCCGTACCAGTAAAACTGTTTACCTTGACTTCGTAGGAATCAATGAAGTTATCGTAGGCCGTTGGATTGTGGCAGATGTAGATATCGCCCGTGTAGCCCGAGAAACTGTTACCGCCGGAGCAGAAGCCGACATGTACAAATTGATTGTTGGCATCATCCCAGGCATACAAGGGGCTGCCGCTATCACCCGATGTCATGCTGATTTCCAGCGGGGGGCGTGTATCATTCGCCGTATCAAACTCCCGGTTGAAAACTCGGTAAACCCAGGTTCCTGTGCCATTCTGGTTAAGAGTGGAGAGGTTGCACAAACCACCCAGTGGCGTACGTCCCGTTGTAATACCGCCATTGGTATCCTTCGGGTCACCCTGGCCGGTGCGGTACAGCCAGGTTTCGTTCAGCTTCATGCTGTTACTCATGAAATAGTCGCTGCCGTAGGGCGTGTATGCTACTTCTGTGACAATTTTATTGAGTCGTTGAATACTCCAATCACTGGAGCCTACTCCGGCCTGACTGGCATAGCCAGTCGATGAATATGCTGCGCTATAATCGTTGCTCCGGGTAATGAAATACACATTACCTTCCTTACAGTGAGCCGCACTGGCAACGTATTGCGGAGAAATAAGCCCCGCGCCGCCACCGAAAGAACCGGCATATTCGGCACGGGTTGCATAGCTGTCCAGATTCGGCATCAGCGGAATAGTTGCATTGCTGAGTGGTGTTCCATCCTTGAACTGCACGGTAATATTGGTGGCACCTGGGCGGAACAAGCCCATGTTGTAACCGAAGTCCAGGTAATACTGCAAATCATACCGGGCATCGACCAGACCTGCAGTTGCCGAGGGGGCAAACGTGGCAATCGCTGCCATGGCAGCGAGCAGGGCGCGGCGGAGGGAAAGATTCAGGTGGAGTTTCATGGTTTTTGAAAGAGGGAAGAGGAACGGTTGTAAAGGATTTTGTACAACTCTTCCACTATACCAAAATGACCTCTTGTGCGTCAAGGATGAAACTCTGTTGCAGCTCTCTTTTTTCTTCCGTTTGTAAGCCTGGTGGTAACAAGCTGAAAATTCTGCGTGGTTATGGCGTATTTCAGGGGTGAGGATGAGACAGAAACGGCTTGCGTTGCGGTGGGTTTCTGGTAAGCTTTTCTAACAATCAGCGACACAGGTATGAGATTAATTCTTTTGTTATTGATGATAGTCAGCGTGGCGTGGGGAGGAGACTTCTTTCCTGCGTGGCGGGGGCTGCATGTGGATGTGTCCCGGCATTTTTTTGAGCCAGCGGTGCTCAAGCAATTCATGAACCGCATGGCAGAGCTGCGTTATAACCGCCTGCATCTGCACCTGACGGATGGCCCGGGGTGGCGTCTGGAAATTAAACGGTATCCTCGACTTACTTCGGTAGGCGCCTGGCGCAAACGTCTGTTTGCCGGTGAATGGAATTGGCGCGACCACGAGGTGGGGCACCATTTTCCGGAATTATATGGTGGTTTTTACACGCAGGAGGAGATGAAGGAACTTATTGCCTATGGTGCGGAACGGGGTGTTATGCTGGTGCCGGAGATTGATATGCCCGGGCATGCGTATGCCTGCCTGGTGGCGTATCCGGAGCTGGCGCTGGAGCCGCCCCCCGGGTGCAAGTTGGGGCGCGATGTGCTGGCGGTGGAAAAGCCGGAGGTAAAACGCTTTGTCCGCGAGGTTCTGGATGAGGTGATGAGCCTTTTCCCGCCTGGGACTCCCATACACCTGGGAGGTGATGAAGTGGAGGAAACCATGCTGAGCCATGAACAGCAACGCGTGTTTATGCAGGAGATGGTGGATTATGTGCGGGAACGTGGCTACCCCGCCATCACCTGGGATGAAGCCGCATGCAATGGGGTGCGCGGGCAGTGGGTGATGCTGTGGCGCTCAGAAAAGGTGGAGGAAGTGCTGGCTCTTGGTCTGCCTGTTATTTTATGCCCGAACTCTCATTTCTATTTTGATTATCCGCAGGATCATGATGCCGAGAGCCCGGATGCCCCGGTGATAACCGTGGATAAGGTGCGTGCGTACCGCCTTCCAGATTCGCCGCTGGTTCTGGGAGTGCAGGGAAATGTGTGGACGGAAGGTATCCGCACGCCGGAACGTTTGTTCGAGATGACCTTCCCCCGTGCCCGGGCTCTGTCTGAAAAATTCCGTCCGCTGAATCAGGGCTCGTAATCAATACGCACAGGAACTTGTTCCACGTTGAGCCCAGCCGCTGTGAGGGTGTCGAGCACTTCGATGAATCTTGCCATGGAGGAACCACCGGCGGCTGAAACCTGAATGGTGGCGTCCGGATTCTGTCGAAGAACTTCCCGGACGTCTGTCACGAGTTGTTCGGCTGGAACAAGCTTGCCATTGAAGGCGATGCGGCCGTCCTCTGCTACTTCCAGCAGAATGCTGTTGCGGTCGCCCTGGGTGCCGGCCAGGTGATGGGTTTGAGGCACATCCAGCTTCAGTATGTTTACCTGGCGTTTGAACTCAGTGTGAACGATGAAGAAGATGAGCAGAATGGTGAGGATATCGAGCATGGGCACAATGGGAATTCCTTGTTGCCCGAATTTGCGTTCGTAGAGCTTCATGTCTGGCGAATCAATCGTTGTGTTTGGCGAGCAGGTCGGTGAAGCAGAGGTTGATCCGTGCGGAGCGGCGCTCCAGGGCACGTTCGAAACAGCTCAGCGCAATGGTGCCGGGTACGGCGATGGCCAGCCCGAAGATAGTGGTGTACAGGGCTTTCGAGATGCCGAGGGAAATGCCGTCCTGCGCTTCCGGTGAGCCGAATACACCGAAGATGTCCACAAGCCCCCAGGCGGTGCCGAGAATGCCGAGCATGGGTGCAATGGTGGTGATGATACTGATGGTGGCAAGCCCGGCGCGCTGGCGGTCGATGATGCGGCGGAGCCGTGATTCCACCTGCAGCTCCAGCATTGGGCTCGGTTCCTGGGAATCGAGGAAGCTGAGGACCTGCGCCAGTTCATCATTCGGGAAGTTTTTTACTACTGATGCGGTGGAGCGTAAGCCTGCCGCTGCAAGTTCGAGTGTTTCCAGACTTTTGTGCCTTCTGGAGAAGAGCAGGTGGTAGAGGATGGCTGCCAGCATAATGACTGAGCAGGCCAGCAGCGGGTAACCGAAGGGATGGCAGGCGGCAAAGAATTGGTTTATGGTATCGAGCATAACGGTTCTGTGGGTGGGTTAATCAAAGTTGAATTCGAAGATGAGTTCCATGAGCTCGCCTATGACCTCTGCCTGCACTTCCGGCGGCATGGGGGGCAGGGCGGCTTTGCGGATGGCCTTGAAGGTGAAAGATTGCTGGCTGATGCTGGCTCCGGTGCGTTTGATGAGCGCCATGCTGTCTATCTGCCCGCGTTTGGTAATTCGCAGACTGATAGTAATTTTGCCCGGGATGATATCACCACGGTGTTCATCACACGCGATGTACCAGAAATGCGCTACGCGTCGGTAGACCAGTGCCTCGTATGCTCCGCGTGGGGTGGCTGCCACGTTCAGCGCTGCGCCACGTCCCAGAACAAAGCGGCCTGTGCTCCGGCTCCGGCGTTCATGGGTCCGGAAACCGGGTTTCTGCGCCCATTCTGCCAGGCTGGGGTCATAGAACACCCGCGGGGGGCGTGGTTGCAGTGGTGCTGTGCTGCTTTCCCCGGTTCCGTCGGTAACTCCCTTGCGGGCTGCGTGTTGCTCCTGCTCCTGCGGTGGCGTCTGCGTGTTTTTCTGCTGCAGTTTGAGCTGCCCGCTTACATCTTCTGAAAGAGTAAGGGATTTAGTGGCATCCACCATGATTTCTTCTGCATCTTTTCCTTGCGCTTCCGGGGTATCTGTGCCGTTTTTCTGCCCATCGGCCGGGGAAGCGGTCAAGGGGCTGGGGGACAGGGGCTCTTGTGGTACAGGGGGCAGGGGCACAGGTGGAGGAGCGGGCCTGTTTCTGCCTTCGTATTCCAGCTCTCCTTCCTGTCTGTCCTGGTCAAAGGTGACCACTTCGTTCTTTTCTTTGCCTTGCTGGGCGGGGGCGTGGGCATCGCTGGCAAGGTCACGGGCGTCGGGTGCACTTGACTCGCGGGTGCTGTGTCTGCCTTCATAATCCGGTTGGTCGGGCAGAGACTGGGGTGCGTCTGCACTTGTTTTGGCAAAGGGCTTTTCTTCTGCTGGCGTTTCTGCCTTTTGAGCGGCTGCTGCCTGTTGTTTTTTCTGCTCGTCCGCCTTTTTTCGGTCTGCAGTACGCACTACCTGCACGGCGCGCGGCTTACGGGAAGCTTGTGCCCGCTTCACTTTTTTCTGCCCGGGCATCAGCAGAATGAGAATGCCCAGAATCATGTGCAGCAGGATTGAGAGCGCCACACTAAGTAGCACCCGCGAAAAACGATTCTGCTGCACTCCATTCACTACTCTGCCAGTGTGCCACGGCAGACTGTTTTGTGCAAGCCTTCGTCATGTCACCATAATCTCCGTAAGAGCTTTTGCTAATTGGGAGACTAACAGTGATACCGCTGAAGCAGGGGAGGGGGTATGATTCCTGTATATGAACCCGATTATTGTTGATGCCGTCAATCGCCAGATTCGTCTGGAATTTGAATCCGCTTTTCTGTATCTGGCTTTTTCCGGCAACTTGCGCCAGTATGGGCTGCCTGGCATGGGGCACTGGATGCGCGAGCAATACCGCGAGGAATGCGGTCATGCCCTGCGCTTTGTTTCACATCTGGAGAATCGCCGCGCCCGTGTGGTGATTCCCAGTGTTTCAGCCCCTGAATACAACTGGGAAACTCCGTTGGACTTGTTCCGCATGGCGCTGGAACACGAACGCCGGATTACCGCTTCCATTCACGATTTGCTTACCCTTTGCCGGGAGGAAAAAGAATACGCTACGCAGTGCCTCCTGTTTGAGTATGTGAAGGAGCAGGTGGAGGAGGAGTTGCAGGTGGAGGAAATTGTGGACATCATGACGCTGTGCGGATCGCGTATTGATGAACTGCTGAGCCTGGATCAGAAACTTGCCGCGCGCTCGACCCAGGTGTGGGAATAAGGGAAAATGCAAAAGCCTCCGTTCCGAAATCGGAACGGAGGCTGGGAAGGTGCACCTGCCGGGCTTACATCTTGAACTGCTCGCCCAGGTAAATCTTGCGCGTCTTCGGGTCGTTGGCAATTTCTTCTGCATTGCCTTCCTTAATCACCTTACCCTCGAATAGAATATAGGCGCGGTCCACAATGCCGAGAGTTTCTCGTACGTTGTGGTCGGTGATGAGAATGGAAAGCCCGTCTGTTTCGCGCAGGGAAGCTACAATGTGCTGAATATCCTGCACGGCAATGGGGTCCACACCGGCAAAGGGTTCATCGAGCATGAGCAGTTTGGGGTTGGCGGCCAGTGCTCGCGCGATGGTCAGACGACGCTTTTCGCCACCGGAAAGCTGGATGGACTGGCTCTTGCGGAGACGCGTGATGTTGAAACGCTCCAGAAGCTCATCGCATTTCTCCTTCTTTTCCTTGCGGGTGAGATCTGCGCGGGTTTCGAGAATGGCCATCAGGTTCTCGTTGACTGTGAGTTTGCGGAAGATGGATTCTTCCTGCGGCAGGTAACCCATGCCCAGGCGGGCACGCAGGTGCATGGGTAACCCGGACACGTCCTTACCGCAGAAATCCACGGTGCCGGTATCGGGACGCACCAGACCGGCCACCATGTAGAATGAGGTGGTCTTGCCTGCGCCGTTGGGGCCGAGCAGCCCCACGATTTCACCGGCATGTACAGTGATGTTGACATTGCTCACCACCTGGCGTTCGCCGTAGGATTTGCAGAGTCCGTTAGCTTTGAGAAGGATTTCCATAATTACTTCTTGGTCTTCTGGTTTTTCGTGTTGTTCAGCTGCTCGCGCACGTTGGATGCATGCGTCTTGTGGCTGCCACCCATGATTTTGACTTTGTTTTTGGCATCGATGCGGATGGCCGCGCCCTTGCCGGTGATGATGTGCGTGTTGTAGGCATCTCCCACGGTGACACGCTGGCCACTGAGTTCCTTGATACCGCTTACTGCATCAATCTTAAGAGAATCACCCGTGGCGCGAACGAGCCTGCCGGTGTTGTCCTTGCCGGCAATGGCTACATTCCCCGTGGCCGTGGCAAACTTCATGCCTCCCATGGGAGAATCGCCCGATGTCTTGTTGGGATCCATCACGATACGCACGGGGCCGGTGCATTGCATAGAGCCTTGTTCTGTGCGCAATGTGCAACCTTTCTGGGTTGTTGCTTCCTCTATACCGGAGAAATTGAAGCGGAACTGGGAGAATGCGGTCTTGGACGGAGCTGCTGCATTGTCAGTCGCCAGTTTGGCATTCAGACAGCCATTTGTGGTCAGAATGGCCGTGGGAGCCTTCAACTCTGTTGCGCTGCCGGTTTCCAGTCTGTTCTCCGCGCGGATAAGGCGCACATAGTCCTTGCATCTGGCTGTGGTGGTACCGTCCTTGCTCACCATGATGGCTTCAATGGATGCTCCGGAGAGCTTCACATCACCATTGGCCATGGCTTGCATAGTGGCTACCTGGTCTGCGGCAGGTGTCACCACGAGACGGTTTCCTTCATGCAGGGCTACCAAGGGCTTGCCTGGGTCGCCGGTAAGCGTTGTCTCGCCTGTTTCCAGATTGCTTTCCACCATGGCTGCTTTCAGTTCACCCGTGCATTTTCCGCTGCCGGGTTCATACTGGTGGGCGGTCACGTTGCCCGTGGCGCGCGCCCGGGAGAGATTGCCGAACTTCGTGATAGCCAGGTTCGGCATGCCCGCTTTTTGTTCAGGTGCTTTGGCATTTTCTCTGGGGGCCAGTACCAGATGCGCCGGGCCGGAGCATTCAAAATCGGCCTCTGCATCCTTCATGAATAAGCCCTTTTCAGTGCTGATGGTGCCCAGTTCTGCCCGGAAGATGACATGGGAGTATGCCTTGAATGTGCCTTTCAGTATGCGGCCGGGCTGGTCGCTTTCACGCTCATATGTGCCGTGAATATCACTGCCGCGCAGCTCAATGTCGCCATTGGCAAGCAGGTGGAGCCCCTCGTTGGCGTAGATGTCACAAGCTCCGTATGAAAGACGGCACTTGCTGCCTTCCAGTGAGCATTCGCCGGTCTGACCGTTGTAGTTGAGAACATCGCCCTCTGCACGAATGGCCTCTCGTTCCTCGCTGGCTGTTCCGGTAAGCAGTACCCGACCACGTGCCGATGCGGTGGCAATGCCATCGAATCGAAGCCCGGTAAACTGGCTCATGAAGCCTTTTTTGGCTTCGTGTTGGTGTTCAGCCGGGTTCAGGACAAGACGAAGCTCTTCCGTACAGGTCAATGAGCCGTCCGGGTGGGTGAAGGAACTGGCTCCGGGAACATACAGCGTGTGTGTGCCTGCGTGGTAGAATGCCACCCCGCCTATGGTTGTCAGGATGGAGAGGCCACCGTCCTTGTCCACCATGTGGATGTCAATCTCGTTGCCTTCCAGCAGGATGTTGCCTTCCGGGTCTGCCAGAATACGGGCAGGGGCATCGGCCCTGGGGGTGATTTTCACCATGTTCTGCCCATGCTGCAGCAGAATGGGTTCCCCTGCCGTGGGTGAATAGAGCAGAATGGCATTGTTAATGGAATCTGCAATGGCGCAGTGCGTGTTGATAAGCGCCGGTTCCGTGATTTCTTCCTTTGTGGCAACAGGTGCTTCCACCTCAATCGGCTGCTGCGTCAGAATCTTTGTCGCTTCTGCCGATTTCTGGATAGTGGCTTCAGCCTTTTCCTGTGTTGTTGCGGCGGGCTTAATCTGTTCGCTCTTGGCAGCATCTTGCAGCGGCGCAGGGGGGGGGGTGTCTTTCTTGTCGTCCTTGATGTCCTGCAGGTAGATGTGCAGCTGCTCCGTTGCGTTCAAGTGGGCTCGCTTGTCACGAAGCCGCACATTTCCAAGATAGATGACTCGGGAGGTTGCGGTGTCGAAGAACAGCCCTTTGTCGGCTACGGCCACGGTGTCTTCCGTTTCCGGCAGCTCAGCGTGTTCGGTGGTGGCAGAGAATTCCACGCCGAGGGCTTTCAGCTCGTCACTGACCTGGGTCAGGTTTGCCTGCCAGGTGTCAGCCTGTTTCCGGGCTTCGGTAAGGCTGGCGGTGTATTCAGCGGGAGCGGCTGCGCAGAAAACCGGTATGCACAGGGCTGCGATGGCGGCGGCTTTAATCATTTCTTTTCGCCTTTCTTATCATTAAACAGCTTGCCGGATACCGTGGTGATGACCGGCCCATGCAGGAACCCCTTGCTGCTGGAGGTATTGAAGATAACGCCTTTCCCCTTGGCTGAGAAACGAGGGTCGTTCACCTCAGCTTTGCCTGTGGTTTGAGCTGTCTTTGTGGCAAAACTATAGGTAACGCTGTCGGTGCGGACATCTGTCTGGTTCTTGTCCTCACCGTACAGGGAGGCGTTCAGTTTTTCCAGAATGACGGTTCGGTTGTCCTTCACAACCAGTTTTTCCGCCATGAGCAGGGCGCTGACCCGGTGGTTCTCATAGCGGGGAATGGAGATGCCCTCCACCACGGAGCCAACGGGCAGGAACTGCAGTGCCGGGAACTCCGCCCCGGCTACAGCATCAGTGCGCTGCTGCCCCTGGCTCTGCAGGGGGAGCAGCAACATGGTAAGAAGTGTGAGAATGCGTCTCATCAGATGGTGGCCATCTGCTGGCAAGCCTTGCGAACCAGCATGAGATTGCTGAGAATCTTTTCGAGGTCCTTGAGATACACCTGGTTGGGGCCGTCGCTCATGGCGTGGTCGGGGTCCTTGTGTACTTCCATGAATACGCCGTCGATGCCCATGGTCATGGCGGCATTCGCCAGCACGGGAGCCAGCTCGCGATCACCACCGGTGGCACCGCCAAGTCCGCCCGGACGCTGCACGGAGTGCGTGGCATCGAATACCACCGGGCAACCGAACTGCTTCATCCAGTACATGCCGCGCATGTCAACGATGAGGTTGTTATAGCCGAAAGAGGTGCCGCGCTCGCAGAGCATGTACTTATCGCAGCCGAAGGCGGCCATCTTTTCGCAGATGTTCTTGCAGTCCCAGGGAGCGAGGAACTGCCCCTTCTTGATGTTCACGGGACGGCCGGTCTTAGCGCATGCTTCCAGCAGGTCGCTCTGGCGGCTCAGGAATGCCGGAACCTGGAGCAGATCCACAAACTGGGCGGCGTATTCAGCCTGCTGCTCCGTGTGCACGTCGGTCACCACCGGACACTGCAGTTCCTTGCCGATTTCAGCAAGAATGCGGCAGCCTTCCTCAATGCCCGGGCCGCGGAAGCTCTTCACACTGGTGCGGTTGGCCTTATCATAGGATGCCTTGAAAATGAATTGCACGCCCAGACGGGTGCAGATTTCCTTGATGGCGGTGGCCATCTCCCAGGCAAAGGCTTCGTTTTCAAGAGAGCAGGGCCCGAGCAGGAAGAAAGGTTCCTGCCCACCGATAACGACGTTCTGGATGTTGAAAGACATGGTAAAAGTTGTTTCGATGTGAACATTATGCCCCAAGTGCCCCGTGAAGTCAATGAGATTTCGCTTTGTAATGCCGCAAAATTACCTCTTTACGCGTAGCGGTGTGATTTTGGGCTTGCATTTTAGGCTGGAACATTGTACCTTACGCCGCCGCTTTCGCGGTGCAACCAGAATTAATCATGGAAACAACACGAATTCAGCGCGCCCTGCTTTCCGTTTCGGACAAGACCGGGCTTGATAAGTTTGCCAAGGGCCTTGTTGCCCAGAATGTTCAGCTTATTTCCACGGGTGGCACCTGCCGCTACCTGCAGGAACTGGGCCTGCCGGTGACCGAGATTTCTGACTACACGGGTGCTCCCGAGCTGTTCGATGGCCGCGTGAAGACCCTGCACCCCAAGGTGCACGGCGGTCTGCTTCAGCGCCGCGACCTGGAGGAACACCAGCAGCAGGCCAAGGATAACAATATCCCCACCATTGACCTGGTTTGCGTGAATCTGTATCCTTTCGAGGAAACGGTGGCCAAGGAAGGTGTGACCCTGGCAGAAGCTATCGAGAAAATTGACATCGGTGGCCCCTCCATGCTGCGTTCCGCCGCCAAGAATTACTCGTCTGTAACGGTTGTATCCGACCCCGCCGACTATGATACCGTGCTGGAGGAAATGGAGAACCACCAGGGTAACACCACGCTCAAGACCCGCGAGAAGCTGGCTGTGAAGGTGTTCATGCGTACCTCCGCCTACGATACCGCCATCTCCAACTACCTGGGCCACCGCGCTGAGGACAGCACCAGAAACAATTTCACGGTGTCTCTGCCCTTCAACCAGACCCTGCGTTATGGTGATAACCCCCACCAGCCCAGCGTGATGTATGGCAACTTCGATTCCATTTTCACCCAGCTGCAGGGTAAGGAGCTTTCCTACACCAATATTCTGGACCTGGATGCCGCCGCCTCCCTTATCATGAACTTCCGCCGTCCCACGGTGGGTATTCTGAAGCACACCAACCCCTGCGGTGTGGGACAGGACGATGAGGACCTGGTAGAGGCATGGAAGCGTGCATACCAGACTGATACGCAGGCTCCCTTCGGCGGCGTTATCGTGATGAACCGCCCGATGACTGAGGCTCTGGCCCGCATCGTCGGCGCTATCTTCACGGATGTTATCATTGCTCCGGATTATGAGCCCGAGGCTCGCGCTATTCTCACCAAGAAGAAGAACTGCCGCATCATGCGTATCGACATGGATGCATGGCGTGAGTTCTGCAAGGTGCCCATGGTTCGCACTGCACCCGGTGGTCTCATGACCGTGAAGCGCGATGACGAGGTGATGGGCCTTGATAACCTGGAAGCCAAGGTTGTGACCAAGCGTGTTCCCACGGCAGAGGAACTGGAAGCCATGCGCTTTGCCTGGCGCGTCTGCAAGCAGGTTCACTCTAACGCCATTGTGTTCACTAACAAGAACGGTACGCTTGGTATCGGCGCCGGCCAGATGAGCCGCGTAGATTCCGCCAAGATTGCCGTGTGGAAAGCCGGTCAGGCCGGGCTTGATCTCAAGGGCAGCGTGATTGCTTCCGATGGTCTCTTCCCCTTCGCTGATGGTCTGCAGACGGCCATTGATGCCGGTGCCACCGCCTGCATTCAGCCGGGTGGTTCCATCCGCGACGAAGAGGTGATTGCCGCTGCCGATGCCGCCGGTATCGCCATGGTGTTCACCGGTGCTCGTCACTTCCTGCACTAAAGCAGCTGTTTTCGGAATCCCCGGTTCTGCAAGGGCAGGGCCGGGGTTCTTTTTTCAACACTTTTCTTCACCCGCAACTCTTATATCTTATCATGCATCTTGGTGTAAACATTGACCACGTGGCCACCCTGCGCCAGGCGCGCTATGCCACCATGCTCGACTCTCACAACGTGGAACCCGATATCGTGGCCGCTGCCAGGGCTGCCCAGGCCGGCGGCGCGGATTCCATTACCCTGCATGTGCGCGAAGACCGCCGCCACATGCAGGATGACGATGCCTTTGCCGTTCGTCGCGAGGTGAATCTGCCGCTGAATCTGGAGATGGGGGCCACTCCTGCCATGCTGGAGTTTGCCTTGCGGCTTAAGCCGGATTTCGTGTGCCTGGTGCCGGAGCGCCGTGAGGAAATCACCACAGAAGGCGGGTTGGACGTGGCTGGTCACATGGCGGAGCTTCGTCCGCTGGTGGCTGCTTTGCTGGAAAATGGCAGCAAGGTGAGCATGTTCATAGACCCGGATGCAGAGCAGGTGCGTGCCAGTGCTGCCGTGGGGGCTCCCATGATTGAGCTGCACACAGGAAAATTTGCTAATACCCTGGGCGCGGAACGTGCTGCGGAAACAGCCCGTCTGGTGGCGGCTGCAGAACTTGCCCACTCTTTGGGCCTCGAAGTGCACGCCGGACATGGAATTCAGGTGGGCAACCTGGCAGACCTGGCCGCAGTACCGCATCTTACGGAACTCAATATCGGCCACACCATCATCTGCCGCGCTATCTTTACCGGTCTCACCGAAGCCGTTCGTGAAATGAAGACGGCTGTTTCTGCGTTTTCCTGGTAATATAACTGGAAATTCTGCCCCTTTTTTCCGGCGGACCCGCATGGTTCCGCCGGAAATGTTTGTGCTCTTTAATAATTTTTGCGTTTTTATCTTGCAATGCGCTCGGGGCGTGTTAATATAGAAGCCTATGAATAAGACTCAACTTGTTGACTGCATTCAGGCTAAACTTGGTGAAGGAGCAACCAAGAAGTGCGCAGAAGCGGCTCTCGATGCCGTAATCGGTGCTATCAAGGATGCTGTGGCTACCGATAAGGTTCAGCTGGTGGGCTTCGGCACCTTTGAGATGAAAACCCGCGCCGCTCGCACGGGACGTAATCCCCAGACCGGCGAAGCCATGGAAATCGCAGCTTCAAAGACTCTTTCCTTCAAGCCCTCTTCCGTATTCAAGTCTGCGGTTCCAGCCAAGAAGGCTTGCAAGAAGGGCGGCTGCAAGAAAAAGTAAGTTCTTCTCTTATTTGCGTCTCTTTCAATCCCGGTGACTCCGAGCTTTTTTCTCGGATTGCCGGGGTTTTTGTATCGCGTGCGTGCGGTTTTATTGTTGAACGCCGGGCTTTGTCTGTCATTTGCCCTCCGGCGCTTGCCGTTGTCTCACCTTATCTGAACAGGGTGGGGAGTTCCATAAAATCTTTCTAAGCTGCTGTAATTCCTGATGTGGAGTGAAGCTCCCTGGCTTGTCTTCATAAGGGTTGATATGGTGCAAAATATGCTTGACCTGGGGGGGTGAAAGGACTAGACTACATGCAAATTCCCCATTTTGAAGAAATAAAGCAGAAATCTGACAGAAATGGTGGAAAAACCTCGTATATATCATACATATGAAACTGAATCGAGTATTGACACTGGCGTTCATGGCCTTCTTTGCAGTGAGTGGCCTGCAGGCGCAGTCGCTGTCCCCGGATACCAAGACCCATTGGGATAAGGGAACCCTCGTGGTGGAAACTCCCGCCCGTCCGGAAGGTCAGCAGCATGTTATCGGTCTGACCGCACCCAAGATGAAGACGGTGCGTGTGGCTTTCGTGGGCCTTGGTATGCGTGGCCCGGGTGCAGTTACCCGCTTTACCCACATTCCCGGCGTGGAGATCGTTGCTCTGTGCGATTACGAAGCAGCCCGTGCTGAAAAGTGCCAGAAGACCCTGCGCAAGGCTGGTCTTGCTCCCGCTGCCATTTATTCCGGCGCCAAGGGGTATGAGGAGCTTTGCAAGCGTGATGATATCGACCTTGTTTACGTTGCTACTGACTGGGATCACCACTTCCCCGTAGCCAAGTGCGCTCTGGAGAACGGCAAGCACACAGCTATTGAAGTCCCCAGTGCCATGAACCTCCAGCAGTGCTGGGAACTCATCAACCTTTCCGAGAAGAATCGCAAGCACTGCATGATTCTGGAGAACTGCTGCTACGACTGGTTCGAACTCGATTCCCTCAACATGGCCCAGAAGGGCGTGTTCGGTGAAGTGCTTTACGCCAAGGGTGCCTACATTCACAACCTTGACCCCTTCTGGGGCGATTACTGGGTAAACCCTGCCAATGACCCCGACAAGCTCGGCTGGCGTATGAAGTACAACATGGAGAACCGCGGTGACGTATACGCCACGCACGGTCTCGGCCCTGTGGCTCAGGTGATGAACATTCACCGTGGCGACCGCTTCAAGACCCTCGTGGCCATGGACACCAAGTCCGTACACGGCAAGGAATATGTGGAGAAGAAGACCGGCAAGCCCTGCCCGGAATACCGCAATGGTGACCACACCACAACCCTTATGCGCACAGAAAACGGCAAGGTGGTGGAGATTCAGCACAATGTGATGAACCCCCAGCCTTACAACCGCCTGTTCCAGCTGACCGGTACCCGCGGCTTTGCTAACAAGTACCCCATCGAGGGCTTTGTGCTTGAGAGTGGCCACATGAAGGAATCTGAAGGTGCCCCCGACCTGGAGGATCTGGATTCCCACTCTTTCATGAGCGAGGAGAATATGAAGAAACTCCGCGCTACCTATCGCCACCCCATCATCAAGAAGTACGGCGAGATGGCTGAGAAGGTGGGCGGCCACGGCGGCATGGACTTCTTCATGGACGTGCGCATGGTATACTGCCTGCAGAACGGTCTGCCCCTGGATATGGACGTGTATGACCTGGCCGAATGGTGCTGCCTTGCAGAGCTGGGCACCCTGTCCATGGACAATAACAACTGCTCCGTGACCTTCCCGGATTTCACCCGTGGTCATTGGAACGATGTTCAGGGTTACAACCACGCCTGGGCCACTGCCGAGGAAGAAGCTGCCACCGATGCCGCTGCTGCGGCCTACACCGCTGCTCACAAAGCTGCTGTGAAGAAGCTCAACCTCTGGGCTCTGTACGATGCCGCCAAGGCTGGTGATGCTGCCGCTGCCAAGGCTTACGAAGCAGCCTCTGCTCAGCTCGATGCCGAGACGGAAACTGCAGAGAAGGCCGCTGCCGCTGCCAAGGCTGCCGCTGAAAAGGCTTATGCTGATACCTATGCTGAGGTAGAGTCCGCTCAGAATTAAGAAGCGTATACTTCCGACCTTTCCCCGCTGCGATTTCTTCAGGGAATCGCAGCGGTTTCTTTTTCTCCGGCTCAGAGTCCCCTGAGCCCGCATGGCGGAGAAATCGGTGCGAAACGTAGCGCACCATCAGATGTTGGTGCTGAAACGGTATCCTGCTGCCCGGAAGTAGGGTGCCAGCAGGCGGAGAAGCTTGCAGAAGTGGGGTGGGTAGTCATTGCTGCCATAAAACTGCTGCGCCTTATGCGGAGTATTCCGGTGCAGAAGGAGCTCCCACTGGGTGCCATCCATGGTGTCTGGGGCACAGTATGATTTCTTCCATTTATGGACGTTGTAATGCCGGAACAAACGGCGGATGATGCGCTTGTATCGTGTTGGTGTGTGAACAAGCTCGCAGGCTTCTGGCGGTGTCAGCTCGTCTCCCTGCCAGTTTTTAACCTCATAGGTTTCCGGAGTCAGTATGATATGAAAAGAGGGCCCGCCGTAGCCGCCGATATGGAATTCGAGCTTTGTAATGGAATCCGCCAGTGTGATGATGTTGCTGTTCATAGGAATAGAAGCTCGCTTTCCAAGCATAGGCTCTTGTGAGCGGAAAGTCAAGCTGCCCATCTCGAAAATAACTCCACATCACATGTGTCCCAAAGATTGAGTACGGAGCTCGATAAATTGGAATTTGGCTCTGGCGCGTGCGCCAAGAGCCATGCGGCACACAGTGCCGCTTTCGTACCGCCTTCAGGCGGTATTTCATGCGCAGCGCCA
>DEPT01000023.1 GCA_002358905.1 Akkermansiaceae bacterium UBA3385
GCCAGACCAACTGGCGCAGCGGCGTGACCGCTGACTGGAGTGCCGCCTACGGCCGCAGCGAATCAGAGACGATGGGCAGCGACTGGAGCCAGAAGAATGTGCAGCTGGATGGCCGCGTAAGCTACAACCATGAGCTGAACGCCAGCACCCTGCTGAGTCCCTTCGCCGGCCTGCAGTACTACGCCAGCGACTCCGCCACGGTCGATGGCACGAACACCGGTTCTCTGCAGAACCTGCGTGCCGAAATCGGTGTGGCAGCCAGCCGCCGCATGGGCAAGTTCGGAGTATACGGAGAAATCGCCCTGCACCAGGATATTGCCCGCAACAACCCGAAGGTGGAAATGGAAGGTGTGCGCTACACCGGCATGAACCCGGGCCGCACGGGCATCAACTTCACAGTGGGCGCCAGCTATGAACTGAACGACAAGTGGAGCGTGAACGCCAGCTACACGGGTGAGTTCGTAGAGAACGCCAATGCCCACAGCGCAAATATGGGTGCCACCTACAAGTTCTGATGTTTAATAGAGCTGCAGGACGCCCTCCCGAGTTTGACTCGGGAGGGCTGGCTCTTGGGGAACAACAGGGAACACACATGCGAAGTATGGCTGCTCCTGATATGTGTTATTACTTTTGACATCCATTTTTTTCGGTTTGAAAACTCTGATGGATTTTGCCATAATACACACGATGAAGCAATACATGTATGCTGATGGCGTGGCCAACGTGAGCCTTTCCGGGGGGATGATTCGCATGGACTTGTATCATATTGATGGATGTCCTGATGCGAATAGCAAGGCTTTGCCTCGAGTTGTTGACACGCAGATAGTGATGCCGCCTGCAGCGTTCATGCGGGCCTTTGAGTCTTTGCAACAATTTGTTGCTGAGCTGGAGAAGAAGGGAATAGTGCACCATATTTCACCGGTGCATGACCATACCCACCATGTTTCTTCTTCTCCCAATTTTGATTAAGAACTATGTTTGAATCTGAAAATACAGCACGCAAGTGCTTGGAGGAGCTGGCCAAATTGGTACCAGACGCTGGCAATATCCAGGCTCTTGTGGGAGATATCCCTCTGGATTCGCACGAGCGGATAATGGAGGTGCTGCAGAAATTACGCTTGAAGCCGGAATGGTGCGATGCTTCTGATACGGACGATTTGTCAACGCATTTCGGTTCTCCCGTACTATTGAGACTACTCAATGAAAACTGGGTTATTTTTCTGGGCTGTCGAAAAGGCTGTGATGGTGAGGAAGCACACTTTGCTGTGTTCGACCCATTGTGCCAGGATAGCGGAAAGGTGATGTTCCTGAAACGGGGAGCATTGCAGAAAGCATGGGGCGGCAACGCATGTTTCCTGAGAAATTTTGCCAACCAGAACTATGCTGTTGATGGTCGCCACACGCTGCTGTACTGTTTGGTGAACATTTGTCGGCATCATCAGCTTGATGCAGATGTGCGCCGCCTGCTTCATGAGTACGCAGTAGAGGAAGAACCCAGTGTAAGTCTGCTGCGCCAGATGGCTGAAGACCTGGGACTGAAGTCGCGCAGTGGAAAATTGACATGGAAAGCCTTGGAGGAACGCGAGCATATCTACCCATGTGTTGCAATGACCGCTGAAGGCAAGGGTGTGGTGCTTTGTGGAATGCGCGAGATTGCTCCTGATTCGGATTGCCCGGAGGCCGGTGACCGGCCATTGCAACTTGGCGTGTGGGATCCTGCTCCGCATGCGCAAGGTCAGGTGCCCGCCATAGAATGGATAACGCAGGAGGAGTATCAGGCCCGATATACAGGGGAGGTGGTGCTGTTCAAGCGTGTTTTTTCGCTGTTGGATGAAAATCGTCCGTTCGGATTGTTGTGGTTTGTTCCAGAATTTGCCAGGCAGAAAAAACTGTTGGGCGAGGTTGCGATGGCCGTGCTTGCTATCAGTGCGATTGGTCTGGTTACGCCGCTGTTTTTTCAGTTGGTAGTTGATAAAGTTCTGGTGCATCAGAGTTACACCACACTGACCGTGCTTGGTGTGGCGGTCTGCGTGGCACTGGTATTTAATGCAATTCTGGAATTTTTGCAGAATTATCTGTTGATTTTTGCGACAAATCGCATTGATATACGACTGGCCACAAAGACATTTCGTAAGTTGCTCAACTTGCCGGTGGACTTTTATGAGAGCATATCCAGCGGTGTGCTTATCAAGCACATGCAACAGACGGAGAAAATCCGGCAGTTCCTCTCTGGTAGTTTGTTTTTCAGTTTGTTGGAGTTGCTGTCTCTGATAGTATTCCTGCCTGTACTGCTTTGGTACAGCGTAAAGCTTACTGCAGTAGTGTTGCTGTTTACTGTGCTCATGGCACTTGTGATTGCATTGCTTATCAAACCGTTTCAGCGCCGGTTGGAGGAATTGTACCAGGCAGAGGGCCGACGCCAGGGAATGCTGGTGGAAACTATTCATGGTGTGCGTACGGTGAAATCTCTTGCCCTGGAACCTGTTTTACAACGCAAGTGGAATGATACGGCGGCTTATGCCATTACCCGGTACTTTAATGTGGCTAAAATTTCGATGACAGCCCGAACCCTCAGCCATTGGCTGGAACGGCTCATGGGGGTATGCATTATCTGGGTAGGCGCTCTGGCTGTGTTTGATGCAGAGATTTCAGTGGGTGCGCTCATTGCATTTAATATGCTTGCCGGACGCGTGACTGGACCTCTGGTACGCATCGTTGGTCTGGTGCATGAGTATCAGCAGACATCGCTTTCCATCCGAATGCTTGGTGTAGTGATGAATGCTCGCGATGAGCAGGTGGGGGGAGATATACGGCAGCCTTTACGTGGTGAAATATCATTTGAGAATATACGCTTCCAGTATTTACCGGATGCGCCGCCAGCAATCCGGGATTTCACATATCGCATTCAACCCGGTACAACAGTGGGCCTGGTAGGTAGAAGTGGTTCCGGCAAGACCACGGTCACGAAGCTGATGCAAGGATTGTACCCGCTGCAGCAAGGGGTTATCAAATACGATGGTATCGACCTTCGTGAAATCGACCGTTCGCATCTGCGCTCACACATAGGTGTTGTTTTGCAGGATAATTATTTCTTCCATGGAACGATTCGCGAGAACCTGACTCTTACCAAGCGAGATGCCACCATGGAGGAGGTCATTTATGCAGCTCGCGTAGCAGGGGCCGAGGAGTTTATTCAGAGTCTGCCTCGTGGCTATGATTCCATGCTTGAGGAGAATGCGAGCAACCTTTCCGGCGGGCAGCGCCAGAGGCTTGCAATTGCGCGTGCGTTGCTGCCTAATCCCAGAATCCTGATATTTGACGAAGCGACAAGTGCGCTTGATCCGGAGAGTGAAACTCTTATTCGCCGTAATCTGAAGCAGATTGCACATAACCGCACTGTATTTATCATATCGCACCGTTTGTCGATACTTTGCCGTGCGGATGATATTGTGGTGCTGGAGAAAGGCTCTATATTGGAACATGGTACACATCAGCAATTGGTTGCTTCTGGTGGATTGTATGCAGATTTCTGGCAGCAACAAATGGGAACAGAGGAGGATTAAGGCATGGCTAGAAAGAGAAAGCTAAAGGAATTGACAGATGCTGATATTGCAGCATGCGAGCCGGAATCTATCTGGCTTGAGACTCGCAAATGCCCTCTTCCTGCACACTGTGTGCTTTGGGTGATTATCTTGTTGCTTGTTTCGGGAGTGCTGTGGGCGTGTCTGGCCAAGGTGGATAAGGTTGTGGCGGCCGAAGGAAAACTGGTGACTACGCGACCTAATATAACCATGAGACCCCTGGAACGTTCTGTTATCAAGCGGGTTCTGGTGCAGGTGGGGCAGGTTGTGGAGAAAGATCAGGTGCTCATCGAGCTTGATACGACGATGAATGCTGCAGAGTTGGGAAATTTGCGTGAGCAGATGACCTATTACAAATGCCTTTCCGCGCGCTTGAATGCGGAGCGGATGGGGGCTGCTACGATTGATTTTCCGGAGGAATTGGCGCAATCAGAGGCTGCTCGCAGACAAAATGCCTTGTTCTCTACCCGGCGAGATTTCTATGCTAAGCGAGTGGCGTATTTGCAGGCTAGTGTAAGTCGTTATGCTTCGACGACAGAGTCCATTCTGCGTTCACTTGCCAAGTATGATGAAATGATGGTGCCAGTTAACCGCATTGAACAAATGTATGAGAATCTGGCGGAAAAAGGCATGACTCCCTTGGTCGATGTGTTCAATACCCGGATTCAGCGAATGGGTAATGAGATTGAAGTGGAAAATCAGCGTACTCGCCTGGTTGAAGATCAGCAGTTGTGCATTACTGCAAAATCGGAATTAGCTGCTTTCCAGGCAGAGTGGATGCAGGATATTGATAAGGAGCTAGCCGATGCGGAATTGCAAATCAGCATTTTACAGGAAAAAATCCGTCAGTCCGAATATCTGGTTGCTGTGGATTGTCTCAAGGCGCCCTGTCGTGCCGTTGTGCACGAGGTTGCACCGTACCAGGAGGGATCTGCAGTACGCGAGGCTGAGTCGTACATATCACTTATTCCGCTGGATGTACCCTTGGAAGCCGAGATTGACATCCTGCCTAAGGATGTAGGCCTTTTGAGAGTGGGAGATTCAGTTCGCCTGAAACTAGATGCATTTCCGTTCCAGAGATACGGGACTCTGAGTGGTACGTTGCGTTTCATTTCTGCCGACACTCATGAATCATCCTCCAATATGGAAGATGATTCAGAGAAGGCAATGACAGCGCCTGGCGGACGGCGCCCCCAGTTCCGTGCACGCCTTACCGTGAGTGGTGAGTTGGTTGACGTGCCTTCCCAATTGTGGCAGAGTGCAGGTATGCGGTTGCGTGCTGAAATCAAAGTAGGAGAACGTCGGGTTATCTCTTATCTGCTGCATCCGTTCATCAAGGCCATGGATGAATCCATTCGTGAACCCTGAGGCTGATAAATAGTTCCGCTGTTTCCTTCTTTTTATTATGCCCGGAGATAGCTACTGTTTTATAAATCATCCACCAGTGAGGTGCTCTTGGCGTAGGCTGTGCTGCGGGCTTCGAAGAAGTCAGTCTTGATGAGGTTTGCGTTGCTGAATTGGGATACCCAGGAACAAGCGGGGGGCTCGGATTCGTACCCTTCGTATACCGGTGCAAAGCCCAGTTCCAGACACCGGCGATTGGCCAGGTAGCGGATATAGTCCCGCACCATTTCTGTGGTCAGGCCAGGGATGTCGTCCCCAATCACATAGCTGCCCCAGGCGATTTCCTGTTCGGCTCCTTCGCGAATCATGCCGCGGTATTCATCGACTTTGTCCGCCGTGAAGAGCTGGGGCTCTTCACGTTGCAGTTCGCGTATAATGTTGCGGAAGAGCCAGAGGTGGGTGCTTTCATCGCGGTTGATGTAACGGATTTCCTGTGCGCTGCCGGGCATTTTGTGATTTCGTCCCAGGTTGTAGAAGAACATGAAGCCGCTGTAGAAGTATACGCCTTCCAGAATGAAGTTGGCTACCAGTGTGCGGGCAAAGTTTTCCGGGGTGCGGTTTTGCTGGAATTCGTTGTACAGGTTGCCGATAAAGGTGTTGCGGCGCAGCAGGTGTTCATCGTTCCTCCATTGGTAGAGCACCTCCTGCCGCTGCTGGGGCTCGCAGATGGTATCCAGCATGTAGCTGTAGCTCTGGCTGTGTACGGCTTCCTGAAATGCCTGGATGCACAGGCAGAGGTTCACCTCATTGGCCGTGATATATTCGCCTACTGAGGGTAAGTTTGCCGTCTGGATGCTGTCGAGGAACACGAGGAAGGAGAGAATCTTGTCGAATGCACGGCGTTCCGCCGGGCTCAGACGCGGGTAGTCCTTTACGTCTGCAGCGAGGTTGATTTCCTCGGGAATCCAGAAATTATTCATGGCCTGGCGGTACCACCCACTCACCCAGCTGTATTTCATGTTGTTGAAATCGTTGAGGTTGGTGGTGTTGCCGTTGATGATGCGGCGGGCGGCGGTATCGGTGTCGCCCTGCGGGTTAAACAGTGGTCTGCGGTTCAGCTGGCACATAATTCACATTCTTCTACTTCTAAGCTTTTGGAGCGGATATAATAAATGGTCTTCACCCCGCACTCCCATGCGAGGATGTAGAGGTTGAGTATCTGTCGGAGGGTGTATTCATGGGTAATGTAAAGGTTCATGCTCTGGGCCTGGTCAATGTGGCGCTGGCGAACGCCTGCTGCCCGCACGGACCAGGATTGGTCAATGTGGTGGGCGTTTTTGTACAGCCACAGGGTTTGAATGCTCAGGTCAGGGGCTACGCGGGGCATGAGTCCGCTCTTCTTCTCCTCCAGGAAAAAGAGTTTCATGACTGGGTCGATACCGGCAGTGGTTCCGGCAATGATGCTGGTGCTGCTGGTGGGGGCAATGGCGAGCAGCCAGGCGTTGCGCATGCCATGGGCTGCCACGCGTGCCCGGAGTTCCTGCCAGTGAAGCGCAGTGTATCCCCGGCGGTCGAAATAGATTCCAGTCTGCCATTCGCTGCCTTCAAAGGCAGCGTAGCTTCCTTTTTCTCGTGCAATGTCACAGCTGGCGGAAATGGCTGCATGGTTAATTTGTTCAAAGAGCTTATCGGCAAAATCGAGATGCTCCTGTGTTTCCCAGTGCAGCCCCTGCTTGGCGAGCATGTGGTGGTAGCCACTCACGCCCAGACCTATGGGGCGGTTGGCCTGGTTGGTGATTTCGGCATAGGGAAGGGGATAGAAGTTCAGGTCGATTACGTTGTCGAGCGCGCGCACTGCACTGCGGGTGATTTCTTCCACCTCCTGAGGGTTGCGTACGTCAATACGTCCGAGGGAAAGACTTGCGAGGTTGCAGACAACGAAATTACCCGGTCTGGTGGTGGTTACCACAACGGTGTCTCCATCGATGGTACATACTTCCTGCCGGAGTGATTCAACGGCGCTCATGTTCTGAGCAATTTCGGTGCAGAGGTTGCTGCAGTAGATAATGCCACAGTGCTTGTTCGGATTGGCACGGTTCACGATGTCCCGATTGAAGGCGAATGGCGTACCTGTTTCCACCGCGCTTTTGAGAATAAGCCGGATGATGTCTTTGATGGGGACAACTCGTTTGTGGATGCGGGCATCTGCTACGCAGCTGTGGTACCGTTCTTCCCATTCAACACCATAGCTGTCTTCCAACGAGTAGCCCTTCACGCTTTTGATTTCGTGAGGGCACATGAGGTACCAGTCTCCCTCAATGTTATCGCGGGCCTGCTGCCAGAAAAAGTCCGGGTAACACACGGCGGGGAATACATCGTGTGCCTTGAGGCGGTCGTCACCATTGTTTGTGCGCAGAGAGAGGAACTCCGGCAGATCGCGATGCCAGGCATCCAGGTATACAGCCACGGCTCCCTGGCGTACTCCCAGCTGGTCTACAGCCACGGCTGTGTCATTGGCAAGACGAATCCAACGGATGACTCCTCCTGCAGCCCCGGGAAAACCCCGGATAGCACTGCCACTGGCGCGGACTTTACCAAAGTAGAGCCCCATGCCACCGCCGTATTTGCTTACTTGTGCAAAGTTGTCGATACTGCGGTAGATGCCGTCCAGACTGTCGGGTACGGTGTCGATGAAGCAGGAGGAAAGCTGGTGAAACGGTTTGCGTGCATTGGCCAGGGTGGGGGTGGCCATAGTTACTTTCAACGTGCTGAGCATGTCGTAGAAGCGCTGTACCCACAGAGAGCGGTCACTTGTTTCCTTCATGGCCAGGTGAAGGGCAATGCCCAGGAACATTTCCTGCGGGCTTTCCAGCACGGTTTCTGCATGTGTGCGGATAAGATAGCGCCCATGCAGAAGTTCCAGCCCGGAATAGTTGAATAATTTGTCCCGCTCCGGTTGAATCAGTGTGGCAAACTGGTCAATTTCTGCTTTGGTGTAATGGGCAAGTATGTAGCTGCCGTACACGCCTTCTTTGGTCAGATGCAGAATTTTATCGTACAGACTGGTAATTCCCGCGGCTGCTTCGTGTTTCGCAAGTTGAGCCCGGAATCTCAGTAACCAGAAACGAGCTGCTATCATTTCCCACTCGGGTGCATCGCGGGTGGTCAGTTCGGCCGCGGCTTTAATAAGACTGGTAAGAGATGCCTCAAGGCTCTGGCCTTTTTTGCTGAAACTGCGGAAACGGGCTGCCAGTTGGGGGAGGGCATATTCTTCGCCTGGGAATTCGCGTTGCACATCGCGCAGGGTGCCTTCGAGCGCTTCATTCTCTTCGAAGTGGGCGAGCAGTTGTTCCCGGGCGGCGCGGGCCCGGCTCCGTTCGTTGCGGTAGAGAATAAAGCTTTTGGCTGCTTCGTAATGGCCTGCAACCATAAGCGCGCCTTCCACCAGGTCCTGGATTGTTTCCACTGCTATCAAGTCATCGCCCTGTGCTGCAAGCTGTGATTCGATGCTTGCCGCCAACCGCTTGATTTCATCTTCTGCATGACTCCGGCCTACGCTTTCAAATGCCAGACTTATGACTCGCTCTATCTTTTCCCGTTCGTAAGCAACCCTCTGCCCGTTCCGTTTCCGTATCTTCATGGCTCTACTACATTTTGTATATGTGTCGCCAGTTTACTACTCTATTTTGAAAAGTCAAGCGAAATAGTAGGAATAAAAGGAATAATTTTAACGTAATTTTTCTTTTAGTTTATTATTAGTTAGTTTTGTGGTAAATATTTATTTTACTTGCACGCTGTATGAAATTAAAAACTTGATTTTTTATGAAAATTTGATTATATACTACACGAATGCGTCTCTACTCGTTTCTCTTTTGCTCTGCAAGCATCCGATTTTTGTTTGCAGATGGTAAAGTGTGCTGCGATGGTGATTGCATGAAGTAAATTTTCAGAATTATATAGAAGTTTACACAAAACTCGGTGGTTGAATCGCTTTATTCGTGAAAACCATATTCTCCCTCATTCTCTGAACTATGAACATGAACGTTACCAAGGTGCTTTTTGCATCTGCTTTACTGGGCTTCAGCTTGTGCTGTTGCGAACATTTGTCGTCTCCTCGTAAGAGCTCTCGCAAATCTCGTCCGAAAAACACGCAGCAAACTACTATCCAGACGATGCCTACTCCGAATCAGTCAACGTCAGGTAGTATATCATCCACCGGCGTCAATACTCAACAAGGTTCAGTGCAGATGACTCCGACTCCGCAGCAGCCGTCTGGCACTACAACTTCGAGCACCAATAAGCCGCAGAGCTCCGTTCAGATGACCCCGACGCCAAATAGTTCGTCATCGACCACAACCTCAACCAGCACAACAAAGAAGCCGGGCTCTGTGCAGATGATGCCGACCCCGGGCAGTTCATCAACGAATAAGCCCTCAACCAGCACAACAAAGAAACCGAGCTCTGTGCAGATGACCCCGACGCCAAACAGTTCGTCATCGACCACAACCTCAACCAGCACGACAAAGAAGCCGAGTTCTGTGCAGATGACCCCGACGCCAAGCAGTTCATCTACGAAGAAGACTTCAACCAGTTCTACAAAGAAACAGAGCTCCGTTCAGATGACGCCAACGCCGAGCAGTTCATCTACGAAGACAACTTCAACCAGCTCTACAAAGAAACAGAGTTCCGTGCAGATGACGCCGACGCCGAGCAGTTCATCTACGAAGAAGACGACCTCAACCAGTTCTACCAAGAAGACCACAGCCAGCTCTGCAAAGAAACAGAGTTCTGTGCAGATGTCTCCCACACCGAGTAGTTCGACAACCAAGAAAACATCTGCTTCCTCAACGAAGAAAACGACAGGCTCGACTTCGAAAACACGGAGTTCCTCACGGGTTAACCTCACACCCAAGAGTTAAGCATATTGATGGCGGAGTAAGTTCTGAAATGAGAGCTTACTCCGCCGAGTTTATGAGCTTTTGCAGCTCATTCATTTCCTCCATGAGAGGAGCCGCGTCCTGCCAGGAAATGCCTGGAGTATTGATTTGGGAGCGGAGCTGGTCCACGTGTGCTTTGAGAGCAGCCAGAGCTGCGTTTGAACATGTGGTTTCCACCGTGGACATGATGTTCGGGATATCCACAGGGGTGGGATCCATGCCACGCAGGGCTGCGGATTGCTCCGGCGGCAGTTTTTCCAGAAAATCCTGCCATGATTGGAGGTTTCCGGGTATCGGTAACACTTCCATGAAGCGCTGCAGCACTACACCGCCGGAAAGCCAGTGGATGGGTTCCTGGAGTTCTTCGATGCGTTCCAGTAACAGCGCCTGAGCTTCTGCGCTCACCGCAGCCAGGAAAATGGTGTCGCGGATAGCGTTGTGCAGGGTGATGGGGATGACCCGGCGGGGGAGGTCCTGCATGGGCTCACTGGAAAAATCTTCTTCTCCACCTGGTTCCCACTGTGGTTCGGCCGTGGCAGATTGGGGGCTTTCCTTGCGGGCTCGGATGATGCCTTCTACTGTTTCTCGGAGCCCCTCAAGTCCGGTATTCAGGCGGGTGGCCAGGTCGGCCACGGCCACATCCCGCCGGTTGCGGTCCGTGATTTCGGCTGCAAGGTCAGCCATGCGGGGAATGAGTGCAGCTCGGGCATTGGCATCGCCCTGAATGAGTGCGAGTTCCTGACCAACGCGCACCTCCAGATATGGGCGGGCGGTGTCGATGGCTTCGCGCAGTGCCTCCGGCCCGCTGCTGCCGATGAGGGAATCCGGGTCTTCTCCAGGGGGAAGACTGGCATGATATACTTCCAGCCCGGCTGCTGCCAGTTTGCGGAACGTCTTTTCACTGGCCTTAATGCCGGCGTTGTCACCATCGTAGCAGAGAATAGCTTTCTTGGCGTATTTGCGGAGGATTTTAGCGTGCTCGTCGGTGAAAGCCGTGCCCAGGCCGGCCACCGCATTGCGGATATCGGCCTTCTCGTGGCAGGCAATCACATCCAACTGGCCTTCGCACACCACCACGCACATGCCCGCCTTGCCGATGGGACCGGTGGCCTTGTAGAGTCCGAACAGGAGTTCTCCCTTGTGGAAAGCTGCGGTGTCGGCTGTGTTCACATATTTGCGCGGGTCCTGGTCGGCTCGGATGACTCGACCGGAGAACCCCACCACCTCGCCGCGCACGTTGTGAATGGGGAACATGAGGCGGTCGCGGAAAACGGGGTACAGCCCGCGCTGTCCACGACCCAGCAGATAGGCTTCTGCCAGCAGACGGTCATCCATGCTGCGGCTGCGCGCGAGTTGCTCCAGCTCGCGGAAATCAGGCGGAGCCCAGCCCAACTGCCAGGCTCGGGCAATTTCGATGCCGAATCCGCGTTGCTTCAGGTATTCGCGCACGTGGGCCGCTCCGGCATCCCGGCAGAGCTTGCGGTGGTAGTATTCTGTGGCCAGGGTGTTGGCCTCCACCACGCGGGCACGAATGCGCCGCTGTCTTGCCATTTCCGGGTTTTCTTCTTCTTCGATGACCGGGATACCGTTCATATCTGCCAGTCGGCGCAGAGCGGTGGGGTAATCGAGGTTCTCGAACATCATGATGAACTTAAGCGCATCGCCACCCACTCCGCAGCCGAAGCAGTGGAAGGTCTGGCGCGCCGGATTCACATGAAAGGAGGGGGTTTTCTCGCTGTGGAAAGGGCAGCAGGCTTTCCAGGAATTGCCCGCGCGGCGCAGTTGCAAATACTTGCTGAGGAGCTCCACGATATCTGCGGAATCCTTGATACGCGCTACACATTCCTGGGTAATTCGTGCCATGCTTCAGCTCTGTACGAGTTGCTTGAGATGTGTCTCGAAGCCGGGGTAGGAGGTGTTGATGCTATGGCAGTTGTGCAGGGTGGTGTCTCCTTCTGCATTCAGTCCTGCCATCAGGAAACTCATGGCGATTCGGTGGTCTCCGTAGCAATCCATAGTGGCACCATGCAGCGGAGTGCCACCTGTGATTTCCATGCCATCCGGGAATTCTTCTACATCTGCACCCATGGCGCGCAGGTTACCTACCACGGTGGCAATGCGGTCGCTTTCCTTCACGCGCAGCTCGGCAGCGTTGCGGATGCGGGTCGTCCCCTCGGCGAAGGCTGCTGCCACGGCCAGCACGGGAATTTCATCAATGAGGTTGGGAATTTCAGGCTTGAGTACCTCAGTAGCCACCAGCTGCTGCGGTGCCCGCACGGTAATATCGCCATAGGGCTCGCCGCCTTCGGTTCGGTTGGTGATGCTGATATCTGCGCCCATGCGGCGCAGTACGGTGATGATGGCGTCGCGCGTGGGATTCAGGCCCACATTGAGGAGCGTGACCTCGCTGCCCGGCACAATGGAGGCGGCCACCAGCCAGAAAGCGGCGCTGGAGATATCGCCCGGTACGGTGATATCTTTGTTCTGCGGCACCACGGGGCCTTCCACGGCAATGTCGAGCCCGTCCGTGGACACGGTGCAGGGAATACCGAAGTGCTCGAACAGGCGCTCCGTGTGGTCGCGGGTGATGGCAGGCTGGTGCACCGATGTGCGCCCCTCAGCCAGCATGCCGGCCAGCAGCACAGCGCTTTTCACCTGGGCACTGGCCATGGGCAGGTCATAATGAATCGGGCTCACGGTGCCGCCCTCAATTTCCAGTGGGGCGCAGCCGGGCTTTTCGCCACAGGCGGTAATGCGGGCACCCATGGAGGCCAGCGGGTCGATGATGCGCTTCATGGGGCGGGAGCTCAGCGAGGCATCGCCGAACATGCGGCTGCGGAAAGGCAGGGAAGCCAGCACTCCGGCCATGAGTCGCATACCGGTGCCGCTGTTACCGCAGTCGATATCGCGGGTCGGGGCGGTGGGCTGCATGCCGGTGCCGGTCAGGGTGAAATTCTGCTCGCAGTCTCCGGGTGCCACATTGGCTCCCAGCTGTTGCATGGCTCGCAGGGTGTTGATGCAGTCCTCACTGCAGAGATAGTTACGAACATGCATGGAGCCGGAGCCCAGCGCGCCCAGAATGGCGACGCGGTGCGAAATGCTCTTATCCCCCGGCACGGTGATGGTGCCGCGCAGTCCCTGCGCAGCCCGTGAAACGGTAATGCTGTTACTTGACATGAATTTTGATGTGTTGCTTGCGGTGCGCTTCCTTGATGAGCGTGTCGAAGAATGTGTTTACCCCAAGTTCCCGCTGGGCGCTGATGATGGCGGTGCGCAAGGTTTCCCGGCACTCGTCCAGCGAAGGGGTGTAGGTGGGGGTGATGGGACCGGCCAGAATGACATGCCAGCCCCACTTGCTCTTGACCAGCGCGGGGGTGCCAGGGGGTAGTGCGTTATCACCGAAAAGGTTCAGCTCCGGCAGCGGCAGATGGGCATCATCATACACGGTGCCCAGGTTGCCGCCGCGTTTGGCTGTGGCTTCGTCTTCGCTTACCTCCGCGGCCAGGTCGGCAAAGCCCTCTCCTGCGTCCAACCGGGACATGACCAGTTCTGCGGTTCGGCGGGCATCCTCCTCACTGCGATTAAGAGAAGCAATGAAAATGTGCTTCACCGGGCGGCTGGCGGGAATGGTCATCTCCTCCTTGAGCTGCTTGTAATGAGCCATGATTGCAGCGTTGTCCACCTGGGTGTGTGGTTCCAGATTGCGGTCAAGCAGAGCAAGCTGCATCTGGCGGGCCTCCAGTTTGTCTGTGAACTGGCGGCGGGTGTAGCCCTGCGTGGCGAGTTGCTGTTCAAATTCCTCCGGGTTGGAGTAACGACCAGCCAGTGCAGCCACCTCTCGCTCTGCTGCGGCCCGGTCGTGCTTCAACTGGTTGTCATTGTATCGGGTACGCATGCGGAGCAGGGAGCTGCGCACCATGTCCATAGCCATGCTGGTGTTGGTCTTCTCGCGGCCGGAAATGGCTTCCTGTTCTGCCTTGTGGCGGGCCAGCTGCGCATGAGAGATGCGCTCCCCATACACCACCACAGCAGCTTCGGCAGCCTGCTTGTCCTTGTGCAGGAACCCGTACATAGGCCCGCGCAGTACCCACAGGTCAAGTATCATGTAGGCCATGGCAGAACCGATGATTGCCGCCTTTAGTACATAGATTTTTGCAGATGTCCACCTCACGCTCCTATTGTACGCGCACCCGCGGGCTTTTGCAAACAAAAAGCATGTCCGCATGAGCAGACCTTAATCTGCGGGAGCGATTCTATGCAGAATGATGTATTGATTTTTGCCGTTTCTCTCATCGAAGACTCTGATTTTGAGCTTCAATTCGTTGTCTTTCTCGCTGGCTTCGAGAAGTTCAATCTCATATTCGGCATTGAGAGTGGGTTCCGTGAATTGGTAGAGGATAACAGGTCGCGAAGTATCCGGCATGTGAACAACCAGAAGGGATGACGAGCTGTGGGCTATACCGGAATCTTTCAGAATGAGGAAATGGGCAGATTCCCACAACTTCTGCAGGCTGTGTGAATGAAAGTGAAGGTCTGTCGATTGTCCGCTTTTTCTTGCCTGCAGTACCCAGCCCGGGTTCCATTCATTATTCACGGGTTCTTCGACGATGTCCCATGATCCTCTGGTGCAGATGTGCTTGCCCGCACTTGAGGCCTGGATGGTGGTGAGGATGAGGAGGAGAAACAGGAAATGCTTATTCATGGGGAGCGAGGGTGCTTTGTATAATCCGATAGTATCATAGAAGAATTATGAGCGACAAGATAAAAGCAACAAGCGAGCGTGAAAAGGCATTACATGGGAGATAAGTCTTGTGGGATAGGCCATTATTTGGTAGAATCCGGCAGCTGCAATGAATACGAAACGCACTTATCCGGAAATCTGCCTTCGCCTGTGCTGTCTGTTTCTAGGCCTGTTTCTGCTGGCTCAGGGTATCGCATTTACTGTGATTGCTGATTTAGGCACAGATGCTATTACCAGCCCTGCGCTGGTGTGTCACCTGGCGCTGGGCGATGTGCCGGGCGGCATGGGATACAGCTTCTGCACTGTGGGGCGTCTTCTCATTTGCGTGCATGTGCTCCTGGTGCTGCTGCAGATTCTGCTGCTTCGTCGCAATTACCGTCCGGTGCAGCTCCTTCAGGTGGTGATGGGGGTGATTCTGGGCGTCATGCTCGACTTCTGTCTGAGCTACACCCGTCTGCTGCCGGTCGAGGATTATACGTTTTCGCTCGCATATACCCTGATAGGCTGCGCGATTTGTGCATTCGGCATCTTTACCTATGTGAAGGCCGACATGGTACCTCTTTCGGCTGAAGGGTTCTGTCTGGCTCTGAGCCGCACTTTCTCCTGGCGCTTCAGCCGAGTGAAAGTGGCTGTGGATTGTTCACTGCTTGCTATTGCGGTGGTCGCATCACTGATTATCTGGGGTGACGTGGTCGGAGTTCGCGAAGGTTCGC
Organism: Akkermansiaceae bacterium UBA3385; assembly: GCA_002358905.1. GTDB lineage: Bacteria > Verrucomicrobiota > Verrucomicrobiia > Verrucomicrobiales > Akkermansiaceae > Akkermansia. The sequence goes on from DEPT01000023.1 coordinate 15,317, forward strand.
TGATTTGTGCTGTGAGCACAGGCTATATCATCGGCTTTTTCTTCAAGGTATGCCCCATCTGGGATAATCTGTTTGCCAAGGTGCGTGGGGGGGCTTCCTCTGCTGACGAAATGGAGTTATCATAATTCCCACTGAAGTGGAAAACTGAGAGGGAATATACTTTTTTCTGAATAAACGATTATGGACATCAAGACACTTTATACTGCAGAAGAGATTCAGGAGGCTGTGCGCCGTGTGGCGGGTGATATCGAGGCCTGTTTCGGCGACAAGGAACCGGTTGTGGCGCTTTGTCTGCTCAATGGCGCTATCTGGTATGCTGCGGATCTGCTGCGCTGCCTGCCTGCTAATTTCGAGCTGCAGACGATTCGTATTTCCAGCTACTCGGGCACAGAAAGCACGGGCAAGCTTAAGTGGCACAATGCTCTGCCGGACTGCGCCGGTAAGAATGTGCTGGTGATTGACGACGTGCTGGATACCGGACTGACCATGAAGGAAGTGTGCGATGCTCTTTACGAGAATGGTGCGGTGAGGGTGGTTGCTACGGTGGCTATCAACAAGAGCGTCCGCCGCGCTTTCGAGCACGAACGCGTCTTCTGCGCGCTGCACTGCGATGATTGCTTCCTGGTAGGTTACGGCCTGGATTACAACGGCAAGTACCGCAATCTGCCCTACGTCGGCTATATCGAATCCTGATTCGGGAGGCTGAATACCAGTTTTTCCGGGCATCCGGCAGTAGTTACGAGTTGCCGGGTGCTTTATTTTGCGCAATAAGTTTGGAAAAACGGGAAATAACTGTTTCCTTTAGGCTTGATAATGCGTAGAAATCGTGTATACTACGCGCGTGCCACGGGCACATGAATCATCCTGTAAATCAATCATTCATGAACATGAATAATCCCAGAGTCGCTATCGTGGGCGCCACCGGTGCGGTGGGCGTCGAGATTCTTTCCTGCCTTGAGACCCGCAATTTTCCGCTGGCCTCGCTCAAACTTCTGGCTTCTCATCGTTCTGCCGGTAAACAGGTTGCATTCCGTGGTGAGATGCTCACGGTGCAGGAGCTGACGGCTGATTCCTTCGGCGATGTGGACATTGCCCTTTTTGCAGCCGGCGGCGATATTTCCCGCGAGTTCGCCCCCATCGCCGGCGCTGCCGGTTGCGTGGTGGTGGACAACTCCTCCGCTTTCCGCCAGGACGCCGATGTGCCGCTGGTAGTGCCCGAAATCAACGCTGAGGCCGCTTTCAACCACCCCCGCAACATCATTGCCAACCCGAACTGCACCACCATCATTACCCTGATGGCTTTGTACCCGCTGCACCTGAAGTATGGTTTGAAGACCATCGTGGCCAGCAGCTACCAGGCCGTTTCCGGCAGCGGTCAGCACGGCATCACCGAGCTTGAGAACCAGGTGCGCGCCATTGTGGACGGCCACCCCGTGGAAATCAAGACCTATCCCCGCCAGATTGCTTTCAACGTATTGCCCCAGATTGATAAGTTCGCTGACAACGGCTACACGAAGGAAGAACTCAAGATGCTTAACGAAGGCCGCAAGATTATGGGCCTGCCCGAGCTGAATGTGACTTGCACCTGCGTGCGTGTTCCCGTGTACCGCAGCCACTCCATTTCCTGCATTGCCCAGTTCGAGAAGCCGGTGGACGTGGAAGGCGCCCGCAGCTGCTTCGACGGCATGCCCGGCGTGGAGCTCATGGACGATGTGGCTAACAACGTGTGGCCCACCCCGCTGGATTCCACCAACGGCGACACCTGCTATGTGGGCCGTATCCGCAAGGATATCGCCATCGACAATGCCCTGAACCTCTGGGTGGTGGGCGACCAGGTGCGCAAGGGCGCCGCCCTGAACGCCGTGCAGATTGCTGAGCTGCTGGTGAAGGGTAAGTAAATCATTTTCGTCATGGACATCAAGACTCTCATCAAGGAAACGGCCGCCAAGGTGGAAGCCCGTCTGAACGAGCTGCTGCCCGGTGAGGATATTGCCCCCAGCACCATCCACAAGGCTATGCGCTACAGCATCTTTGCGGGTGGCAAGCGTATTCGCCCGTTGCTGTGCCTGGAGGCCGCCAAGGCCTGCGGTGGCAGCGAGGAAGCGGCGCTGGATGCCGCCTGTGCTCTGGAAACGCTGCACACCTATACGCTGATTCATGATGACCTGCCTTGCATGGACAATGACGACCTGCGCCGCGGCCGCCCCACGAACCACAAGGTGTTCGGCGAGGGTATTGCCGTGCTGGCCGGTGATGCACTGCTCACCGAGGTGTTTGCCATGCTGGCCCGCGTGCCGTCCAATGACCGCTACGATGCCGCCGATTACGTGGCCGAAATGGCCTTCCGCACCGGAAGCCGCCACCTCGTGGGTGGTCAGGTGCTGGATCTGGAGGGCGAAGGCCGCGAACTGAGCGTGGAAGACCTCCGTGCCATTCACCACGGCAAGACTTCCGCACTTATCATCGCTTCTGTTCGCCTTGGCGGCATGTCTGCCGGCTGCACGCCTGAGCAGCTCGATGCCCTTACCGAGTACGGTCGCTGCCTGGGGCTGGCTTTCCAGATTATCGATGATATCCTCGATGTGACCTCCACCCCCGAAGTGCTGGGCAAGAGCATTGGCAAGGACGCCAAGGTGCAGAAGGCCACCTATCCCGCCCTGGTGGGCATGGACAACGCCCGCGCCGAGGCCCGTGAGCTCACTGCCGCTGCCCGGGCTGCGTTGGATGTGTTCTCCGACCGTCGTCGCGAGAATCTCCTGGCCATCAATGATTACCTGCTGAAGCGCGATTATTGATAAGCTTAGAAGATAGGTTCTTTTTGCTGCCGGAGGATGACTTCCGGCAGCTTTTTATTTAGGAAAACTTGAAAAACAGGCTTGCGTTGGTGTGGGGTATTTGTTAGTATGGTGGTGTTGACGCTCCCTGACTACCCTATACCCTATACCGAGCCAACGAATGCGGCTGCATTGTCGAGTTGTGCCGGGGTGGATTGTCGGGGCCTGGGTCAGCAAGTAACACCTAACCCTACCCTGCATATCCTATGATACCTGAAATCGAAAACGAGAATACTGTTGTGTCCGCCCTGCGTCGTAATCTGCACCTTGCGCTGCGCCGCCGTACCTATAGCTTCAAGCAGAACTCCCGGCTGAATGACCTGCTGCCGCAGAAGCCCGTGCGGCGCACGCATACACTGTGGGGAGCGGCGCTGCCCCTGCTGCTGGCGTTGCTGATGTGCAAAGCATGATTAGGACTTGCCTGCCAGGCGGTGATTCTGTAGAATAGAAGCGCATGGCAGAGTTCCGCGAGATACATGATGCCCAGACCGCGCTCAGAACCTATTTCGGTTTTGAGTCGCTGCGGCCCGGGCAGGAAGAAGTGGTGCAGGCGATACTGGCCGGGCATGATGCTATGGGTATCATGCCCACGGGCGGTGGTAAATCGCTCTGCTACCAGCTGCCTGCGCTTTGCCGCCCGGGGCTGACGGTGGTGGTGTCTCCGCTCATCGCTCTGATGAAGGACCAGGTGGATGCCCTGCAGGCTCGCGGAATTCCTGCGGCTGCTGTGAACTCATCGCTGGGAGCAGAGGAATACCGCCAGGTGATGCAGTCGCTACGCCGCGGGGAGCTCAAGATTCTCTATGTGGCTCCTGAACGCTTTGCTCAGGAGGCCTTCATGGAGCTTCTACGTGGTCTGCAGGTGGCTTTGCTGGCGGTGGACGAGGCGCACTGCCTGAGCCAGTGGGGACACGATTTCCGTCCCGATTACCTGCGCCTGGGACGCGTGCGCGAGTCGCTAGGCTATCCGCAGACGGTGGCGTTGACAGCCACGGCCACAGCTCATGTGCGCGAGGATATCCTCAACACGCTGCAGCTGCGGGAGCCTGCGATTGTCATCAGCGGTTTCGGCCGTGATAATCTTGATTTCGGCATTACGCACTGCGAGGGCAGAAAGGCTAAGTTTGAGCGCATTCACGCCATGATTGCGCGGTGGAAGAAGGGTATCATCTATTGCTCCACACGCAAGAATGTGATGCTGGTGTTCGAGGAATTATCCTCGGCTCACGTGAATGCCGTGGCCTACCATGCTGGTATGTCGGATGAGGAACGTGCTTTTTCGCAGGATGCCTTTGTCTCGGGGCGTGCGGATGTTGTGGTGGCGACGAATGCCTTCGGCATGGGTATTGACCGCCCGGACGTGCGCTTTGTGGTGCATTTCGAGATTCCCGGCAGTGTAGAGGCTTATTATCAGGAAGCCGGGCGCGCGGGGCGAGATGGCGAAGCCGCTGCATGCGAGCTGCTTTTCAATCACGCTGACCTCAAGACGCAGGAATTCTTCTTTGAGGGGAGCAACCCGCCTGTGTCACTGGTGCGCTCGCTGTATAATTTCCTGCGCTTCGAGTGTGACCCGACCACGCATGAGCTGCACATCACGGTGGATGCCATGGCCGAGCGTCTGGGCAAGGATGTGAACCCAATGGCGGTAGGTACAGCGCTTTCCTGCCTGATTCATGCGGGTGCTATCCAGCGGTTCGATGTGCCCGGTCAGCTGACGAAGGGTACACGAGTGCTGCGCCCCGAGGTGAACTTTGAGAGCCTGGATATTGATCGTAACAGCCTGGAAGAAAAGGCGAAACGTGACCACCTCAAGATTGAGGCCATGACCCGATTTGCGTACTCGATGGGTTGCCGCCAACAGTGGATTCTGGATTATTTCGGAGAGACGAATTCAGAGCCTTGTGGGCATTGTGATGTCTGCTCTGCCGATGATAACGGCGAGCGAGAGGAGTTGGAGGAAGAAGAATTGCTGATTGTTCGTAAAGCGCTGGCCGGTGTGGCTCGCGCTTCGAAGCGGGGAGCTGCAGGCGAGTGGATTGCCATTTATGGCCGAGGGAAGATTATGGATATGCTTCGAGGCGCGAAGAATGCCTCCATGCATCAATATCTTACTTCGCTCTCTACTTACGGGATTCTTAAGAATCTTTCAGATTCACGGATGAAGGCCTTATTTCGTGCGTTGCACGAGGCGGGATTAGTGCAGAGTACAGGCGGTGATATGCCGCTTATCACGCTCACGTCTGCAGGTGAGGATGTGATGCAGAGCCGCGCCGTGCCTCGCCTTACACGCCGGGGATGGTGCGGCGCTTCCACCATGCTTAAGAATAAGACAGCCCGACACGATAAGACGCGCCAGCTCTTGGAGAGCATGGGACTGGGACGCCTTGATAAGGAGCTGTATGAGCACTTGAGCGAGCTGCGCCGTGACCTTGCAGCAGAATTCAATATGCCTGCCTACCGTATCATGCACAATGAGACGCTGCGTGCCATGGCCACTGTGAAACCCACAACCATGGAGGCTGCAGAGCGACTTAAAGGTGTGGGCCCGTGGCTTCGCACGCATGGTTTGCGTGCATTTGTGGAGTTGATTCAGGATTATGAGGAGTGCTGAGTATCAGCGTGTCCCTTTGTAGTCATATCCGGCTTCCCGGATGATAGCTGCCACCATGGATTCATCCAGCGGCGTATCTGAGCTGACGATGACTGTGGAGGTCTGGTGGTCTGCCTTTACAGCGGTAACGCCGGGCAGAGAGCTGAGTGCCTGGGTGACGTGCCGTTCGCAGTGCGGGCACATCATTCCTTCTACGGATAAGGTGATGGTATTCATTTTTTCCGGTATGGGGTGGGGAAGTTCCAATTGGCGCAGGCGCAGGGCATTTCCTACAACAAAGAGGCTGCTCAGGCTCATGGCCGTTGCTGCAATTTCCGGACTGAGCAAAAGCCCGGTGGCGGGATACAGAGCTCCTGCTGCAAGGGGAATCATGAGCAGGTTGTATATAAAGGCCCAGAATAGATTCTGCCGAATGGTTCGGAGTACAGCTTTACCGAGCTTCAGTGCAGCCACGGCATCCATGAGATTGCTCCTCACCAGAATAATTCCGGCACTTTCCACGGCAACATCGGCTCCGGCCCCTATGGCTATACCTACGTCAGCACGGGTAAGTGCGGGTGCATCATTGATGCCATCGCCTATCATCGCTACACAATGCCCTTCGCTTTGGAGTTGACGCACCATGGCTTCTTTTTCCTGTGGGGTGGCAGCAGCATGGTATTCCTCAATACCCGCTTGTTCTGCTATTTGGCTTACTGTTGCCTCATTGTCCCCGCTCATCATGATAACGCGGATGCCGCTTTGCTTCATGAAGCGGATAGCTTCGCTGCTCTCCGGTTTGATGGGATCTGCAATAAGGATTGTCCCCATGTATTGACCATGGCTGGCAAAATGCAGTGCTGTCATCCCACTTACTTGTTTCTGCGGTGTGCTGATACCGTGTTCGTGCATCAGTTCAGCATTCCCAGCCAGGGACTCGCCGCCGTTCAACTGCGCGCAGATGCCTCGCCCCGGAATATATTCGAGTTTGTCGGTCTTTTGGGGTGTATAAATGCTTGTTTGTTTTCTAATGCATTGAGCAATAGGGTGCGTGTTATCTTGCTCCAATGTGCAGGCTAGTTGCAATAATGTGTTTTTAGACACCTTTTCTGCGGGTGTTATGGAAATAACGGCAGGCTTTCCGATAGTAACCGTACCGGTTTTGTCGAGGATGATGGCCGACACACGGCTGGTCGTTTCCATGCTGCTGCCGTCCCGGAAAAGGATGCCGTTTTCTGCACCTTTTCCAGCACCTGCCATGATGGCAACAGGAGTGGCCAGCCCAAGTGCACAGGGACATGAAATAACCAGGACAGCGATGCCGCATCCCGTGGCAAAAGGAATGTCCGCACCAAAAATCAGCCAGAGCAGTGCAGTCAGAAAGGAAAGTCCGACAATAAGCGGCACAAAGATTCGAGAAATCTTGTCTGCCAACCGTGCAATAGGTACTTTGCTCGCAGCGGATTCGCCGACAAGATGGATGACGTTGCTCAGCGCGGATTCACTTCGGGAACACAGGGCTTTTGCTTGCAGAACTCCGTTTCCATTGATGGTGCCTGCGTATATTCGTTCACCTTCTCGTTTCAGTACGGGAATACTTTCTCCTGTAAGGCTTGAGTCATCAATGCAGGATTCGCCTTCCGTCACTGTTGCATCCACCGGAACTTTGTCGCCCGGTGCAATGAATAACAGGTCGCCCGCATGCACCTCCTCGGCCGGGATAATGACTCGTTCACCATGTCGAAGCACAGTAGCGGTCTGAGGCAGCATGGCCTTAAGTTTTTCGATAGCCTCCCCCGTACGCCCGGAAGCCCGGCTTTCCAACCATTTGCCCAGCGTGATGATGGTGAGAATCATGCCTGCGGATTCGAGATATGCAACGCCGCTATGTAATATCAGGAAGTCGAAGAAACTGTAGATGATTCCTGCCGCTGCACCAAGCGAAATGAGGGTGTTCATGTTGGGCGAACCCTGCAGCGCTGCCCGTGTGCCGGATATGAAGAAATGACGGTTCAGAACGAGGATGGGAATCAGTAGAAATGATTGAGCTGCAAATGATAAATGGTTATGCCATGTGTGGTGTAAGTACATCATGACCAGTAGGCAGAATAACGACAGAAAAAAGCGTTTTCTGATGCCTGAATCGAGGGTCGTCTCAAGGTCTCCGGTCGAAGCTCCGTAGCCTGCGCGCTCCACCTCCGCAATGATGCTGTTTTCAGTTTGCTGGTTCTCGTCGTATTGAACCTGCATGCTTCGCGCAAGCAGATTGACCTCTACCTTTTTGACGCCGGGTAAACTCCCGACGCATTTTTCCACACGGGCAGAGCAGGCGGCACAACTCATGCCTGTGACACTGAAACGCTGATGCATCATGTGTGTTACTTTATGAGAACACACAGAAAAGGCAAGTTGTTAATCCGTCATCAGTTCCCGGGCTCCAGAACGGCATCCATCAAGTCTGAGCGGGAGCAGCTGGCGGCATCGCGCCCAGTGTAGTCCTTGAGGTAAGGATCTGCTCCATTTGACATCAGCAGTGCAGCCAGGCTTCTGTTGTTATCAATAACTGCGTGCATGAGCGGAGATACACCGCTTTCGTCACAGAGATTCGGGTCTGCATTCAGGCTCAGAAGCACTTCTGCACACTTCTTGTTATCGCTCAGCACTGCTGCAATGAGCGGGCTGCGACCTTCGATGAGTCGGTTAAAATTAAATCCACCTGGCTGTTGGGAAAGAATGGAGAGTAGTTCGTGGCGGCCATTTTCAGCGGCGCTGATAGCAGCGCGGAGAATAACCTCTTGCGCCTGAGCGGCTTCTGGTTGGGCGAGCAGGCCGCGGACTGCCATTTTCTTACCGAGAATAGCAGCCAGCTCAAGTAAGGAACGACCTTCGTCATCCACAAGGGTGAAAGGACTTTGCTCCCCTTTTTGCCACTGTGCATTCAATTCGTTGTATGCTGCAATTTCGTGCCGATAATCCTTTTCCTGGCGCAATGTTACCCACGAGCAACTACAGAAAATCAGGTAGACTGCGGCCCAAGTGACTGACATAACCGCTTTACGCTTAGCTAATGCCCTGGCAATGCTGAGCAGTCCGTTCACAACGCAACCAGTGGCACAGAGCGTGAGCAACCACACTTCCACGGCGCTGGGCGTTTCAATGCCCATACTGACTTTCCAGGAAAGAAGGCCAATGACAATCAGTAGCAGAAGTGGGTTAACGTAGTCTTTCATTACCAGATACTTTAGCAGAGTGTTAATAACTTGTCCAGAGAATCTTTAGGCTGTAGCTTCCGGTGCCTTGTCTGCGGCTTCCGGTTTTGCTTCTTCTGCTGTTTTTTTCACTTCCTCGTTGTCTTCCGGCGCGGCTCCGGTTTCAGAAGTCATTGTGGGTGTTTCCTGCTTCTTCTCTGTTTGTGCTTCAGTTGCAGCGGGTTCTGTGGATTCGGAGGCCGCGGCTTGTGCTGTTTCCTGCTTTGTCTCAGCTGCGGGTTCGGAAGTTTGCTCTTCTTTCTTCTCTACGGTCGTCGGTGCAGGAACATTGAGCTTTTTGGCGGGGACTGGTGTCTGCACCTTAAGTGCAGATTTCTCTTTTGTTGTTTCCTCAGTTTTGGATTCGGGGTCTTTCTTCACCTGTTCATTCTTCCTGGAGTCTGCAGCGGATTTTTTATCATCTGCCTTCACTGCTTCTTTTTTCTGTTTGTTCTGGATGAACGTCTCAAAGAATGCCATGAATAGCGCATAAATCAGGAAGAATGCGCCGGGTACGGCCGCAATGACCCAAGGGCTGCCTTGTACCATGTGCAGAGCTTCCGGCATGTTAGGATTTGCACTGTTTGCCCACTGGTGTACAATGAAAGTGAGGAATACTGTGACGCCATACCAGAGCCCGTAGCTGACGATGGCTGTAATGGCAACACGTCCACAGGCAGAGGCACACAGCCAGCCTGCTATGAAGATAAGGGTGGTGATGGCAATCGGTACTTCATAGGAAGTAAGCGCTGAGCATACCTGAGTCACGGCTGTATTGTGCGCGAGAGCCTGGGGTAATGCTACGGCTGAACCACAGAAAACATACAGGCCCGTTGCCAGCAGAATGAGAACGGACGCACAGAAAATGATGTTCCACGCTGCTTCCAGAATACGCGTGAAGGAGCAGATGCCCAGCAGAAGAATGATGACCAGGGAAACAGTAACGGCATTGAATCCGCTAAGGGTGGCAAGTAGCTCTGCCGGCTCAATGGATGCACAGAAATTACCCAGCGTTACAGTAGGAGACATTTGAGCATAGCACGCAAGAGCCAGAAGCACGATGATGCTGAACACCACGCGGAAGAGAGAAGCCAGAACTTTCATGACCCGATTATTTTAGAAAATCAATCCGCTTACGTCAAGGGTAAAGCTGGTGGAATATCAGATTATTTCTCCGAAAATAAAGGAAGATAAAAAACAACCGCCGGATTTTATCCGGCGGTTGCATGGGTAAAAGTGAGCCTTGTGTTATTCGGGCAGACATTCGCCTTCCACCATTTGTTCCAGAGTCTGACGGTGGCGGATGATGCTCCACTTGTTCCCATCCACAAGAACTTCTGCGGCCAGCGGGCGGGAGTTGTAGGTGGAAGCCATGCTGAACCCGTAGGCACCGGCGCTCATCTCGGCCAGCACTTCACCAGGTCTCACGTCCGCAATGCGGCGGTTCTGCGCCTGGAAATCGCCGGACTCACAGATAGGTCCAACTATGTCTGCCACGATTTCATCGCCGGAGTGCTCCTTCACAGGCCAGATTTCGTGGTAGCCTTCGTACAGAGCAGGGCGGATGATGTCGTTCATGCCGGCATCAATCATTTTGAATGTTTTGGCTTCCCCCTTTTTCTCATAGATGCATGTGGTGAGCAAGGCTGCCGCATTGCCGACCAGTCTGCGCCCGGGTTCAATGAGAATTCTGATGCCCAGAGGCTTGAGCAGGGGAATGAGCGATTCTGCATAGCTCTGGATGGTAATCTGCTCAGGGTGTTCTGCCCACCATTCCGCTTTGCCGGAATCAAGGCAACCATCGTATACAATACCGATTCCTCCGCCAATGGACCAGAACTCAATGTTGTAGAGCTCCATGAATTTCTTCACAATGGGCATTACCTTCACCACGGCATCGACAAAGGGTTGTTCTTCGGTCAACTGTGAGCCGATGTGCATCTGCAGCCCCTTGATGTGCAGGTTTGGCATCTCTGCCGCAATGGTGGCGTACACGTCCTCAATGCGGGTTATATCCACACCGAACTTGTTTTCGTTTGTACCGGTGGTGATGTATTTGTGCGTGTGGGCGTCAACATGCGGGTTCACGCGCACGGCAACAGGGGCTTTAACCCCCATTTCACCCGCAATGCGGTTAATTTCGCGAAGTTCGTTTTCGCTTTCACAGTTGAAACAATATATTTTCTGCTTCAACGCATAGCGGATTTCTGGTTCTGTCTTGGCCACACCGGCATAGGTGCACAGGGCAGGATTTCCCCCTGCGTTGATGACGCGCCAGAGTTCGCCGCCTGAAACGATGTCGAATCCGGCTCCCTGCTTAGCCATGAGATTCAGAATGGCCTTGTTGGAACATGCCTTTACTGCATAGGCCACATGGGCATCCAGCGGAGCCATGGCATTGCGGAAATCGGTCAGATCATCGGTGAGGGTTTTCTTGCTGTATACGAAAACCGGTGTTCCGACAGCCTTTGCAATATCTGCCAGGTTTACGTTCTCGCAGTAGAGGGAGCCATTCTTGTAGGCGAACGAATGCATTACTTGTTGGTGTGTTGTTTGATTTTTTCAACGTGGGGCGGAGGTTCGTCGGAGATGATGGTAGCCGCCCAGGAAAGGTCACGGGAGTTGACGAGTGCCAGCTTGATGAGCACCATGATGGGAACCGCCAGCAACATGCCGATGGGCCCCCAGACCCACCCCCAGAACAGCACGGCCAGGACGACCACTGTTGTAGCGATGCCAAACTGTTTGCCCAGGAAAATGGGTTCGATACCATTACCAATGGCAAAGTTGATGCCTATATAGCAAAGAGTGATGATGGCGGCATCTCCCCAGCCACCCATAAGAAGCGCCATGATGATGGGGGGAATTGCAGCTACAATGGAGCCAATGGTGGGAATGTAATTGAGCACATAGGCCAATACCCCCCACAGGAAAGCAAAGGGAACATCCCATGCTGCGCAAGCCCACCAGGCCAGTGCACCTGTTGTAGCGCTGGCAATGGTCTTGATAAGCAGGTAACGCTGTATGCCACGCAGGGCAATGGTGAAATCTTCTTTTCCCTTGGTGCTGTTGGGCAGACGGTGCAGGTTGCGCTTGAAGAGTTTTGCTTCGCCCAGCATGAAAGTCATGAGCACCAACACCAGCGTGCAGGTGGTTACAAAGGAAATGGCCTGGCCTGAGATGGCTTGTACCATGCTCACTAATTGTTGAGTGTCAAATACGTCCTGGGGTGAGCTTACCAGCGCTCTGGCTTGTTCTTCCATGCCAAAGTTGCCGAGCCAGTGCATCAGCTCATTGTATTTTTCCACCATGCGGGCAGTGAAGTCCCCTTGCAGGGTGCTTTTCATATCTGCTGCCAGGAACTTGATGATGCTGGCCACGCCGAAGAGAATGCCGCCATCTGCAATAACGGTGGCGGTGACGGCCAGCCAGTGGGGGAAACGCAGATATTTGCGCAGTAGTTTGGTGATGGAGTAACTGATAATGGCCAGGAAGCCGGCCATCATGATGGGCAGTAGCACGCTGCGCGCTGCCTGCAAGCCCATAATCACCACGACCGCTGCTGCTGCCGTGAGCAGAACGCGGGCTCCTTCGCCGAATCCCGGCGAAAGTTCATTCCGATTTTCCTGAGGCTTTGACATAATTCCGGGCTATTCTACACACCGTACCAGTCCATTTCAAGCGGAATGGTGGTCATGGTGTAAAAAACGCTCATGATTTGCCATTCTGCAGCCTGATGATGGCATCATACATGGCTTGCAGCCCTTGCTCCAGAATCTGGGGCGAGGTGGCAAAGTTCAGTCGCACACACTGGGGGGCGCCGAAGTTGGCGCCGTTGTCCAGGAAAACATCTGCCTGTTCCAGGAAGAACTTGTGCGGTGATTCGACACCCAGGGCAGAGCAGTCAATCCATGCCAGGTAAGTGGCCTCCTGGTGGCGTACGTTCAGCATGGGCAGTTTTTCGGCAACAAAATCGTAAACAATCTGTCGGTTCTGGCGCAGAGTTCGTAGCAGCTGCTTGTGCCATTCCCAGCCATCGCGGTACGCTGCCAGGGATGCCGCATAAGCAAAGACATTGAGGGTGGGCAGGGTGTGCCCTTGTATTTTCCGTATGTTTTCCAGAAGCGCAGCATTGGGGACCGCCATGTAGGTAAAGCATATACCTGCGATATTAAAGGTCTTGCTTGGTGCGCTCAGCATCACGACCCGCTGCAGCAGATGTTCCGGCAGACTGAGGGCTGTTGTGTGTTTAGCGTCTTCATCCAGAACAAGGTCGCAGTGAATTTCATCGGAACAGAGAATCAGATCATGCCGTTCGCAGAACTCGCCAAGCCGCAGGATATCCTCGCGGCTCCATACTCGGCCCAGCGGATTGTGCGGATTGCACAGCAGGAACATTCTGGTGTTGGGTGTAACGGCAGCTTCCATGGCTTCCCAGTCAAACTCCCAACGCCCGTCTACATTGATATAGGGTACTTGAAGCAGACTGCATCGGGCGTCTTCATGGCAGTGCAGCATAGGTGGGTACACAGGGGTGCACACCATCACTTCGTGTTCCGGCTTTGTGCAGGCCGTTCGGGCCACCAGGGTGAATGCAGGCACGCAGCCAGGCAGAGCATGCAGCCATTCGGGTTGCGGATTTTCCACGCCGTGCATATTCTTCAGATAGGCGCAGATGGCCTCGCGCAATTCATCCGTCATGAAGGCATATCCGTAGAACCGGTGGTTAAGGCGCTGCTGCAGAGCCTCAACCACGCAGGGCGGAGATTCTATATCCATATCCGCTATGCCGAAAGGAAGGGGGCCTTGTAAATCCCATTTAATATTGCCAGTTTCGCGGCGCGTATCGGTGGAGGCAAATCGTATCATGACAGTAATGCTTCAGCTGGGGTACAGACTATCAGGATTTCTTCTGTGTAACAAGCAAAAAAACCTTGCATTGCTGCAAGGTTTTCGGAGTACGAAGTATAAGATTCGAACTTATGACCCCATCCGTGTGAAGGATGTGCTCTACCACTGAGCTAACTTCGCATGTTCTGCTCCCTACCGGGTGCGGCGAGATGATACATGAAGGCCGCTCTGAATGCAAGCCTTTTTTTTCTCTTTTTTTGCCGTTTTTTTACCGCGTTGCTCTATATGGCTGATTTTGAGGTGTTTTCTATATGGAAAATTATTCCCAGGTGGTCATTTCCTGAAATGCGGCAATGCGGCGGGCTAATTCGTGAAGCCCGAGAGAGAACAGAGATATGGTGCCGAACTTCTCGCAAACAGCGGCTGCCACCACGGTCGCAATAGCCACACCTCGCTTCATGTCTTCCCATGCGGGCTCTCCTCCATTCAGGCATTTGGTGAGGTAACCGGCGAGCGCGCCCATGTAGGCATCTCCCGCGCCGGTGGGGTCCTGCGCGTGTTTGAGCGGCCAGGCCGGGCAGCGGAAAATGCGGGTTTCGCCCTCCGGTGTGCGGTGGAAAAGGGTTGAGCCGTGGCTGCCGTGCTTCACAATGGCGTAGCGCGGCCCTGCCGCCAGCAGCTTCTCTCCGGCTTCGATGGCATCATCCGTCTGCGCCCAGAATTGCGCTTCTTCGTCGTTCATGAGCATCAGGTCTACATTCCTGAGCAGTTCGGTGGCGTATTCCGGCTCACGCTCCAGCCAGCTCTTCATGGAATCCGCCATGCGGAAACAGGCGTGCGGGCATTGCTGCAGCATGCGGTTCTGCAGGCGCGGGGTTACATTGGTGGCCACGGCAATGCTGCATTCCTGCAGCTCCTGCGGCAGCTGCATCACCCAGTGTTCCTGCACCCCCTCGGTGCGGCTCACGGTGGTTCGGTTGTTCATGTCCTCCTCGTACTTGCCCGTCCACGCGAAGGTCTGGCCTTTTTCGTGAGCCACGTGCTTCATGCTCACGCCGCGCAGTTCAAGCGCCTGTTCCCAGGCAGGGGGGAAGTCATCGCCCACCACACCGACCATGTCCACCTTGTCCGTGACCAGCCGTGCCGCCAGTGCTGCATAAGGCCCCGAACCACCCATCACCGAATTCACCTGTCCACCAGGCGTAATGAGGGTATCAATGGCAATCGTGCCGTAAATAAGTGCGCGTCCGTTCATGAAGGTGTGAGGGATATTGCTTATATGAGGTATAGTAAGAAAAAATAAGGCACGCCTTGTTGCGCTTGTACCTTTCCCGGAAGAAAAAGCAGAGACATCAGCGTGCTATGACGAGCTGCTTATAGCATGGATATGCTTTCTCGTCAAGTTTTGGGTGCGGTGGAACAGGGTAAGTTACGCGTGCTCGAAAGATGAAATTGTGAGAAGTAGTCTTTTGCAGGAATGCAGATTAGTAATCCGGCATGACAGGTCTGTGTGAGCCATATGCTGTGCCTGTGCATTTTTTCTGAACTGTTATTTTCAGTAAGTAGCTTTTGAAAGCCCGTTCCACGGGCGACATATCAATAGCGAGTGGTGGAGCGGCACTAGCCGCGTAACCACTCGTCTAGTAAAAAATAGACGTAGAACCCGTGGAAACGGGTGACAGAAAGCGAGACCGGGGAAACTATCTGTTGCATGGAAGGAGACCTAATTATAAATCATTGCGATACGTGTGCTCAATACATGCCCTTTTCTTTTTTACTGTTGTTTTATCTTGCCATCAGGTGGGCAGATTGGTACTATAATGAGCGGTCTGCTTAAATTATGGGGCGTTCATACACAAACATCATCATTCATCTGATCTTTCACATTAAGAGCTCCACATGTCCTATGAAAGAAGATGATTTGCCGCAGATATTCCGTTACATAGGCGGCATTATTCGTTCTGCATCTGGTTTTTCCTATACGATAGGAGGACGACCTGACCACATACACATCCTGACGACTCTCCCAATCTCCATGACGGTGCCCGATTTTGTCCGCACAATCAAGGCCAGCTCCAGCAAATGGATAAAGCAGCTTGCTCCTGAATACAAGGATTTCTCCTGGCAGGAAGGTTACGGAGCTTTTTCTGTAAGTGAATCAGTCAAACACAATGTAGTTGATTACATTAGTAACCAAAAGCATCATCATCAACACCGTTCTGCATATTGTGAGTTTATCCATTTTCTTGAAAAGAACGGGATTTGCACGGATTTCGTTCCCCATCAATAGTCTTAAGTAAAATACAGGACAATATATATAGCCTGGCTCTCTGTCACCCGTTCCACGGGTTCCGTTGTCTTTTTCTATCTGACGAGTGGTTACGCGGCTGATGCCGCTCCACCACTCGCTATTGATATGACGCCCGTTCCACGGGCTTTAAGAACCGCTTGCGGAGCCTGCCTGCAGCTCGTCAAATCTGCATTCCTGCAGCTTGTGAGCGCGTCCGTTCACAGTTGACCTCCTTCCAGCAGGGTGATAAGTTCTTCCTCTCCGATGACGGGAATGCCGAGCTTGGCGGCTTTGTCCCGCTTGGAGCCTCCGCCTTCGCCAGCCACCAGATACGTGGTGTTCTTGGTGACGGAACCTGTGGCCTTGCCGCCGGCTGCGGCGATCAGCTTTTCGAATTCCGGGCGTGGGCGACTCAGCGCACCGGTGAGGACAAATGTCTTGCCGCTCAGCGGGCCTTCTGTCTGGTTGTTCAGATTTTCAGCGAATCCCGCGGAGACCGGGTTGATGCCCAGTTCTCCCAGCGTTTGCAGCACAGTCTGACCTGCGGCCGAATTGAAGTAGGCCAGAAGTTTGCGGGTGGAGACAGAACCCAGCGGGTTGGTGAATTTGAGCTTGTTGGCACCATCCGCCTCCAGCTGCACATAGCCGCGGGCGATGAAGTCTGCCGCGGTGGCGTTCAGGGCGGATTTCAGCTCCTCCTGCTGAGCCTGCAGCTGCTCCTTGTCGGCTCCCTTGTTGGCGCGGGATTTGGGGTTGAGTGTGTTGTATCGTTCGGTGCCTTCTTCCATCTGCACGAGCAGGTTCAGGAATGCTCCGGAAGCCAGCTCTGTCAGGTTGCGGTGGTATTTTGCCGTAGTGCGTGCTGTCACGGTGCCAATGGTGGGGATACCGAAGGCGGTGAGCCAGCGTTCGAGGGGAAGATGGCGGGCGGCATCGAGAGCGGCGAGCGCCTTGGCTGCATTCTTCTCACCGAAGCGGCGGGGCTCCTCGTCGGTACCGAGGTTGAGGGCACCGAGCTGCTCCACAGTAAGGGAGAATAAATCCAGCGGGGTGGAAATCATGCCCCGGTTCACCAGGGCTTCGGCCACGGTGCCGCCGAGGTTTTCGATGTCCAGCGCTTCGCGGCGGCAGAAGTAGGTGGTGCGCATGGCGGCCTGTGCGGGGCAGGTGAAATTGGTGCAACGCCAGGCTACCTGGCCTTCTTCCTGTGCAATGGGGGCACCGCAGCTGGGGCACACGCCGCCAACGGCATTGTACAGGTTGTACGGCACGGCATCTGCGGGGCGCTTGCTCATGACCACATGCACCACGGCGGGGATGATTTCGCCGCTTTTTTCCATGAGCACCGTATCGCCGATGCGGATATCCTTGCGCTCGATTTCATCCTGGTTGTGCAGGGTGGCGCGGGAGACGGTGGTGCCAGAGAGCTGCACGGGTTCCAGCTCGGCCACAGGGGTGAGCACACCTGTGCGCCCTACCTGGATGCTGATGCCGCGCAGCACGGTTTCCTTCTGCTCCGGCAGATATTTGAAGGCTGCAGCCCAGCGGGGGGCTCGGGCTGTGCTGCCCAGGGATTCGCGCAGGGCAATGTTGTCCAGCTTGATGACGGCGCCGTCTGTACCATAGCCCAGGTTGCGGCGCAGTTCGTTTACCTGCTGCACGGCGGCGCGGGTTGCCTCCAGTGAATCGGCATAAATGACCGGCTGGTTGCGGGGAATGCCCATGCGGTCGAGCAGGTCGGTGAAATCCTTGGTTGTGTGCAGGACCGGGCCTTCGTATACACCCAGACCATGGGCCAGAAAACGCAGCGGACGGCGGGCTACCTCGACAGAATCCAGCAGCTTGATGGTGCCTGCGGTGGCGTTGCGTGGATTGGCAAAGGCGGGCAGACCATCGGCATCTCGCTCGGCATTCAGCTGGTCGAAGTCTGCAGAGGGCATGTAGATTTCGCCACGCACCTCCAGTAACTCCGGTGCATCTGCCGGCAGGGTGAAGGGTATGCTCTTAATCGTGCGGACATTCGCGGTGATGTCATCGCCCGTGCGGCCATCGCCGCGGGTGGCGGCGTAATCGAGTTTCCCACGGCGGTAGAGCAGGGTGACGGCGCAGCCATCAATCTTGGGCTCGATGGTGACGCTGGGTGCCTGTTGCCCCAGGCTGCTGCACAGTCTCTGGTAGAACTCCACCAGCTCGGCATCGGTCTCGCCCTCACCGGGCTTGTGCTCGAAAATATCATCTATACTCTGCATGGGCGCAGGGTGGGTTACCTTGCGGAAGCCTTCGCTCAGGTCGTTGCCCACGCGCTGGGTGGGGGAATCGGGGGTGATGAATTCCGGATGCTCGCGCTCCAGCTCCTCAATCTCGCGGTAAAGCTTATCGTACTCTGCATCGCTGATTTCGGGCTGAGCCTGGGCGTAGTACAGCTCATTGTTGTGGCGCACAATGTCGCAGAGCTCCGCGTAGCGTTCCTGCGGGGGCTGCTGTGCCTGTTGCTGAGTGGCGGCGAATTCGAAGAGGTCCATGGCTATTGCGTTGCATCATACCACACACGCGCTCGCGCGGTCAATGCCGGGCTTCGTCTGTAAAACGGAGAGGAACGTTACGGGAGAATTGTTGCTTCACCGGATAAAGTGGGTCCAGGCCCGGGGCTCGTCCAGCTGGGGGTGGGCCGGCCCGGCGGCAATGCACTGCATGACCCATGCGAGATTCTGCCCCAGGTGGCGCAGGGTCTGGGCACCCTCGGCATCCTGCTGGACTTCACCCGGGCGCATGCCGTAAATCATGTTCCAGTAGAAAGAGCTGACAAGCGGCTGGTTGTTATAGGTGATGTACTTGTTCAGCCTGTCAAGTGTGGTGCTGGCGCCGCCTCGGCGGGCCACTGCCACTGTGGCGCCCGGTTTGTAGGCCAGCTTGCTGCCAGCAGAATAGTACAGGCGGTCAAGCAACGCGCAGAGTGAACCATTCGGCCCTGCAAAGTAGGTGGGGCTCCCCAGTACCAGCCCGTCTATCTCGTCCAGCTGGTCATATATATAGTTATAGAGTTTGTCATTCATGCCGCAGCGCCCGGTCTTGAGACACTGGCGGCAGCCAATGCAGCCTTGCACAGCCTGGGCACCTATCTGCACGATTTCGGTTTCGATACCTGCCGCGTTCAGACCTTCCGCCACCATACAGAGTGCCTGGTAGGTGTTTCCTTTTGCGTTCGGGCTGCCATTAAGAAGAAGCGCTTTCATACTGCGTAGTCTATCACGTTTTCTTATCCGGATTCAAGTTCATTGTGTGTTGGAAACTTCTGATATATCACATCAGCCCGACAAATGGCAATTTAGCGAGCAGTTGTTTTTGTTGGGGCGGAGGGCCCTCAGTCCCTCACCGTTTATGTTTTCGGGACGAAAGACCCGTGCTACGACAGATTTGCGACCCCGACAAATCCCAACTTGGCGCGCGAGTGGTCGCTTTTGCCCTGTTTTTTTCGAAAAGTGGGGGCGAAAGTTCTTTTTTTCTTAATTTTTGGTGCTGGTTTAAATGATATACATGCTCAAAAACTAATTTTTCTTAATAAAAATGCGAGTCATCATGAGCTTTCGGCTTGACGTTGTGAAAAAAAATCGTATACTATCCGCGCGATATTTTTCGCGCTGCCAAATTCCGTTTGCCAGCTATCAAATACATGACAAACTCAATTCGTCAATATGAAATTACATCTGCCTAAACTGCTCTGTGCAGCACTTCTCTGCGCTAACGTAAGCCCCGCTTTTGCTGAGGATTATAATGTAGGAATTCATACCGGTTCGAACAAGCTTCCCAGCGACTCAGGTAATTATAAGACCTATAATGGAGATGTTACCCTTACTGATTCCGATCGCATGGGTGTGTTTGCTGAGGATGGAAGACTGCTGGGTGATAAGGATTTCGGCAAGGAAGAATGGAAGACCAAAAGTACCATCGGTAAAGAACTGGTACAAGTATCCTCTGGTACTGTTGTCAAGAATGTTAACGTTACGGGAACTCTTTCTCTGAATGGTTCTTCTCAGGTTTCCCTTGGTGGTCAGTATAAAACGCCTACTGCTTATCTTGGCATTGGTAACCTTGGTACTTATGGTTCCAGCATAGATGAATTCACTGGCCTGATTGTGAATAATCTGGAGGTTAACGACAATGCCCAGCTGAATACCTGGAACACTATTGCAAACAAGGTAACGGTTAATGGCGGCACGGTTAACATTCACACATACCGCGCAGAAGGTAACATGGGCTACCGTTTGGAAGATGCGAGGGACTCCAAGCAGGTGCAGTTTAAGGAAGAATTGAATATTAACGGTGGTACTGTCACTGTTGGTCACGGTTCGTATATCGACTATACTAACTCCAGTGCCGCATCCACCCAGAATCCTGAGACGGATTACCACACCATCACGGCTTTTGGTTCGTTCTCCTATGAGGGTAATCCCACTATTGTGGGTAGTACGGTGACTGGCGTTTCCAGCTATGAAATTAACTCTTCCCAAATCAACCAGACGGATGGTACCTTGATTGTAAGAGGTAAGTCTCTCTCTATCGGTGGGCTGAATATCAATCAGTCCGGTGGTAATCTGGAAATTTCCAAGGATACCTATCACTTCCTTGCTGATTACGGCGATAGCACGATTGAGCAGTCCGGTGGTACGATGACTCTGGGCTGCCTCAAGGCTTTTAACACATACTACGACAGTGTTGTTCAAAGTTTGGAAGAAAATGGTCAGAAGGCGGAAATTAATCCTTCTGTTGCCATTATTCAGACTGGCGAAGGTGTGATGAACCTGAATGGTGTCAAGTTCACCAATCAGAAGACAGGTGCAGCCTCTACCGAAAAGAGCACTATCGCTCAGTCCGGTAAGGGTACAATCAATCTGAATGGTGTTTACGAGGGTGCAACCTTCGACATCACTCAGTCCGGTCAGGGTGGAACGATCAACGTGAACGGTTCCCTTTCTGCTCAGAATGTGAACCAGTCCAACGGTGGCACTATCAAAGTGTCCGATAGCGCTGTCCTGGAAGCCACTGAGGTGAATGCCGGGCAGGTGAAGATTGAGGGCGCTGCTCTGAGCGGTGGTTCCATCAGCACTGTAGAGAACAAGGTGACTATCGATGGTGATCTTGCCGCTGCCGATGTGACGGTGAACGGTGGTGAACTTCGCAATGAAGGACACATGGTGGTGAGCGGTCACATTGTGCTGAAGGATGGCAGCTCCCTGGTGAACAAGGGTACAATTTCCGCAAGCTCCGCTTATGCTCTCATGATGACTGATGAGCAGGCTGCCGAGATGCTGAATGTCGGCGTGACTGATCTGATTGTCGTGGAAGCTGGTGCAACGCTCGATAATCTGGAGGGTAACATTGAAGCCAGTGTGCTGGTGCAGGGTGGTACGGTGACTCTGGCCACCGGCAGCACCCAGGATATCACCATGGAATCCGGCGAAATCTTCGTGACGGGCCAGGTGGAGACCGGTTCCCTTACGCTGAAGGGCGGTACCATCAACTTCTCCGAAGGTGCAAGCGTGGAGCTTCGTGACGGAGATATGCTTGACCTGAACGGCGCAACGATCGTTATCAATGTGGAGGATGTGAGCAACATGGTGGATTCTACCATCGTGGATCTGTTCAACACCACCGATGAGTCTGCTATCTCTAATCTAGCGGGTACGAAGGTGCAGTTTGTGGATCAGAACAACGCTACTGTTTCCGGTACCATCACGGGTACGGTTGAAAATGGTGGCGGTAGCATGACAGTTCTTCTGCCCGAGCCCACTACGGCTACGCTTTCTCTGCTGGCTCTCGCGGGCCTGGCCATGCGTCGCCGCCGCAAGTAATGCTTGTCAAAGTTGAGTAAGTGTCTGCCCGGTCCGGAATCCTCCGGATCGGGCAGTTTTGTAATCTGGAGATTTGTCATGGGAGTAAATTTGTCGGAGTTTGGGACTTTAGTCCCGTAAACTTAAGCGGTTATGAGATGGAATATCTTTCTGCGAAAGAACAGGAGCCCCTCTGCAAATCCTTGGTTAAACGTTGCCGTGCGAGTCGTTTTGCTGTTAAATCGCGGGCACGAACCCGCAATGAAATTTGTCACAGGTGAGGCGGGGTGAATCCGGGCATTTTACATAAGACTTACATCAGCCTTGCCAAGTGGGCGGAATCAGGTATAATGGGCGCGAACAACTCATTTATTCATTTAACACTATGCCTGACGCACGATTCCAACCGCTGCCCGGATTCCGCGATTTTGCCCCGCAGGAATGCGCATTCCGCAACTATCTGTTCAACACTTGGCGGCGTGTGGCGCATCGTTATGGCTTTGTGGAATGGGAAGCTCCCACCATTGAATCCACGGAGCTGTACCTCAAGAAATCCGGAGGTGAGCTGCCTACCCAGCTTTTCCGTTTCAAGGACCAAGGCGAGCGCGATATTACCGTGCGCCCGGAGCTCACGGCTTCCCTTGGCCGCATTGCCGCAGCCTATCAGCGTGAATACACCAAGCCGCTCAAGTGGTTTGAGATTGGCTCTTGCTTCCGTTACGAAAAGCCTCAGAAGGGTCGACTTCGTGAGTTTGTGCAGTTCAATGCCGATATTCTGGGCGAGGCCGGGGAGGGGTCCGATGCCGAACTGATTTCCCTGGCCATTGACTGCATGCGTGAGTTTGGTTTTACCGCCAATGATTTCGTGGTGCGAATCTCTGACCGCGAGGTGTGGCTCAAGTATGCTGCTGACAATGGCGTGGAAGAAGAACGTGTACCTGATTTCCTGGCCATTATCGATAAGTTTGAGCGTGACCGTCCCGAATATTGCCAGGAAAAGCTGGATGCCTTCGGCATGAAACGCGAGGACCTGGTGAATTTCATTGCCAATCCGCCCGCCGGTTGTTCCCCCCGCTATGATGCGGTGTTGGCAGAACTGCAGGCCCGTGGTCTGGAGGACTATGTGAAGCTGGACCTTTCCGTGGTACGAGGCCTTGCCTATTACACCGGGCTGGTGTTCGAGATTTTCGACAAGGGACACACCCTCCGCGCCGTGGCCGGCGGTGGCCGATACAATGGCCTGGTTTCCACGCTCTCCAATGGAGCTGTGGATATGCCGGCTACGGGTTTTGCCATGGGTGATGCGGTGATTGCCCACCTTATCGAGGCATGCCCGGCGGCCCGTGAACTGCGCGATGCTGCGCTCAAGACCTCTCAGGTGGATGTGTGCATGGTGTTGGCTGCACCGGAGAAGCGCCCGCAGATGCTTGGCCTTGCTTCGGCTCTGCGCGATGCTGGTTTGCGGGTTGATCTGCCCCTGGCTCCTGCCAAGATGGGCAACCAGCTGAAGCGTGCGGAAAAGATTGGCGCACGTTATGCCGTTATCATCGGTTCTGAGTATCCCGAACTGGAGCTCAAGAACATGCTCACTCGAGAATCCATGCACGCCTCTCCCAATGGGCTCATGGCCGAGCTGCTGGGCGATGATGAAGAAGTGTAAGGAACCCTGTCTGCCCGCTGCTGCTGGAGATGCTGCGCCGCCTTTCAGCACTGTTGCTTCCGGGGCTGCTGCTGCAGTGCGCACCGGCCGTGTCGGTGCACAGTGTGCCGCAGCAGCCTAAGGCCAGGATTCAGAGTGCGCCTGAGCCTGTGGTGAGAACCCAGGCCCAGCTTGAATCCTCTTTTGCGGGGTGGACCGCCAGTGCCCGGAATCCCATTAATTTCCGCCTGGATGGCGAGTTGAAGGGAAAATGGCGCCAGTTGCTGAACGAGCATGTATGGGGAGAAGTGGCGCGCCGCTGCACCACTGCTTTCATGGAGTCTGGGCAGGTTTCTCTTACTCTGGAATACAGGGATTATGTAAGACTGAATGCTGCTTTTCGCAATCCTGCGTTCCGGGTATCCCTGGCTCCGGATGAGGAAGCTGTGCTTCGCTATGCTGAACAGCGGGTGCGGCAACTTCTGCGCCCTGGTATGACCGATGCGCAGAAAGCACTTGCTCTGCACGATTTTCTGATAAATACGGCCCGGTACGAAGAAGATGGCGGCTGCAATGTAGCTGATGTGCTGCGAGGTGGTGCCGGCTGCTGCGAGGCATACGGCGCAGCCATGTGCGTGCTGCTGGAAATTGCCGGTATCCCATCTCGTTTTGTGACCGGCAGAGCCAAAGGCCCTCACGCATGGAACATGGCCCGGCTCGATGGTACCTGGTACCACATAGATGCAACATGGGATGATCCTGTTATCGGGGATGGCTCCCGCCAGGAAGTTTCTCATGCCTGGTTCTGCTTGTCGGATGCTGAAATGTCCCGTACCCACCAATGGAACCGGGCTTCCTATCCTGCCACGGGCAATACGACAGCCGCTTACTACCGTCAGTCGGGTACTTATTTCACCAGCTTTGAAGCTTATTGGCAGGCTGCCATGGCAGCCTGGCGTCGTGGGAAAAAACGGTTTGAAGGCTACCTGACCACCTACGGCAGCCCCGGGCAGTTCCAGCGCAACCTGCAGCGCTCGGTCTCCCGGAATACCCCGAATCAATTCCGCTGGACCGGTCCGGAGTCTTCCTCCGGTCCCGTCATCCTTACGTTCGAGTGATTACTTTTGTCGGCTCCGTGAGCCCACGGAGTGGACTTTTGAGTTCCGAGTGGTTATTCGCTTCTGTCTCCGGCTACGCTCGTGTCTGAACCGGTAGCTATGGGGGCGCAAATCGGTTTGCCTGAATGACTTGCCGGATGGAACGCGGCAAATTCACAGAACCAGAGCCATGATGAGCATGCCGGTGGCCACGCCGTAGATGCTCAGGTGGTGGTGGCCCCAGCGTTCGGCCATGGGCAGGAGTTCGTCAAAGGAAATGTAGACCATGATACCAGCAACCGCAGCAAAGAGCACGGCCAGCAGGGTGGGGCTCAGGAAAGGCAGCAGAATGAGCATACCCACGAGGGCTCCCAGTGGTTCGGCCAGACCTGAAAGCAATGCCCAGTTGAATGCCTTGCGACGGCTGCCGGTGCCGTAGAGCAGGGGAAGTGCCACGGCAATGCCTTCCGGCACGTTGTGGATGGCCACGGCCAGGGCTACAGAGGTGGCAATACCTGTGTTGTCAAAAGCAGAGGCCACTGTGGCTATACCTTCCGGAAAGTTGTGAATGGCAATGGCCAGGGTGAAGAGCAGGGCGGAGCGACGCAACTTGGCATTGCCAGAGAATTCTCCCGTGGGCTTCACGCCTTCCAGACTTCCCGGAGTCGGCACTTCGTGCGGGTTTTCGTCTTCCGGAATCAGGCGGTCGATGATACAGGCCAGGGCCATGCCTCCGAAGAATGCCACCGTTGTAATCAGTTTGGCATTTTCTGCAAGCATTTCTGCGGCTGCGGGCATAAGCTCCATGAAAGAGATATACACCATTACACCCGCGCTGGCACCCAGCGCAAAGGTGAGCATACGTGTGTCGGTGCGCTTTACGAAAAGCGCCAGCGCTGCACCGATGCCGGTGCTCAGACCTGCCAGCAGGGAGAGCCCCCCGCCCAGCAGAAGATTATCCTGTATGCCCGTCAGCATGCGCGTAGTTTAGCCGTTTTTATGTGCGGTGTCAACGTTAATGCCCGGTTCTAACGGAACGCAATGCGTATTTTTGCGTTCATCTTTTTTGTATAACAGGCATAAGTCCATGTTTTTTGCTCGCCATGGCGAGCGGAAAGTGGTAGACTGAACGGCAACCGACATGAGCGATTCTACTTATATCTATGATAACGTTGGTGAGTACCTGAAGCTGGGTAAGACCATCTACAGCCCCACCATGTACCTTGGGCCGGGGCTTCAGCCGTACTGGATGCAGGCCGGTGCTTACACCCCTGTGGCCGAAACTGCGGGCGTGTTGACGGCAGAGGATACAAACAAGCTGGTGGAAAGCTGCACCACGGCAGAACAGCGTGCTGAACTTGCAGAAAAGGGCGTAGTGGATTTTATTACTGAAGGACCTTGCGGCAAGTACCATGCATACATCTATGCCCAGGCTGAGGGACCTCTGCTGATTCTTCTTTCTCTGCATGTGGACGATTTCCTCAAGCAGGGTGTTGATGCCAAGTGCTCGGATATTCACCTGCCTTCCTGCAATCCTCCTTCCTGGCGCCGATTCGGTACCCTGCAGCCCATGTGGGAGGGCGCTCCCGTGCTTACCAAGGATGACACCCTGGCCCTGGTCAACAGCTTCCTGGGTGAAAAGGAATGGACCCGCCTGAAGGAAATCGGGGACGTGGACTTTGCGTACCAGAATGACCTGGGGCGTTACCGTACCTCCGTCATTTCCCAGCGCCTGGGCTATGATATCTGCTACCGTATCATCAACAGCCGCGTGTTCTCCATGAAGGAAATCAACCTTCCGACCGAATTCGTGGAGCCGCTCACCCGCTTCACTAACGGTATCATTCTGGTGACCGGTGCTGTGGGTTCCGGTAAATCCACCACGCTGGCATCTATCATTGATTTCATCAACAGCGACCGCCACGATCACATCATCACCATGGAAGATCCCATCGAAACGGTGTTCGAATGCAAGGGCTGCCATGTGAACCAGCGTGAGGTACACACTCATACCGAATCCTTCGGCCGTGCTCTGCGTGCAGCTCTGCGTGAAGACCCGGATGTCATCATGGTGGGTGAAATGCGTAACCTGGAGACCATTTCTCTGGCTCTTTCCGCTGCAGAAACGGGTCACCTTGTGCTGGGTACACTGCATACCGGCTCCGCGGCCCGTACGATTGACCGTATTCTGGATGCATTCCCCGTGGAGGAGCAGGACCACATTCGCGTGATGGTATCCGAATCCCTTCGTGGCATCTTCTCCCAGCAGCTCGTTCCTCGAAAGGATGGCAAGGGCCGTGTGATGGCTCTGGAACTCCTGGTGAACAATGCTGCTGTGGCCAACTCCATCCGTGAAGGTAAGACCTTCATGATTCCGGGCTTTATTCAGACCGGTAAGAACCAGGGTATGCGCCTGATGGATGATTCCCTGCAGCAGTTGTATCTCGATGGCATCATTGCCGGCGAGGAATGCCTGAGCCGCGCTACTGACCGCGTGATGATGGAGAAGTTCCTGAACGAACACCCCGAACCCGCAGCCCCCGCACAGGCCTGAGCTTAGTTGAACCTTTATCCCGTTTGTTGAAATGAAGAATAAAATTGACGTGTTTTTCCAGGCTCTGGTGGACCAGGGTGGTTCTGACCTTCACCTTTCCGAAGGTGAGCCGCCGAAGGTTCGCGTGCATGGCGATGTGACGGCTATTCGTGAGGAGCCTCTCACTCACGAGGAGATGGTAGAGCTCATGGAGCCCATCTGCCCGCCTAAGCTCTGGAAGGAGTTCTGCGAAATCGGTGATGCCGACTTTGCCTATGAAATGGACGAGAAATCCCGTTTCCGTTGCAATTTCATGAAGCAACAGCGCGGCTATTGCTGTGTGTTCCGTCTCATTCCCACCAAGATTCTCACCCTTGAGCAGCTGAATGTGCCGGAGCAGATTAAGCGATTCGGCGAGATGCGCTCCGGTCTTGTACTGGTGACCGGCCCCACCGGTTCCGGTAAGTCCACGACACTGGCTGCTCTTATTGACTATATCAACACGAACTTTGCCCGCCACATCATCACGGTGGAGGAACCTATCGAATTCGTGCATCCCAGCAAGAAGAGTATCATTACCCAGCGTGAAGTGCCGAATAATTGCCCGACCTTCGCCGATGGTTTGCGTGCTTCTCTGCGCGAGGATGCCGACATTGTGCTGGTGGGCGAAATGCGCGACCTGGAGACTATTTCCCTTGCTCTCACGGCTGCTGAAACCGGTCTGCTCGTATTCGGTACGCTGCACACCAACAACGCCCGCAAGACGGTAGACCGTATCATCGACGTGTTCCCGGCAGAGCAGCAGTCCCAGGCCCGCACTATGCTGGCCGGCTCGCTTCGCGGTGTGGTGGCGCAGCTGCTCATGAAGCGCTGCGATAAGCCCGGCCGTGTGGCAGTGAATGAAATCCTCTTTGCCACACCGGCTGTGAGTGCCATTATTCGCGAAGGTGCCACTCAGAAACTGGCTGACGTTATTACCGGCGGTAAAGGGCTGGGTATGCAGTTTATGGACGATGCCATCTGGCAGAAGCTGCAGCAGGGGCTCGTCTCTGCGGAAGAGGCCTACATGAAGGCCATTGATAAGGCTCGTTTCAAGAACTTCCTTCCCAAGGAACTTCAGAATATGGCCAACGCCGGCGGCGCATAAGGCCAGGTGTTGATTTTTGTGTGAATAAAGCGGGCATTGGGAGTTTTCCCAATGCCCGCTGTTTTGTTGAGAACGGGAGCGTTCAGAACTCGAAGCCCATCTGCTCGTGGATAGAATCATCCAGAGATTGCTGCTCATCTACAGCGGGCGGCGGTGTTTCTGTTTCAGACTGAGGTGCAGGGACATCAGATATGGCCGGAGCCTCGGTAGAGCCATTGAG
Organism: Akkermansiaceae bacterium UBA3385; assembly: GCA_002358905.1. GTDB lineage: Bacteria > Verrucomicrobiota > Verrucomicrobiia > Verrucomicrobiales > Akkermansiaceae > Akkermansia. Next base: position 43,594 of record DEPT01000023.1, read on the forward strand.
CAAGGCGCTGAGGGTGCCTACCGGTGTTTCTGTCGCTGATGTTTCGCCCGCTGCCTCGCCGCCTTCGCCTGCAGCAGTGGGCATGATGCGGGAGATGCGTTCAACCTGGTTTTTCGTGACAATGTTACCGAGCACACCGCGACCTTTTACCCTGAGTTTTCCGAAATCGAAAGGAATCGGGCGGCGCAGGCGGCGCAGCTGGTTCTTGAGGTACACGTTCACCTGCATGGCACTGCTTTCTTCTTCTGTTTTGTGTACCGTGAAGAAGAAGACGCGGCTGCCTTTGGTCCCCTGGGTAAGGTTGTATTCCTTGTCGCGGGTGAACCCACCCAGTTTGAAGCGTTTGGCATAGGTGATACCCTCCTTGCCATCGCGGTAAATCATATTGAATACCCAGTCATCCGTGGGACGCAGCACGCTGATGTGAAGCAGCTTCTTACCTACATAGAACTTCTCCTGCACGCGGCGCACAGTGAGAACGCCCTGGTTGTCGATGACCAGGATATCGCTCATGGTGGAGCACTTGTCGATGGCTTCGCCACCCTTCTTGATGCCGTAGCCGGCAAAGCCTTCTTCGTCGATATAGAGCGTTTCGTTCTCCACGGCGGCCACAGCGCGGGTGACGGTGTCGAAGGTGGTGAGCTCGGTGCGGCGGGGCCAGTTGGCGCCGTACTTCTTCTGCAGCTTCTCAAACCAGCGGATGGTGTACTTGGTGAGCTGAGCCAGATTCTTGCGGCACTGGTCGATTTCACCCTCGAGCCCGCGGATGTGTTCCTCTGCCTCGTGGATTTCGTACTTGGCAATCTTCTTGATGCGGATTTCTGTGAGGCGGATGATGTCATCTCGCGTGATGGGGCGGATGAAGTCCTTCACAAAGGGCTGCAGGCGTTCCTCGATTTCGGCGAGGGACTGCTCCCAGCTTTCGCTTTCTTCCAGCACCTTGTAGATGCGGTTCTCGATGAAGATTTTCTCCAGACTTGCCTGCATCCAGCTTTCCTGCAACTCAGCCAGCTGAACTTCCAGTTCCCGGCGCAAGGTTTCCTTGGTGTTGTCGACGTTAATCTTAAGAATTTCACTCACGCCCATGAATACGGGCTTCTTATCGACAATAACCACCGCCTTGGGGGAGATGCTTACCTGGCATTCGGTGAAGGCATAAAGTGCATTACATGTTTTTTCCACATCCTGCCCGGCGTGCAGATGGACGAGAATATCTGCCGTGGCAGCCGTGTTGTCCTCAATCCTGGCCACCTTCAGCTTGCCCTTTTCCATGGCATTCTCGATGCTCTGAATAACGGATTCTGTGGTGGTGCCGTAAGGGATTTCCGTGATGCGGATGAGCTTCTTGGTACTGGTGTCGAGCATAGCGCGGCACCGCAGGCGGCTGTTGCCGGTACCATCGTTGTAGCCGCTTACATCCAGCAGACCACCGGTGGAAAAATCCGGGTAGAGTTCAAATTCCTCACCGCGCAGGTAATGAATAGCGGCTTCGATGAGCTCATTGAAGTTGTGCGGCAGGATGAGGCAGTTCATACCCACGGCAATACCCAGAGCGCCCTGTGCCAGCAGCAGGGGGAACTTGACAGGAAGAGCCACAGGTTCCTTGTTGCGGCCGTCGTAGCTGAGCTTCCACTCTGTCACCTTCGGGCTGTAGACCACTTCCTTGGCGAACTGGGAGAGACGGGCTTCGATATATCGGGGGGCAGCGGCGGAGTCGCCGGTGAGGATATTGCCCCAGTTACCCTGGGGATCGATGAGCAGCCCCTTTTGGCCGAGGGTGACCAGCGCGCTGCCGATGGAGGCATCGCCGTGCGGATGGTACTTCATGGTGTCGCCCACGATGTTGGCCACTTTGTTATAGCGACCGTCGTCCATGCGTTCCATGGAATGAAGAATGCGGCGCTGCACGGGCTTGAGCCCATCAATGATATGCGGAACAGCACGTTCCAGAATTACATACGATGCGTATTCCAGATAGTAATCCCCGAACATTTTCTGAATAAGGCTCGGGTTTTCCTGCAGGTATACGGGGCTGATGTCTTTACTCATGGATTTCGGATATTTTACCATACAGAGCGCCGGAATTCAAGCAAGAAGCGTGTGAATGTCATTGACAAAGCGCGATACAAGGGCTAGAGTAGGGGGGCTTGCATATGAAGAAAACGTTTCTTTTCCTGTTTTTGCTGCTCCTGGCAGGTGCTGCTGCCACGGTATACTGGTACCAGCCAGCCCGCCAGCTGGCACTGGGACTGTATGAAAAATACATGCCGAAGCAGGAGCTTCCTGCGGCTGTAGCTGCGCCCGCCGCTGCACCACAGTCTGCGCCCGCGCCGGAGCCTGTGCCGCAGCCCGAACCGGAACCGGCAACTGTAGTGCAGCCAGAACCTGCACCTGAACCTGCCCCGGCTCCGGAACCCGAACCTGCGCCTTTGCCCGCCCTGAATAGTGAAGCTGAGACTTTGTTGCCCAAGGCCGAGGCCGGAGACCCGGTAGCCCAGTTTAATCTGGCTCGTCAATATGCCCTGGGGGAGGGCATGTCTATCAACCGCGATGAGTTCATTCGCTGGTGCCGTATTGCCGCAGAGCAGGGACTGCCGGAGGCTCAATTCGCTTACGGAATGTGCCTTCGAGAGGGGCTTGGAGTACCCCGGAATGAGGCAGAAGCAGGCCGTTGGTTGCAGCAGGCCGCAGATGCCGGATTTTCGCCCGCTATCGAAGAACTTAAGAAGTAATTTTACCAATGGCTAATCTTATCATACACGGAACAGAGAATATAGTTAAGCCCGGGTTTTACATGCCCAACCGCATCAGCAGGAATGCGGTGAAGTCACTGCACCAGTTGCTGGAAGGGAAGGTGTGTTACCTGGTAGACCCCTCATTCCCACCTTCTGCGGAAGTCAGTAAGTATCTCGAATCCCACGATGCTGAAATTGAGTACTTCGATTTCCGCCGCACCACCTCTCTGGTTGTGCGAGACCTGATTCGCGCCCGCCTGAAATGCGGAACGAGTGTGGTATTCATGCCGGGGCAGGTAGCCAAATGGCGCGGCACATACAGCGATGTACCCTCTCCCTTCTTGCGCCATGTGGGCAGTCTGCATATTTCCCCTGTTCCCTTGTTCCTGGGGCATTATGGCAACACGGTGCAGACTCTTTACCGCGACTGCGCTGACGTCGACACCCACGAGGAATTCTGTATTCTTCCCAAGTTGGCGGCAGGTCCGCAGACGGGTGAGCGACTTATGGCTGCCTGGCTGGAAAAAGGTGCAGAGATGCTTGCCGCTCAGCCTCTCTTGAATACTTCTGTTACCACCAACCTGGTGCACGCCCTGAAGAAATATCCCAGAACAGAAATAGTGGATGGTATGACCCACGCTGCTTTACCCCACTTCAAGGCATTGGGGGTGAGTATGGCTGTGGCGAAAATGCTGCGCCAGCGCGGTGAAAAGCGCATCGGCGTGATTCTGCCCCCTGGTGCAGGTGGTGTGATTGCCACCCTGAGCTGCATGCTGGCCGGTGTGACTCCGGTGATGATTAACTATGCATCATCTGCCGCTGCGTTCGAGAGTACAGTGCGCCAGTCCGGCCTCAAGACATTTATCACCGCCCGCAAGTTCATGCAGAAGTTGCCGCAGTTTCCATGGCCGCCGGAGGAGCAGCTTATTCTGGTGGAAGACCTGCTGACCAAGACGCCTAAATCGACCCTCATCGCCAATGTCCTGAAAGCTAAAGTGCTTCCGGCTTCCCTCATTTGCAGGATGTATGATACAGATTCCCGCAAGGGTGATGATGAGGCGGTGGTGCTCTTCACTTCCGGCTCCAGTGGAGAACCCAAGGGTGTGGTTATAACCCACCGCATGCTCATGGCTAATGTCTGCCAGTGTGCCTGCCGCCTGGACATGACCGACTGTCGCTTCCTGGCCTGTCTGCCTATTTTCCACAGCTTCGGCATGACGGTGAACATGATGCTGGCCATGATGACTGGCTGCATGGTATGTTCCTACCCGAACCCGACCGATGCCCGTACACTTAACGAATTAGTCAAGAGATACAAGCTCACCCTTGTGTGCACCACTCCCACCTTTGCCCGTGCCATGCTTCGCCGGGCTGAGCATGATACTTTCGAAAGCGTGCGCTATTTTGTGATGGGGGCCGAAAAACTCCAGCCCGATCTGGAAAAGGAATTTATCGAGAAGTGCGGTGTGTATCCGATGGAGGGCTACGGCCTTACCGAAACATCTCCGGTTATTGCAGCCAACATGCCTGAGCCGGAGCCTGTGAAGAACTCCAGATTCTTTGTGCCTGGAACGGTGCGTCCCAGCGTGGGCGCTATGCTGCCCGGTATTGCTATCCGTATTACGGATGTGGATGATGATTCCAGGGAACTCCCGCTTACTGAGCGCGGTATGATTTGGTTCAAGGGAGCCAATGTTTTCAATGGTTACATCGGACGTCCTGAGTTGAACAAGGAAATTATCCGCGATGGCTGGTTCAAGACCGGCGATATCGGCCAGATGGATTTTAACGGCTTCCTGACCCTGGGAGGCCGACTTTCCCGCTTCTCCAAGATTGGTGGTGAGATGGTGCCGCACGAAGGCGTGGAACTTGCCATTTCCGAAAGCTTCGGCCTCAGCGCAGAGGACGGCGTTCAGATTGCCATTGCTGGTGTGACTGACAAGCAGAAAGGCGAGGCTCTGGTGCTGCTTTCCGCTATGCCCCAGCACCAGGAGAGCATTCAGGCGAACGAAATCCTCCAGGATATCCGCACCATGCTGGCAGATAAGGGCATACCCACACTTTGGGCTCCCAAGTACCTGGTGCCGGTGGAAGCCATACCCGTGCTCCCCACCGGAAAGCTCGACCTGCGAGGCTGTAAGCTCCTGGCAGAGGAAGCTCTCGATATTCAGGGCTGAATCACGTGATAAGTCACTAACCTTGGACGTGCAGGGGGGCATTTGCCCCCCTGTTTCATTTGTCGTAGTCATTCCGTGTTCAACTCCTTTGTAAGTTATTCAATGTTAGTTGGAGAAAAGAATGTATGCGGGCTGCTGATGTGTGTGTTCTGGAAGGTTCTGACACGAGTGGAGCTGGCCATTTTGTATTTTGGCTTGCTTTTCCTGATGAAACAGGCATAATAACCACGTCTTGCAGCTCTCGCTGCTCAAAAATCTGTACATTAAGACTTATGAAAACGCTCAAGCGATTCGTACTTGTAGGCGCCCCTGCTTCCGGCAAGGGTACTCAGTCCTCTTTCCTGTCCGAGACCTATGATCTCAAGCCCCTGAGCACCGGTGCTCTGCTGCGTGCTGAGATTGCCGCTGGTTCCGAACTGGGCCTGGAGGCTAAGAAGTACATGGATGCCGCCATGTTCGTACCCGATGAAGTGGTGAACGGTATCGTGGCCAAGTGGCTTGGTGAGAACAAGGATTGCGGTTGCCTGCTCGATGGCTATCCTCGCACCGTTTCTCAGGCTGAGACTCTGGACGCCAACCTCAGCGCCATGGGCCTGGGTGTGGATATTGTGGTGTACCTCAACGTATCTGCCGAGCTCATCGAGGCTCGCATGCTGAAGCGCAAGGCTTGCCCCGCCTGTGGTGAAACCACCCGCAATGGTGAGGAAATCTGCCCGAAGTGCGGTGGCGCCATGATTGTGCGCTCCGACGACAACCCCGAGGCTTTCGCCAAGCGTCGTAAGGACTACGAGACCCTGACCGTGCCCGTGGTGGAACACTACCGCGCCCAGGGTAAGGTGGTGCAGATTGACGTGACCGAGGAAGGTGAGCCTGAGGCTGTTTCTGCCCGCATCGCCGCCGCTGTGCGCACCTACTGCGAGAAGTAATTCCCGCTGTACCATATACCGTTTCCTGAAACCGGTTCCCCGAGGGGAGCCGGTTTCTGCGTTTTCTCGCCATGCATAATTTCCCTTGCCTGAATGCAGATGGCAGCGTATACTGGCCTTACCATGATTCCGGAATCCCAGTTGCTATATGCTGCCTGTTGCGGTGATACTCAGCGAGTGCGTGAGTTGCTTGAGCAGGGGGTGCCCGTGGATTCGCGCGATGGCCGTGGCCGCACCCCGCTGATGCTCGCCGTTCGGAATGATTGCGTTGATACGGTGGCTCTGTTGCTGGCTGCCGGGGCTGATGCCACAGCTCGCAACAAGGGGCAGCTTCAGGTAATTGACTGGGTGAGCAACGCCTCGATTGCCTGCATGGTGCTCAATCACATGCCGGAGGCGCAACGCGTGCAGGCTGCTACCCGCCTTCTGTTCCGAAGCTGCGTGCCGGAGGTGTGGAAATGTGCTCTGGCCGCGGGAGCTCAGGTGAATGCCCGTAACAAACGCGCTGATACACCTTTGCTGCAGCATTGCTTCTACGATGCGGATGCTGAACGTACCCGCCTTCTCCTTGAAGCCGGTGCCGATGCCTGCGCCAGAAGCCGGTGCGGGCGCACCACCGTGAGCCTGTTGGCTCGTCATAACAATGTGGAGAGTTTGCGGCTTCTGATTGCCGCCGGAGCCGATGTTTGCGAAACAGATGATGACGGGTGCTCTCCGCTGCATCATGCTGCCCTCTGGGGTAGTGTGGAACTGGCTGCCGAGTTGCTTGCCATGGGGCTGGATGTGAACCATGCCGATGCCATGGGACGCACGCCTATCATGCATGCCGTAGGGTATGATGCAGCCATGATTCAGCTGCTATTGCAGGCTGGGGCAGATGTCAACGCACGGAATGAGCAGGGGAGCGTGCTGGCTCATCTATACGGCTTGAGCGAGGAGGTGTCGCAGATGCTTTATGCTGCCGGTGCGCGATATTGTGCCGATATCCCCGAGGATGTGCGCCATGCTATCTGCAATCCGTTCTTATATTGGTTGAAGCAGTTGATCAGCGATGGTCTGGACGTTAACCAGGCTGTTGCGGAGAACCGTACGCCTTTGTCCATGGCTGCCTGGGCTGGGAAGTCGGAATCTTTGCAGCTTCTGCTGGACGCCGGTGCATCGGCTACCATAGATGTGCCGGATTCGTATGAAGGGGTGACGGCTCTGCATGCGGCCGTCATTGCCTGTCGCACAGAATATTCAGCGAGCCCGGAAAACGTGGCAGCGCTGCTGTCTGCCGGTGCAGATGTGAATCTGGCGGATAAGGATGGCTGGACTCCGCTTCACTCCTGCGCTGTTTACAACCTGCCCGATTTGGTACCCATGCTGCTTGCCGCAGGTGCGAATCCGCTGCAGAGGGACAACCTTGACCAGACTCCTGCAGAAATGGCTGAAGCCCGAGGAAACCCCGCGGTGGTTCGAGCGTTGCAGTTGTCCGGGAAATAAGGAAGTGCAGCGTTCTATTTTCTTTACATGCGCAGGTTCAGAGGCTAGAATGTACGCATGATGAACAGAGCTTCACTTGCTTCTCTTGCGTTGGCTTTTTCTGCCGCTCCGGTGTTTGCTCAGGCTCCCGCGGTATCGCTCCCTGTACTGTTGGAACAGGTTGTAGCGTGTTCCACCCCGGCATCTGTGGCTGAGCGTGCTGCTGCGTTCCCGGCGCTGGCGGCTCTACCCGCTGATACGGATTCGTTTCTGGTGCTGAACCAGCTGGGAAGTTGGGCGTCTTTATTGCAATCGGAGGATTCCATGCTTCCCTGGAAGGATATGGTGGATGCTCTGGATAGCATGGCTCTGGGTGTAACGAAGCGGACAGTGCAGGATTTGCAGCGCCTGCAGCCTTTGTTCCAGGTCCTCTCTGCGTCTCAGAATGATGTGGTGGACAACTGGGTTGGTGAAGCAAATGATTCTGCGGCTCGCGCCATTGTGGCGGTATTGCGTGAAGAATATGCTGCATCCGGGGAAAAATTGGTGCAGGCTACTCAGGATTTTCACTTGGCGCCCATTTATGTGACACTGAGTGCAAAACCTGGAAATGAAGCATTACTGCAGCAGCTTTCCATGCTGCCGCTGATGTTGCCAATGGGGACCGATGCGCCCATTGAGATGACGGTGCGTAGTGGCTGGAGAGGCTTTTGTGTGCATGGTCATGGGCTGGATTTATCGGAAGCAGAACTGGCTCCGGAGCACGAGACCAGAATCCGCCAGAATCTGGAGAAGGCAAGGCTGTATGTGCTGGCACGGACGGTGGGTAACAAATTGGTTCTGGTTATCTGCAGTAACCTGGATGAGGTGAAAATACCTGTTAAAAAAGCTGATTCCATACTGAATTCTCCCCTTATGACCGCGTTTGATTCCTGCCTTTCGCGCCGCACCTGGCTGGCGGGGTATAGCAGCCCTGCGGTGGTGCAGCTGCGGGAGGAACTGAATCTTTTCGACTATCAGTACGTAGCTTCTTTTATGGAACGGGTGTTTTCGAGGCTTTCCAAGGAGAGCGCGGCCTGTGCTGAGGCTGCAAAATCTGTCAAGGCGTTGTTGGAAGTTGCTTCTCAGGTTATACCTTCTCCCAATGGGCCAGAGCGCTTGACAATGTGGGAAGACGGCTCGCTTTATCTACACATGGTGAACCAGGTTGGCCCTTACCGATTTGCTCCTTCGTCCTTGCATTATTCCCACCTGGCCCAGCATCCGGATACAGTGTGTTACATAGAATTAACGCCGGTCAGTGGTTCACCCGTGCTGGATGTACCGGCCATATTGACTCATATTGATGCTGTGCAGAACGGGTATAAGGCAACGCTGAAACCTGAACATACGCATGCTGAGCATGACTCATTATCCTATCTGTTGAAGAAACGGGACATCGTGGAGCCTCTTGCTGAAAGTTGGCAGTTATGGAGCTGTGCCCTTACCGGAAATGGAGCGATGCTTGTTCAGTCTTCTGATTCAAGTGGTAGCGCTGCGGTCAGCTTTGCCTTGCGTGGCGAGTTCGCAGATGCAGCCAAGGCTGAACACGTTTGCTCCCTGCTGCAGAAGGGAAGTGCGTGGTGTGTTGCCGGGGAAAAGCCTGTCGTTCAGAAAGAGGGTGGTACGGTGCTGATGTCATGCGGACAATCTTCCATGGGGCTGGCTGCTCCAGCTGCGTCGGTAGCGGTGCCCGGTGGTGCGTTCTTCTCGCTGAATGTGCCGGGGCTTGTGCGTGTGTTGGAATCCTCTGGAAACATGGAGCCAGCACCTGCAGAGTTGCATAATGCCTCCTGGCTGGTTGAGCGTTTGGAGGGGTGCATGAGTACAGCCGGGGATGAATTGCATACCGTGTTGAAGCTGGATATGCAGGGAATTAATGGAAAATAAGAGAAATAATGAAGTTACAACACTTTCTTTCTTTTCTATCCGTAGCGACGGTGTGCCTGGGAACGGGCCTTGCCGAAGAAATTAAATGCCACGAGAAAGCTCGTATTATAGTGGGAATTTCTAATGGTAGCAGCTGCGGTCCCGTGATTCCTATCGATGAGTGGAAACCGCTGAATGATAAGGATCGGGAGTATTGTGGTTCATTGGATACCTATGCAGGTAACTTCTCACGGAAGGCTGATGGCACCAGGGTGAATTCTGAGGAAACTCTGTTCAGAATAGTGCAGAGGATGGCTTCCTCCCTGGAACCCAGGCGGAAGATTATGCTGGATGGTCCGGGGTTGAAAGAAGTTCAACAGTGGCTTCGCTTTATAAATACCAGCATTTTCGGTACTGCCACTGTGGTGGAGGCTGAAAAGGAGCTTTTCCTGGAGATTTCTTATCATTCGGCGGCCCGCATACTCGCGGCTTTCGAGACCCCTGCCTATGTAAACAAATTGACGGAAAGGGAGAAGCAGACATTGCAGCTTTGTGTTGACTGGATTTGTGAGAACATCCCGACTAAAATGCCTTTTGGGTTGAAGGTGAAAAAGGTGCACGATGCGATTATTGACTGCGCCATCAGGTCAGATAGCCGCCACGATGCCATGGATGTTCTCCTGGACGGGGAAGGTTCAAGCGCCGCTTACGCTTCTGCAACGCAGCTCTTGCTGAGTATGTTGCGTATTGATTGCCGCGTGGTGCAGGGGCGTATGAAAAAAGAGCATAGCTGGAATCTGCTGAAGATGGGTAAGGAATGGTATCATCTGGATACCTGTTGTGATGACCCCTCCCGCGATAGCCATTGCCGCATGTATGACTATTGCATGCTCACGGATGCGGAAATGGCTTCCGACCATAAGTGGAATCATGAGGAGGGTTACCCGAAATCGCCCAAACGTGCAAAGCTCCGATTCTATTTGCGGAATGAGCTGCGCCGCGGCTGGCAGAAAACGGAAGCAGTATATGCCAAGGGTGAGGAAGAAAGCAAATCTCAGGTCGAGGTGCTGAAAGCTCTTCAATCTGACCCGGTGGGGCGACTCTCCCGCCAGTTGAAGTCGGCAAAGCTTAAATCGGTAGAGACTCTTCCGAAAATTCAGGACCTTGAAAAAAAGAAGGACGCGAAACAACCGTGTGCCACAGCGGAAGATATCAATAAGGAACTGGAAGCCAGACTGGATGCTCTGGACGACTCAAAGCTCAAGATAAAATGTGCTAAGAAAACGCCAGCCTGGCGTATGCGGCAGATGGTGGCAGAATCTGCTCTCTCAAGCTTTGCAGAAGAATACTGTGTGTCTTACGATGATAGAGACAGTACGATTATCATCGAGCCCTTCAAGTTCTGGACGCACCGCCGTCTGCTGGCTGCGGTTAAAAATAAAGAGCTGCTGGTAAAACTTTCACACGAGGAAAGGAAGGCACTTGAACAGTGCCACCAGTGGGTTGCGTTATATGGAACCGTCTGGAAACAGGACCGCCAGAAAGTACGGGACGTTCACATGGCTCTAGTCGAATATTTTGATTGCGATCTAAAGGATTTATCGTCTATGGACGGGGCTATCAAAACAAAAAGCAGTGGTTCGTTAGGATATGCACAGACTATGTATGTGGTGTGCAGTCTGATGGATATTCCCTGCCGCATGGTTCATGGTCGAACGGAAGATGAATACCAGATTTGGAATATGGTCCGACTGGGAAAAGATAAATGGTATCATCTGGATGCTGCGCAGGATGATTACCTGAAATGCCTTTCTGCACCCTTGTGTCAGAATCTGTTACTGACGAACGAGGAAATGAAGAAGACTCATGCATGGGATGAGTCTGAGTTCCCGGACGCGGCCAGAAACCGCAAAAAGAAGAACCGTTGAATAAGAAAAATCCCCGCCGGTTCGGGCGGGGATTTCTGTTAAACCTTATTTGCTGGCAGGAACAGGTTGTAAAGCGGCCTCCTCTTCCATTCCGTTCTTGAAGCGCTCAAAGACGCCCCGGGGATCCTCCGGCGTTCGCTTCAGTTCATCGAAAATTCTGTCTCTCATTTCTATCGCAGCCTGGAATGCGGCCTCCTCGCTGCCGTATTGGCGGTCAGAGAAGTATTTAGTGAATTGATTCCACTTGCGGCAGATGCTCAGGCGCCATCCCTGAAAGGATGTCGTCTCGTAGGTGTAGCGGGTAATATTACGTTGGGTCATATTGTAGTTGCCGGGGGGTTAGTTCCGGATGCGCATATACTGCCACATCACACACCCTCTGACAATCTAATTTACTAAATGTTCGATATTATTTCAAGAAAACAAAGAATTGAAAGTGTAAAAACGGTATGATACGCTGTATAGAATGCCGGGTTGGCATCATTTTTGAGGGGCGTGACAAGAAAAACGGCTGCAACCGGATAAGCCTGTGGACAAAAAAGGAGCTGCTGTAATAAACAGCAGCTCCTTTAAGGGAAGGATTCTCAGCTCAGCTGATTAGCAGCAGGGCTGGGCAAGAATCTTGCGAAGGCGTGCGAAGCGGGGCAGGGATTCTGCTGTCTTCATGCCGGTAGCACCCTGAATGAGGGGCAGAGCGTAGTCGATGAAAGCCATCTCTACGTTGTTGCCGGCGGCGTTGATCCATTCGCGGGGAACCTTGCGCTCGAAGTTAGCTACGCTGGCCAGGGGCAGGAGCTTCATCTCGCACTTGTAGTTGCCTTCCTCGTCGGTGGTGCGCTCGAAAGCGGGCATCTTGTCGGTGTCGCCAGCAACAGCGGCTTCCACAGCGGTCTTACCGGCAAGGTATGCCTCGTGAGCGTCGGTTGCAGAACCCAGGTGCGTAGCGCAGCGCTGCAGCAGAGAGGGCTCGATAGCACGAACCTTGGCGCTGGTCACGCGGGCACGGACGATTTCTGCAAGCTTGTTGGCAAGGCCGCCAAGCTGGGCATGGCCGAAGCCGTCGTTGCTGTTGGTCTTGGCTTCGGAGATGAAGTTGCCGTCCTTGTCGTGGATACCTTCGGAAACAACCACAAGGCACTTGCCGGTGGCATTGTAAATCTTCTCCACATCGCACAGGAAGCTTTCCATGTCGAAGTCAACCTCGGGCAGGTAGATGAGGTCGGGACCTGCACCGGCGTAGGTGGCCAGGGCGGAAGCTGCGGTAAGCCAGCCAGCGTGACGGCCCATCACCTCGATGATGGTCACCATGCCGGTGTCGTAGCAGCAGGCATCGTGCTTCACTTCCATCACGGAAGTGGCGATGTACTTAGCAGCAGAGGCAAAGCCGGGGCAGTGGTCGGTGCCGAAAAGGTCGTTGTCGATGGTCTTGGGAATGCCCATCACGCGGCACTCGTAACCACTCTTTTCCATGAACTTGGAAATTTTGTTGCAGGTGTCCATGGAGTCGTTGCCACCGTTGTAGAAGAAGTAGCGCACATCGAACTTCTTGAAGGTTTCGAGCAGCTTCTCGTAGTCGGTCGGATCCACGTCCGGGTTCTTCATCTTGTAGCGGCAGGTGCCCAGAGCGGAGGAAGGAGTGAACTTCAGTAGCTCAAGCTCCACCGGGTCTTCCATGCCCATGTCGTAAAGCTTGCCGTCGAGCACGCCACGGATACCGTTGGCAGCACCCAGCACGCGGGTAATCTGAGGAGCGTTAAGAGCGGTCTGGATAGCGCCCAGAACGCTGGCGTTAATCACAGCGGTAGGACCGCCGGACTGACCGATGATGCATGCACCTTTGAGTTCGTTCATGATATGAAGAATGTGTAGATGTATTGTTTTCTTGTATTGTTCCCTCCGCGTTTTTCAGGCCGAAGGAACGGCCGCCTACGGCGGGCGCGCTATTCTACTCCCTTTGTTCTCGCTTGGCAAGCAAAATAATGTTGAGTGGTGGAAAAAGTAAAAGCCGCAACTCATTGAGTTGCGGCTTATTTTACGGACAGGGAGGGATTCGAACCCTCGGTACGCTTTTGACGTACACACGATTTCCAATCGTGCTCTTTCGACCACTCAGACACCTGCCCATGTTTTGCATGAGCCCCGTGTGGATGGGGTGCGGCGGAAATATACACGAAAACTTGGTGGCTTGCAAGCTAATTCTTGCAAAAAAGATGATTTTTTTGTGTTATTGCAGTTTTTGGGTGACTTTGAAGTGAAGTTTGGCGACATCCTGCAGGCGTTCGCGTCCGTAAGTCTGAACAAAATGCTGGGCTGCGCGGGTGACGTGAGGGGCACAGCCCAGCGGCATGGGGCAGTTGCTGGCGGCAGCGGCCTGTTGCATCCACTGGACAAAGCGGTCGCGCGCAAGGATGGATGCCGCGGCTACGGCTACATCGCTTTCCGCCTTGGTTCGTTGTTCCAGCTGAACGGGGATGCGGCGTTGGCCGAGTGCACGCTTAAGCACCCATTCATTGGCAAACTGATCACTGAGGGCACGGGGGCAGGTGGGCACTTTTTCATGCAGTGCAGCAATGACCCGGGCGTGTCCCCAGGCGAGCAGGCGGTTCAGATTGCCTATTTCATTATAGAGTTCATTATAGCGACGAGGGCCGATACAGATAACCTCGTACACGACACCCGCTGTTTTCTTGATTTTTTCTGCAATGGTATGTATCTTCTTGTCATCGGGAATGGATTTGCTGTCTTTGCAGCCCAGCCGCGCCAGTTCCGCCGCACAGCGTTCATCGGTGTACACACCTGCCACGACCAGGGGGCCGAAGTAGTCGCCTTTCCCGCTTTCATCCACCCCGAAATGGGGGGTGGTGTCTATCAGGGCTGGTAAGGTGGTGGAAAGAGAAGGTGCCTTTTCTTCCGGCTGGAGTTGCAGTACATCAATGACAAAGTTCTCCGCTCCGCGACCTTGGATGAGCAGCCGGGCTTTTTTAGGATAAAAAGCAACATTAACTGTATCGTTTTCGAAACAATAATCTGCATAATCCCGCGTGGTGGCGCGGAATTTCGGGTCGGCATCCAATTTATTGCGGAGGGCGGTCGCTTCGTCCCTGGAAAGCTGAATACTGTACTGATTTGCCATGTTCGGATATAAGAATGCGAGGAATTTGCGGGGTCGTCAACCTAAAAACGGGAAAAAAAACTTAAAAAACGCCAAGGTGACGCAGAATTTGGCATTTTTTATCACTTTAGGCGAGACAAAATAGTTTTTTTGGTCTACAATGTGCCCGGCTTTTCAACAAAGCAATTTTTATTATGGCAAATACGATTACTAAGAGAGAGCTTGTTAACAAGGTATGCGCTGAGCTGGACAACGGTTTCACGCAGAACGAGGTGCTTGACATCATCCAGAAGACAATCGAACTGATTACTGATGCTCTGGGTAAGGGTGATCGCGTTGTGCTGCGCAACTTCGGTACTTTCATCGTGAAGGAAGTGAAGCCCAAGGTTGGCCGCAACCCCAAGGACCCCGCCAAGAACGTTCCGATTCCCGCCCGCTCGGTGGTGAAGTTCAAGGTTGGTAAGAACCTGAAGGAAGCCGCTGCCAAGGTTTCCTAAACCTTCCGGCACATTGATATGTGCTAGTGTAACAAGGACGCATCTATACGCATAGACGCGTCCTTGTTCTGTGATAGAAAAAATGTAAAATCACCCCATCCGGTAATATGAAACTGAGAATAGCTGTTCAATCCAAAGGGCGTTTGAATGAGGATACCATGTCGATTCTGGCAGAAGCCGGAATTAAAGTAAGTTCCTCAAAGAGAACGCTTCTGGTATCTGCCCGCAAGTTCCCCATGGAGGTACTTTACCTGCGCGATGACGATATCCCCGAAACTGTGACTGATGGTGTGGCTGATATCGGCGTGGTAGGGCTCAATGAGTACCTGGAGCGCCAGGGCGATGCTGATATTGTGAAGAAGCTTGGCTTTGGCGGTTGCCGCTTGAGCATAGCCATTCCCAAGGAGCATGAGTACACAGGTCCGCAGTGGCTCCAGGGACGCCGCATTGCCACTTCCTATCCTGTCATTCTTCGCCGCTGGCTGGAGGAGCAGGGGATTCAGGCTCATATTCATGTTATCACCGGCTCCGTTGAAATTTCCACCGGCATCGGTCTGGCAGATGCCATCTTCGATATCGTGAGCAGTGGTGCCACGCTGGTGAGCAACAACCTGCGCGAGGTGGAAGTGGTGCTGGAAAGCGAGGCTGTGCTTATTGCCAACAAGAACCTCTGCGCCGAGAAGCGTGAGATTCTGGATAAGCTTCTTTTCCGTATGGATGCTGTGATGACGGCTGCTGACAAGCGCTACGTGCTCATGAACGCCCCGAAGGATTGCGTGGACCAGATTGTGTCTGTGCTGCCGGGGGTGAAGAGCCCCACCATCATGCCGCTGGCCCAGGAGGGCTGGTGCAGCATCCACACCGTGTTGGATGAATCCTGCTTCTGGGATATCATCGGTAAGCTTAAGGAAGCCGGTGCTCAGGGTATCCTGGTGCTTCCTATCGAAAAAATGATTCTGTAATTTCTTTATTCCCATGACCATCATAACGGAACCGACTCGTGAACAGTGGACGGAGCTGGTGCGCCGTCCGGCTTTTGATGTAACGCAACTCTTTGATGTGGTGCGCCCCATCATGGATGCAGTGCATACGCATGGCGACCAGGCATTGCATGAGTATGGTCACCGCTTTGATGGTGTGGAGCTGGAGTCCCTGGCTGTTTCTGATGCTGAGGTGGAGGCTGCCCGCAGCCTGGTGCCGCAGGCGCTGAAGGAAGCCATCGAGCTGGCATATTGCAACATATATGATTTCCATGAGTTGCAGTATGCCGCCCAGGCTCCGGTGAAATTGCAGACTGCCCCCGGCGTGGAATGCGAGCAGCGCACGCTGCCCATTCAGCGCGTGGGGCTCTATGTGCCTGGTGGTCAGGCTCCGCTGTTCTCTACTGTGCTTATGCTGGCCATTCCGGCAGCTGTAGCCGGGTGCGAGGAAGTTGTGCTCTGCACGCCTCCGGGCAGGGATGGCAAGGTGAATCCCGCCATCCTCTTTGCCGCAGACCTCTGCGGCGTGAAGCGTATTTTCAAGGTAGGCGGGGCTCAGGCCGTCGCCGCCATGACCTACGGCACCCCCTCTGTGCCGAAGGTTGATAAGATTTTCGGCCCGGGCAATGCATACGTGACCGCGGCCAAGCAGCTGGCCTCCCTGGCCGGAGTGGCCATTGATATGCCCGCCGGTCCCAGTGAGGTGGAGGTGCTGGCAGATTCTTCTTGTGTACCTGCTTTTGTGGCGGCAGATTTGCTGAGCCAGGCCGAGCATGGTCCGGATAGCCAGGCCATGCTGGTGACCACGGATGCCGCAGTGGCAGAAGCCGTTGCCGCCGAGGTGGAAAAGCAGCTGGCCGAGCTGCCCCGCAAGGAAATTGCCGCCAAGTCCATTGCCAACAGCCGCATCATCGTGCTGGCTGATAAGCAGGATGCCATCGATTTTACCAACGCCTACGCCCCGGAGCATCTCATCATTGCCATGCAGGATGCCGCCGCTGTGGCCAAGGAAACCATCAACGCCGGTTCCATCTTCCTGGGTAACTACAGCTGCGAAAGCGCCGGTGATTACGCCAGCGGCACCAACCACACGCTGCCCACCATGGGCTGTGTGCGTGCCTACAGCAGCCTGTGTATTGACAGCTTCCAGCGCAAGCTCACCCTGCAGACTCTCACCCCGGAGGGTATCCGCAGCATTGGCAGCACCGTGGAGCTCATGGCCCAGGCTGAGCAGCTGGATGCCCACGCCCGCGCCATGACCCTGCGCATGCAGGCCGTGGCCACCATGCCGCAGGAGGAGCAGGGTACCGGTATTGCCCGTCTTGTGCGCCCGAATATCCTGAAGCTCAAGCCCTACAGCTCCGCTCGCGATGAGTATGCCGGCAAGGCTGCCCATGTGTTCCTGGATGCCAATGAATGCCCGCACAACGCGCCGAACAACCGCTATCCCGACCCGCTGCAGTGGGACCTGAAGCAGAAGATTTCCGCCTACAAGGGCGTGGCTCCGGAGCGCATTTTCCTGGGCAACGGCAGTGATGAGGCTATCGATCTCATTTTCCGCACCTTCTGCACCCCCGGGGTGGATGAAGTGGCCGCCATATCCCCCACCTACGGCATGTACGAGGTTTGCGCTGACATCAACAACGTGCAGTACCGAGCTATTCCGTTGGAGGAGGATTACCGCTTCGATGCCGAGAAGTTCCTGCTTTCCATCTATTCTCCCTGCACCAAGGTGGTTTTCATCTGCAGCCCGAACAACCCCACCGGCAATCTGCTGCCGCTGGAGGAAATCCGCAAAGTGCTCGATATCTTCCCCGGCATTGTGGTGGTGGATGAAGCCTATATCGACTTCGCGCCGGAGGGCTCCTCGGTCATCTCCCTGCTGGAGGAATATCCGCGCCTCATCGTGCTCAACACCTTCTCCAAGGCCTGGGCTTCTGCCGGTATCCGCCTGGGGATGGCGCTGGCTCACCCGGAAATCATCGGCCTGTTCAACAAGGTGAAGTACCCCTACAATGTG
Organism: Akkermansiaceae bacterium UBA3385; assembly: GCA_002358905.1. Taxonomy (GTDB): domain Bacteria; phylum Verrucomicrobiota; class Verrucomicrobiia; order Verrucomicrobiales; family Akkermansiaceae; genus Akkermansia. The sequence continues at coordinate 61,341 of DEPT01000023.1, forward strand.
AACATCCTCACCCAGCGTGCCGCCATGGAGCGCCTGGACCACATGGATGAAATCCGCGCCTGGGCAGAGGAAGCGCTTTCCGAGCGCGCCCGCATGATGGAGGCTGTGGCTGCCTTGCCCATCTGCGAGAAGGTGTATCCCAGTGATGCCAACTTCTTCCTGGTCAAGGTGAATGATGCCTGCGGCATCTACGATGCTCTTGTGGACCAGGGTATCATCGTGCGCAACCGTCACCGCATCACCATGTGCGAGAACTGCCTGCGCATCACCATCGGCACCCCGGCAGAGAACGACGAACTCCTCGCAGCCCTCAAGAAGTTCTGATATATGAAGAAAAAAGCTCTTTTCATCGACCGCGACGGCACCATCATCCAGGAACCGGCAGACGAGCAGATTGATGCTTTCGAAAAGCTGGTGTTTGTGCCCGGCACTTTCCGTGCGCTGAGCACCATCCGCGAGCTTACCGATTACGAGTTTGTGATGGTGAGCAACCAGGACGGACTGGGTACCGCCTCCTTCCCCGAGGATACTTTCTGGCCGGTGCATAACTTCATTCTCGATACCCTGAAGGGCGAGGGAGTGGAGTTTGATGATATCCTCATCGACCGCCATTTCCCGCATGACAATGCCCCCACCCGCAAGCCGGGAACCGGCATGCTCACCGCCTACATGGATGGCTCCTATGATTTGGAGAACTGCTATGTCATTGGCGACCGCGCCACGGATGTGCAGCTTGCTCAGAACCTGGGCTGCAAGGCCTTGCAGATTGGCACAGATGGCATGGACTGGAAGAAGATTACCGAGATTCTGGTGGCTGGCGAGCGCAGTGCCGAGGTGCAGCGCACTACCCGCGAGACGGATATCTATGTGAAACTGGAGCTCGACCGCCCCGGCTATTGCGAGGTGAGTACCGGCCTGGGCTTCTTCGACCACATGCTGGCCCAGCTTGCCCACCATGGCGGCATGGGGGTGACCATCCGCGTGAAGGGCGATTTGTATGTGGACGAGCACCACACCATCGAGGACACCGGTCTGGCTCTGGGCGAATGCCTCCGCAAGGCTATCGGCAACAAGCTGGGTATTTCCCGCTACGGTTACTGCCTGCCCATGGATGATTGCCTGTGCAGTGCGGCGCTGGATTTCGGCGGCCGCCCCTGGCTGCAGTGGGAGGCTGAATACAAGCGTGAGCGCATCGGCGATATGCCCACGGAGATGTTCTACCACTTCTTCAAGAGCCTGAGTGATGCCGCTCTCATGAACCTCAGCATCAAGGCCGAGGGTGATAACGAGCACCACAAGATTGAGGGCAGCTTCAAGGCTCTGGCCCGTGCCATCCGCGTGGCGGTGCAGCGCGATGTGCGCCACCTGGTGCTGCCTTCCAGCAAGGGAACACTTTAAGTTATGAAAGTTGCCGTTGTCAGATACAATGCGGGCAATATCCGCTCCGTTATCAATGCGCTCCACCGTATTGGCGTGGAGCCGGTGGTGACGGATGATGCCGCCGAACTGGCCAGTGCCGACCGCGTTATCTTCCCGGGGCAGGGCGAGGCTGCCAATACCATGGCCTACCTGCGCGAAAGCGGACTTGGTGAGGTGATTCGCAACCTGAAACAGCCTGTGCTGGGCATCTGTATCGGACAGCAGTTGCTCTGCGCTCATTCAGAAGAGGGCGATACCCCGTGCCTTGGCGTATTTAATAGTCCGGTGGTGCGTTTCTCTGCCACCTGCGAGGAGGGCCGCGTGAAAATCCCCCAGATTGGCTGGAATACCATCGAAAATCTCCGCACCCCGCTCTTCGACGGGCTGAAGGAGGGCGATTTCGTCTATTTTGTGCACAGCTTCTACGTGCCCGACTGCACTGAGGCCATTGCTCGCACCACCTACGGTGGCGTGACCTATGCCTCTGCCCTGCGTCGGGGCAATTTCTATACCACCCAGTTCCATCCCGAAAAGAGCGGTGATGTGGGCCTGCGCATTCTTCACAATTTTATCCATCTCTGCCATGATTGAGCTCATTCCTGCAATCGATATCATCGGTGGACAGTGTGTGCGCCTGACCAAAGGCGACTACGCTGCCCAGAAGACCTATGACCCACATCCGGAGGACGTGGCCCGCCGTTTTTACGATATGGGCGTGCGCCGTCTGCATGTGGTGGATCTCGATGGCGCCAAGGCCGACCATATCGTGAACCTGGAGACGCTGAAGAAAATCACGGCGCTGGGCATGACTGTGGATTTTGGCGGCGGTATCAAGCAGGAAAGCGACCTGCAGGCCGCCTTTGACCACGGTGCTGCCATGGTGACGGTGGGCAGTCTGGCTGCCACCGACCCGCAGCGTCTGCTGAAGTGGGCAGAAAAATATGGCCCCGACCGCTTCATTGTGGGCGCTGATGCGCTGAATGGCCGCGTGATGATTAAGGGCTGGCGCGAGGATGGTGGCATGAGCCTGGATGAATTCGTGAGCTTCTATATGAGCCACGGCATCACCCGCGTGCTCTGCACCGATATTTCCCGCGATGGCACCCTGGGTGGCCCGAACACGGAGCTTTACAGCGAAATCATGGCTAAGCACCCCGGCTGCCGTCTTATTGCCAGCGGCGGTGTAAGCTGCACAGAGGATATCCGCGCGCTCGATGCCGCCGGCATCCCCTCCGTGGTCTTCGGCAAAGCCTACTACGAAGGCCGCATCAATCTTCAACAATTAATCACTAATCATTAATCACTAATCATTCCCTTTATGCTCGCCAAACGCATCATCCCCTGTCTGGACGTGAAGGACGGTCGTACCGTCAAAGGTATCAACTTCGTGAACCTGCGCGATGCAGGTGACCCCGTGGAGCTGGGCAAGGCCTACAGCGAGCAGGGTGCCGATGAACTCGTGTTCCTCGATATCGCCGCCACGCACGAAGGCCGCAAGACCTTCACTGATATGGTCTCCCGCGTGGCCGCTGCCATCTCCATCCCCTTCACCGTGGGTGGTGGCATTCATGAGCTGGCCGATGTGGCCCGCCTGCTGGAGGCCGGTGCCGACAAGGTGAGCCTCAACTCCGCCGCCCTCCGCAATCCTCAGCTGGTGAATGAGATTGCCTCTCACTTCGGTTCCCAGGTATGCGTGGCCGCCATCGATGCCCGCTGCGATGCCGATGGCTGGTACTGCTATGTGAACGGTGGCCGCATCCGCGTGGAGCGCACTCTGTTCGATTGGGCTCGCGAGGTGGCCGATCGTGGTGCCGGTGAAATCCTCTTCACCAGCATGGATCACGACGGCGTGAAGCAGGGCTTCCCGAACGAGGCTCTTGCGCGCTTGTCTGATGAGCTCAGCATTCCCGTCATCGCCAGTGGTGGTGCCGGTGCCAAGGAGCACTTTGCGGATGCCTTCCGCCTGGGCCATGCCGATGCTGCCCTGGCAGCCAGCGTATTCCACTTCGGTGAAATCAAGATTCCTGAACTCAAGCAGTACCTTCACAATGAAGGTATCTGCGTGCGCCTGTAAAGGCTGTTTCAGTATAAAACAGACACCCCTGAGAGCCTTCGCTCAAAGGGGTGTTTTATTATTTTCTGTCAGCTGCTTAGTAGCAATCCGACGTGACAAGCCAGTCGTTTTTCTCCGCGTTGTAGAAGAAGTAGTAGATGCCGGCATCGCCGATATCTAGGCCAGCCTCGCTATCCCAGGTGATTTGTAGCACGAAAGGATAGCCTTCCGGTTCGCTTCCATCCTGGATAAAGGTGGGGTAACCACCTATTTTATGGTTTTCGTGGATGGCATACTGGTCATGATTCGAGAGGACACCAGCGGGAATCTGCTCCATTTCATTGGTACTGTATGCAGCATCGCAGATGTTTTCTTCGTATTCGATATGGTGCTTTTCCTCCAGTTCGATAATCTTGTCCCACATTTCGTCTCCGCCGCCGCTGCATCTGCCGAACGGCATATCGTGCGCCACGGCTTCCGGGGAAAGGACGCAGGTCTTCCATATGCCGGAGACATAATTGCAGGGAACAAGCCCCTCCAGGGTGGGGTAGGTGCGGATGACACAGCCGAGCTGCGGTTTTTCCTCAGGAGTTTCCGCCCATGCTTCTTCGTGAGCAAAAATAGTGATAAGCGCAACCTGACTGAGTGCTGCGGGTACGCCGGGCAAATCCGGCACGAACAGTGTGGCCAGCGGTTCCATGCGGTTTCCATCGGCATCGACCGGCCATTCTTCACCGGGCAGCTGCCAAGTGACACGCCCCAGGCAGCTCACATGCCCTCCGGGTACTTCGTTAACCGGGGTGCTACGCAGAACCACGGCAGGTTTCTGTAAGGTCTGGCGTATGGCATCAATCTGAGGTTGCAGCTCTGTTGTATCGGTGGGTAGAGTCTTGGAGACTGGCGCTTTGCGGTTGTAGATGTACCAGCATACCGATACGGCCAGTACAATAGTCAGAAAATAAGCAATGAGCAGCCCGATATTGTCTCCGACCTTTTCTTTCAGACCGAGAAGACGGGAAACGACTTTCGATATGAGAAGCGACCACCCGAGGACAACGAAGATGTGGTAGAGTATGGAACCAAGTAGTTTCATGCTTGCCATTATACTCTTTTTCTGTTGTTTTACAAGTCCTGTATTGTTACCTGTCGCGCGGCGAAAACTTGGAAATATATGCGTTTCCGTGTTTCTTTATTCAGGAGCAGATTTTTCCGATACTAAAAAAACGCAGGGAGTTGACCTGAAAAGGTGTGGCAATTTTCGTAACTTGTGCTATACTCTGCCCGTAAACTTGTTTTTCCGCATATGACTATCGACTTCGACAAGTGCGGCGGCCTGGTGCCCGCCATTATTCAGGACTCCACCACGGGCAAGGTGCTCATGATGGGGTACATGAACGCAGAATCTTTTGCCAAGACTCAGGAAACCGGGCGTGTGTGCTTCTACAGCCGCAGCCGCCAGTGCCTGTGGACCAAGGGCGAGACCAGCGGTAATTTCCTGGATGTGGTGAGCATCAAGGTGGATTGTGATAACGATACGCTGCTCATTCAGGCCACGCCGCATGGCCCTGTGTGCCACACCGGCACCGATACCTGCTGGGGCGAGAAGAATGAGGCCAGTCCGCTGCTCTTCCTCACTGAGCTGCAGGACTTCATCAACAAGCGTCACGAGGAAATGCCCGAGGGTTCCTACACCACCAGCCTTTTCCGCGATGGTATCAACCGCATGGCTCAGAAGGTGGGCGAGGAAGCTTTGGAAGCCTGTCTCGAAGCCTGCAACGGCACTAACGAACGCCTCATCTACGAGGCTTCCGATATGTTCTACCACCTTATCGTGCTGCTCACCTCCAAGGGCCTTCGTATTGAGCAGGTCATTGAGGAACTTGCCTCCCGCCACAAGCCAGGCTGGAAGAAACATTGAGTTTTCCATAAAAAAAAAGCCCCGGTTTTACCGGGGCTTTTTTCTTTACTTGTCGGATAGTTGTGCTACTATTCAACATAATGCCGTTTTCTGGCGGTTCTGTGTCTTTTTTCTATGAAACTTCATCTTCCTGTCTCTCTTTATAAGTCCCTCATCTCAGTATTAGCTCTGGTGTCTCTGACCTGCGGAAGCGCCCTGGCCGGCGTTATGCACACAGACGCCACCTTTGCCACCTATTCGGATTTCGGCCAGAATAAGGGTCGCTATGTCATGGGCAATGCGGTGAACTCCTTGTTGCAGCACATACGTGACACGGAGGGCGGTATCGGTATTGAATATACAGATGGTACGCAGACCTATTATCTTTCCAATGAACAGGGAATGATAAATTTCATCGGGGTACACGATGCCGGCCACAGCGGTCTGGTAAGTCCGAATATGCTGGCAACGGTGCTGCACAATGGTTCATTAAATGGTTCTTTCAGTGGAAACGATATTGGCGAAACGTATGCCCAGAATTATTCTGTGATTGACATCCGCGGGTCAAACAAGTTCCGCGTGATGGAGGAAAATGGAGATGACTACATGATGCAGCGCCAGAGCCGTGTGGTGACGGATGCCGTTGCCGCTCCCATATCCACGGTTGATGTCTCGACGGTGACGGGCCAGCACATGTACCACTCAGGTGCCGGTATCATGGGGCTGTATGATGAGAATATCGATACCTTCAAATCACTGGCCTGGGCGTATGTGTTCAATATCGGTGATATTGATATGCTGACCGGTGTGTCCATTCGAGGAGATAAGGGACAGTTTGGTATTTACAAGGAGGTTGGCTATGGTAACGGTATCGGCGCAAGCCTGGAAAATCCGCTCCCGAACGCGACCCGTGGCGGTGATTCCGGTAGCCCTGTCTTCATTTATAATACTGAAACCGGCCAGTATGAATACCTTGCATCTCACCAGTCCGGTAATGGCCGTTCCTGGGGACAGGCTCGTGGTAACCTGGTCTGGGCTCATAAGACGGTGAAGTCTTATGACGTTGCCGTGGACATGGCTAACACGAATGAAGTGCATCTGGGGGCTGTTACCGCCCGGGGCGAGACTATCAGCGATAATATCGGCAATTCCACCACAATCTGGTCTGGAACAGTTACCGCAGGAGATAAGTCTGTTTCTTTCAACGGCGTGAAGGACGGTCAGTATACCTGGCGGGATATGAGTGATATCAAGGATTCCCAGACCTGGTATGCTTATGATGCCGACCTGTACAACGCATCGACTAACGCGGATGGCAAGTTGAACCTGAGCGATGCGGATTTGTTCTACACAGAGAACCTGGTCTTTACTGCCGGTCAGGCAGATAACCGCATTGTGCTGGATGCCACGGTGGATATGGGGGCTGGCTATACCGAATTCAATAAGGGGAGCCAGGAGCATGCTAAGTTCACGATTATCGGTGCAGGTAAGCAGTTGCACACAGCCGGTTATGTGATTAACGCCGACGCTGAGGTACACCTGCAGCTGACCAATCCATCGGATTACATGACGGAATGGCGCAAGATTGGTGCCGGTGACTTGTACATCGATGGTCAGGGTGATACCAATGCCTTGCTCAACGTAGGCGGCAGCGGTGCTACTTATCTGCAGCAGACTGGTGGTTATGCTGCGTATAATGTGCTGGTGAACACGGGAGCCACGGTGGTTATTCAGGATACAAACCAGATTGAGCGTGATCTGACTTTCGGTGCCGGTGGTGGTGTGCTGGACATGAATGGCAACAGCATGAACTGGTATACGAGCAATGGCAGCACGCCCCGTTCCGGTTCATTCACCATCAATGCCCTGACGGATGAGGCCATGATTACGAACAGCGCTGCCACGGCGGTGACTCTTACTTACAAGGAGAGTGGCGATACCGTGTATAAGGGCTCGTTCTGTGATACATCAACGGGTGCTCTGAATATTGATTATCAAGGGGGTGGTACCTGGACTCTGCACAGCATACATACTGACCTGACTCACCAGGCCGGCAGCGGTCTTTCCGTTACCAACGGTAAGGTGGTATTGGAGGGCACGAATACGATTCACGGCACAGGTTCAGCTACAGCCACGAACCAGGTTCGCTATGAGAATCCCATGGATTGGCACTATGCTGATGCCTCCATGAGTGTTACCGTGAAGGATGGTGCTGTCTTCGAACTGGGAAGCCATGCCCGGCTTACCGGCGATGTGAATGTGAAGCAAGGCGGTACCTTTGTGATGCGCGAAGGCGTGCAGCACGAGCAGGAATACATTGAAGGTGGTACCAAGTTGCAGAATACAGCGGATTTTGCTGATTTCTATGGACTGAAAGGCGGCGTCTCTCTGGATGCCGGGGCCGATATGCTGGTGCAGTACAGCGAAGGAACGACTGCCGTTACTACATACGGTGGCAATATCACCGGCGCTGGTAATGTGACCATCGACCTGGGAAGCGATGAGATGTCCCTTATCCTGAGCGGTACCAATACCTTTACCGGCACCAAGACGATTGCCTCCGGTGGTCTTGTTGCCAGAAGCCTGGCTGCTCTGGGTAATACCGGCAGTAATAAGTGGCTGGTGGAGAAGGATGGCTGGATTGCCTCCCGTGGATTCAAGGAGGGGGTGGATATCCTCAGTTACATTGATAAGAACTCTACGGGTACACTCGCTTTGTCGCACAACTTGAGTTCTCAGCTCGATATGCTGAATCACCAGGGCTTGTTCATTGGTGCCGAAAGCGGCAAGACCGTTCACTATGGTGAAGAAGGGACGAGCCTGTCTCTCTCTGCGCAGAATGGAGCCTGGCATCTGGGTGGCGGCGGCGGTGAGCTGGTGGTGAACTTCCTGCTGGAGGGGTCCAACAATCTGGTTCTGGGCGCGTCCGAAGGTTCCACGGGCAGTGTGCATCTTGCCAATTCGGGCAACTCCTTCAGTGGTGCGGTTGATTTCAATGCATCGGGCATGAAACTCAGCTATGCTGATGGGGCTCTGGGTGCATCTGTCGTTAACCTTTCCTACGGTAACGGGCTTGTGCTGAATCAGGCTGCCGATACGGAGCGCGTGGCTGCTGATGCTGAGGGTATGCTGTTGCTGGATAAACTGGGGACCGGAGCCTTGGATTTGTCCCGCTTCTCGTCTATTGCGCTTGGTGCCTCAGAGGATACTACGTTCAGCGGCAGCATTACTTACGGCTCAGAAGGAGCTTATCGCTTCTCATCCATGAATGGAGCCACTCTGCGTGTGAGCTCGGCTCTGAATGCTGATGCGAATATCATTGTCGATGCTCAGGACTCCATCGGTGGTACCGTTGTTCTGGCCGGTAATAAATATCTTTCGGGTGAGATTCAGGTGATGGGTAGCAAGGACCCGGCTCAGGGCGGAAGCATTACCCTGGCTGCTGGGCAAGGTATGTCGCTTTTCGGTAATATTTCCCTTGGTGCCGGAACCAGCCTGGATGTTGCTGGCAATTCTGTATATCTGTACCAGGGAATTTCCGGTGAGGGGCAGGTGGTGGACACCCGTTCTTCCGGCACCCTTTATCTTGCGGCCAGAAACGGTGACCTTAATCACAGCGTGGCGCTTAATCTCGCAACCGTACGCAAGACGGGCGACAACGCGCTGAATTTGTCCGGCAGTCACGGATTCGGTGCCCTGTATGTGGATGCCGGATCTCTGGTGCTGGCTAATAATTTCAGTACTTCTCTCAACAGCAGCATTTATCTGGCCAATGGTACCAGTCTGAATATGCAGACCAGCTCGGTGGATACCAATATCGGCATGCAGGATAGTGCCGGTACAGCCTTGCTTTCCATTGCAGATAACGGCACCGCCACGCTTCGTGGCGATATCCGCCTGGGTGGCGGTTCACAGCTGAATATGCAGGCTACCGGTGGCACCTTTAAGCTGGCCGGTGGTTCCTATGGCGGAGAGAACGCAACGCTTTCTGTCCGCGCCAGGGAGCTTCACTTTGCTACCAGCTCCAGTGTGGATGTACAGGGCACCCTGAGCCTTGAAAATGATATGAAGCTTTATTCCGATGGTACGGCCACGGATATGGAGCGTAATATCAGCACTCTGCAGGTGAATAATAATGCCAGAATCACGCTGGATGAGCGTACCTGGAATACTGTATGGAATATTGATGCGCTGAACGGCGCTGGCGAAATCCTCTGGAACTCCAACACAACACACGAATCGACCTCCCGCTTGATTCTGCGAGGTGAGGGTAATTTCTCCGGGGCCATTTCCCTGGACCGTAAGTATGAGAAGGAAGAACGCACGCATGGTGCCTTCATCGAACTGGCTCACGACAAGGCTGCGCAGAATGCAAGCATCTCCCTGAGCGGTAAATCTGCTAACGCCGTGGCTTCTCTGGCAGTCAACGCTAAGAATGCTCATATCAAGGGGCTTTCCGGCAATGAACACAGCTATGTGTATGCCGGTGCTGCTATGTCCGGTGCTGAGTTGATGGGCGATGCCCGCCCCACTACCAACCGTACCGCCACACTGACGGTCAACGTGGATTCCGGTAAGGAATTCACCTATGCCGGTACCTTTGGCAACAGCTCTGATACCATTTCCAATGGCCTGAGCCTGAATAAGACGGGTGCCGGTATTCAGAAGTTCACCGGTGCCGCCTATGTGAATAATATCACTGTGCAGCAGGGTACGCTTTCTCTGAATGCGGAGAATCTCAGCGTGCGCGGGGACGTCGGCGTGGCCACAGGTGCCACACTCAACATGGGCGACTACACGCTTGCTTCCGGCAAGACTTTCTCCGTGCTGGGTGGCGGCAGCGGCTCCGCCAACTTCGGCGGCACGCTTACCCTGGCTGGCGGTTCTCTGAGCTTCTCCGGCGCGGCGATGTCCAGCGGCACCGCCTTGAGCCTTGGTGCCCTCAATACGGGGACGGTCTCCAGTCAGAGTATTCATTTTACAGATACCTCCAGCCTGAAGGAGGGACAGACCTATACTCTGGCATCGGGTGATTGGTCATCCATCTATCAGTCCATCAATGTTTCAGGTCTTCATTATTATGATGCAACCTTCGGCGTGAATGATTCCGGCAATCTGCAGGTGTCGCTTGCACTTAAGAGCAACAGCCTGGTGTGGGATGGCTCAGGCAGTTTCAGCACGGAATGGAGTGATTCGAAATTTGGTGACAGCTCCGCATCGTTCAATAGCAATACCACTGTGGTGTTCGATGATAGTGCCCGCTCCAGTTATGTGGGTGTATTATCTTGCTCCCAGAATGTAGCAGCAGCCGTCTTTAATACGACCGGCTCGTATACTGTGGTGTCGTACGACCGGACCCATGCAACAGCCCGGGATCTTGTGGTTCAGGGCGGCGGTTCTGTTTCCATTAACAGTGGACTCCGCATCACCAATTCCACCACGATTGAGGAAGGTGAGCTGATTCTGGGTCAGTACTGCGATGGAAACACGCTGAAGGGCACAGTAACAGGCGCTGGTACGCTGGTGATTGATGGTGCTTCCAATGTAAACCCGGTTCTGCGTGACCTGGGCGCATTACGCATCAAGAGCGGTTCATATAGCTCAGCCAGCGGGGCTCTTGACGTTGATAATATTATTGTTGACAGTGCTGGTACGTATATTCACTGGCATAACTACGAGGGGAATATTACCAGCAACGGCGGTACTTTGGAACTTTACAGCGGCTCCATCAGTGGTGTGCTGGAACTGAACGGTGATACCAGCCTCGTATCGCTTGTGACGAACACGAATGATACTTTCAAGCTGAATGCCACGATTGTTGACAACGGCTACACCCTTACACAGACTGGCAACGGCCTGGTGGATATCACACCTGCTTCGCAGTCCATTCTGAACAATTACGTGGTGAAGCAGGGTAAACTGATGTTTACCGGTGGGTCGCATAGCGGCCACGGCAAGCTGACGGTAATGGAAGCCGGTACGCTTCTCATCGGCTCCAAAGCTAACCTGAGCGCTACGAATGTTCATTTGTCCAACGGTGGTACTCTGGATATGCAGGCTCAGTCCACCTTGATGACGGATATGACCACCTCCGGTGCGGTATCGGTGAAAATGGCCAATGAATCCACCTACCTGAAAGGCAGTGTGACGGGTTCCGGCACACTGGCTGTGAGCGGGCAGGGTGTGGTGCAGTCTCTTCTGGCAGATGGCGCAGACGGCGCCCTTTCTCTGGAAGTGAGTGGCACTGCTATTTCGCTGCTGGCGGCTAATACCTACAGCGGTGGCACTACCTTGAACAGTGGTTCTCTGTATGCCCGTAATTCCCAGGCCCTGGGTACGGGTGCGGTGGCGGTGAACGACGGCACGCTCGTGCTGGATATTTCCGGTCTGGGGGCGCTGGGCTCTGTGTCGGCAGTGACGCTGAATAGCGGTTCTGTGCTGGATATTTCCGCTGCTACCTTCTCTGCAGATTCCGGGCTGGCTCTGGGTGGCACCCTGACCGTGAATGAGGGCGCCTGCATCAACCTGGGTTCTTTGTCTACGGATAACGTCAAGTACACCATCTTTGACCTGACTTCTGCCGGAGCCTCTGCTGCAGACTGGATGAGCATGCAGGACCGCATCATGGTGAATGGCTCGATGCTGAGCACCCTGAGCGACTGGACGCTGGACCTCACCTCCTACGGTGCAACTCTTACCTTCGGCACGGTGCTGCCCGACCCGCTTGTCTGGATGGGTGGTGAAATCGGCATCTGGAACCAGACGGACACCAGCTGGGATAATACCCCGAAGGTGCCGGATGACAGCATGGCCTTCACCAATGGCGACAGCGTGGTGTTCAATACCAGCGCAGCGGTGCAGGTGGCAGAAGGTGTTGTGGCTCAGAATATGAGCATTGGTTCCGGTGTTGATCTGGCTCTTTCCGGAGATTTGACGGTGACGGGTGCCATTATTGCAGAAGGTGATGCCTTTGCTACGTCCGGTAATCTGACGGCTGAGAAGATTACGATTTCTTCCGGCACGTTTGAAACCGCAGCCGGTAAGAAGCTGACTGCCGAAAATGTGAATCAGAAGGGCGGTTCCCTCAGCATCAAGGGGGCTGCCGATATTGCCCAGCTGGATGTTGCCGCCGGTCTGTCGACCCAGTTGTACAACGCAACCGCTTCAGATGGGGCTCAGAAGAATATCGACAAACTGGTGCTGGGCAAGGGTGCTACTCTGGAAGTTTACGATAAGGAATCCGGGGCATCTGCCACCACGCTGGGAACGCTGCAGCTGAATGGCGAGACTGCCACGGTTCAGGATGCGTATAATTCCAGTCATGTTGTGGTGGAGACGCTCAACATGAATGCAACGCTTGAGAGTGCTACCCTGAGTCTGGTGAAGAATGCTGGTTCTGATAAGGTGAGCCGCTTCGAGTTTGGTTCTGACACCGCCGCAGCGGGCAATTTCAAGGGCCGTGTGGAATTATCGGTGGGTAATACAGAAACGAACCGCCCAGCTGCCATTATCATTTCCGGTAAGGATGCTCTGGCTGGTGCTGTTATTGACCTGAAGTCTGCCAGCTCCTACATCGGTCTGGGTATCAACGCGGATAACACGACCATTGCCGGCCTTGAATCCGGTGAATTTGTGGGCAGCAATGCCAAGCTCTTCTCTGGCTCGATTGGTTCGTATATCAAGTGGGATGCCCAGAATACGCCGGCAACGATTTCCACCACGGAGCGCACGCTGAATATCAATGCTGCTGCCGGTAGTACTCACACCTTCCACGGCGAGGTTCTTTCCAAGTTGAACCTGGTGAAGCAGGGCGAGGGTACGCAGGTGTTCAACGGTACCAGCGACAGCTTCGATGGTTCGCTGACGGTGCAGGGTGGTACGCTCAAGCTGGGTGAGAATGCTCTGGGTATGCTGGGTTCTGCCAGCGCAGTGACGGTGAACAGCGGTATGCTGGATATTTCCTCGGCTTCGTTCTCCGGTGGAACTGGCCTTGCTCTCGGCGGTGCGCTGCAAGTGAACGGCGGGGCTCTCAATCTGGGCAGCATCAGCGAGGCTGGTTCCTACACTATTTTTGACCTCAGTGCTGCCGGTGCATCCGCCGCCGGTTGGGAATCCTGGCAGGATAAGCTGATTGTGAACGGCGCAAGTCTGAACCGCTATGCCGGTGCCAGCCTTTCCCTGACGCAGAATGCCGCCCAGCTGAGCTTCAGCTCCATGGCGACCACCAATTACAGCGATATGGTGTGGAATGGAGGCGAGAAGGGTATGTGGGATCAGGCTTCCAGCAATTGGGACCGCACTCCGTCTGTGGCGGGAGATAACATCAAGTTCCTTAATGGTGACAGCGTTTCCTTCAACGCCTCGGCTGATATTACCGTTGCCGATGGTGTGACGGTGAACGACCTGACTATTGCTGAAGGTGCAGCCCTCACCACGCATGGTGCGGTGGCTGTGACAGGAACTATTTCCACCGGGGCTGACTCCTCCTGGACTCTCGCTTCCGGCACGAACCAGAGCCTGACCGAGGCTCAGTTGAAGTCCATCACCTCTTCTCTGGTCGTGGCAGAGGGGGCAAGCCTGACGATGACGGATAAGACCACTGGTCAGAATGGTACTACCAGTGCATTCAATAGGGTGAGTGGTGCGGGTGATGTGGTGTTGAACCTGGCTGCAGACAACGGCATTGGTGTTGATACCCGTAATCTGACGGGTGATATTACCGTGGCGACAGGGCGTCTGCAGGTGAATGCCAGTACCTTCAATGCGGCATCGACCATCCGTCTTGCCACGGCTGATAGTCAACTGGTATTCCATAGCAATGATACAGAATTGAGGAATAATGTGGAAGTACAGGCGGGCAATACTTCGCTTTATGTGAACAGTGGCAAATCGGGAATCATCAGTGGAGTCATCAGCGGCGAAGGTGGCTTGAAGAAGATGGCTGATGGAACTCTTACTTTTGCAACTCAGAATACATATAAAGGAGCCACCACGATTTCCGGTGGTAAGATTGTGCTGGATACCAAGGGTGAGTATAAGTTGTATAACACCATCAGCGGAGGTTCCCTGGAGGTTGCTGCTGGTACTACGCTTGCTAACAATGGTCATGCTGTGACATCTGCTCTGACTCTTGCCGATGGTTCTTCCTGGAAGGTCAGCGGAGATAATACCGGCGTGTATACCCTGAATACCACGGTGTCTGGTTCTGGTTCCATTCAGGTTGTTTCTGGTACGACCTTCAAGAATAATGGTAAGGCTCTTCCCGGAACTGTTTCCTTGGATGCCGGCAGCAAGTGGATTGTCAGCGGTGTTACGGACAATACTTATACCATGAGTAAGGCCATAAGCGGTGCCGGTACCGTGGAGGTTGCTTCTGGTTCTACCTTGCTGCTGGATGCGGACCGCACTCTGGGACTGTCCTCAGATGTGGTGGTGAAGTCCGGTGCAACGCTCCGCTTTAATGACAATAATACCAATACCCGGGCCGATGTGATGAACTACAACGCCTCTGGCAAGTCCATCACGGTAGAAGGTGGTACCCTGGATTTTGCGGATACCCGCCAGACCATGGGCTCCTGGAAACTCTACCTTAGCGATGGCGCAACCGTAAGTGGTAATGGTGGTTCATACGGCGCTAATGGTGGAACCTACTATGCTGCCATGGATTACAACCGGGGAACGGGTAATGAGGTGTATGCCTCCTCTGGTGATAATACCATTTCTGCGGTAACTCGCCTGCGTGGTGGTGCCGAGCTGAAGTATGATGTATCTGAAGGTGCATCGCTGAATGTATCCGGGCTGGTGACGGCCGATGGCGGCAAGAATGGTGGTATCGTGAAGTCCGGCGCTGGTACGCTGCACCTGAATAATGCCAATAATGACCTGGATTCCGTTGTGGTGAGCGGCGGCACGGCAAATATCCACGGCGCGGAAGCATACAATCTGGCTGCACTCCAGGCGGCTACCAGTGCAGAGGTCGGTTTCTACGCTGGTGTTACCAAGGATCAGAGCTCCGCATCCAAGGTGACCATCGGTGGTTCAACCCTGCTGGGCGCAGGTTCTGTGCTGAACATGAGCCTGACCCTTGCTGCTGATTCCACTCTGGAGATGACGGGATTGGTGGGTAGTGCGGGTGTCACGCTGAACGGAGCCCTTACCTTCGGTGGCAGGGTGTCCATGGGCGGTGCTCTGCTGGCCGATGTGATGGCTCTGAACGCCGGGGAGGTGCTGCAGCTCTTCTCTGGCGAGGGGCTGAGCGTGTCCATGGGAGATGCAGCCTTGACTGAGGTCAAGGTAGGAGAGTATTTCAAGAACTCCGAACTGGCGAGACTGGAAACCTGCTATGTGACTTACACGAATGTAGGCAATGTGGGCACGCTGATGGTCGTGAATATTCCGGAGCCTGCCACCTCCACCCTCAGCCTGCTGGCCTTGAGCGCCCTTTGTGCCCGCCGCCGCAGAAAGTAAGGCTCGATTTCCAAAGTAAAAGAAAAACCGCTGCGTTTTCATGCGCAGCGGCTTTTCTTTTGCCTGGTGGGAGTTCTCTGAAAGCTCATAAGCGGGGACTCAAATTTGCCGAAGCACAGTACTTCAGTCTCTCGCTTCGAACAGAAGTAAAGGCTCCCCACAAAACCCGGTTCCGGGTTTCAGGAACAGCTCGCTTCAGAACTCCGGCATTTCGCGAAGTCCGGGAATCTCACCCTCGGTGGGAGCCGGGGCCGGGGCTTTTTCCTTTGCCGGAGCTTCCTTGATGATGATAGTGGGGCGAGCCACCTTTTCCGGAGCCGAGACTTTTTCCAATGCCTGCTGGAGCTTCATGTCCGGGGCGCCGCCGTACAGAATGCGGCAATCCTTGCCGATGAGGATGGCTGTAGGAAGTTGGGCTACGCGGTATGTGGTGCCAGCAGTGCCTTTGGCATCATCGGTGTAGGATGTGGCAATGCCGAGCTCCTGCAGAGCCTGCTGCTGTGCTTCCTGCTCAGCGTGGGGCATGATGGGGCAGATATCGATGCCGGGATATTGGGCTTTCAGTTTGTCGATATCGCGCATCATATTGGTGCCGGCTATGTCCGCAGGAGACCAGAAGATGAGAAGCGTTGCCTTGCCGGTGGTGGGGAAGGTGTGCACATTCCCCTCCATATCCCTGACACGGAGCTGAGGAGCAATGCATCCCACTGCCAGGTGGCGCAGGAAATAGGCCTGTTCCATGGCCATTTCCGTAAGCGGGCGGGATCCGAAACGTGTATCCTTGCCCGCCAGCAGAATGGCTTGTTTCAGGTAATAGACGCGTTTGGCCCGTGCCATGGCTTCGCTACCCTCAATGCTGCTTACCATGGGGTTGTTCAGCATGAGACTCATACCCAGCGCGGCGCAGGCTCGGGCCCCTTTGTTTTGGTTGCGCTGGTATATTTTCTGTAGAATTTCGTATTCGCGCACGCTGGAGGTGGCAGAGAGACTAGGGCAGACTCCACCTGCCGCCGGATTGCTGAAGTGGACTCGGCTCAAGGAATCCACAATGGCATTGCCGAACCAGGTGAGCTGCGCTTGTTCCTCATCAGTGAAGGCTGCGGTGAAGGCCTGGGGATGCTCCAGAATCCATACGATTGCAGGAAGAGCCCAGGATTTCTCAAATTCAAAAGTGGGAATGCTCCCTTTGCCGTTCGGGTTTTTACGTGAACCGGTTCGGGTATTGATGCTCTGCCAGAGCAGGGGGGCAATCTCTCGTGCATTCGGTGGCACCAGCGCTGCACGAGCATCGTCGTTATCGGCGGCTTTCAATGCTTCCTCATAGGCTGAAACCTGCTGTTGCCAGGTGTTCAGCGCGTGCTGCATGGCTTCTTCCGTGCCGTAGGCAGAAAGAGTGGCTGCCATGGCTGCTGCTGCGAACATCTTTTTCATGCTTCGATTATAGGGCAGCCTTGCATCTTCTGGCAAGTGTAAAGACGGTCAACGCCCCACATGTTCCAAAGATTTTACATTTGACTGAATGCAAAATTGGGAATAAAAAATTATTTTTCTAAATAAAAGTCCATAGCTGGTGCGCTTGTGAAGTGATAGCTCCAAACTATGAAACGTCTTATGACTTATCTTTCCGATCATGCAGTAGTTGCTGTTGTCCAGGCGCAGGGCCCGTGTACTGCGGGGTGCAGCTCCCGCCTGGTCAAACGCACCGTGCTTTCCTCTGACTGTTCCGTCAGCCGGAATCATGGCCCGGTTGCACGTGTATCTGTCGGCGTGATGTGATTGAGCGTATTATAGATGCTGTCGCCGTCATAACCTTAGCTAGTTTTTTATTCCTAACTGTTAATTGGATTAAAAAATAACTTGCAATCTTGTTATCAAGTTGTATACTACCTCCGTTGGTTGAGTGCATCTGATTTCAGCTTGTATTCTGCTAAGGTGTCAAAACGAAACCTAACACACTATAAATTATGAAGAAACTCCTCGTTGTCGCCGCTATCGTGGCAAGTGCTGTGGCATTTGCTCAGGGGCCCCATCATCATGGCCCTCATCATCCCGGTAAGCCCGGTCCTCATCCCCATCATGTAGGTCATCCTGGCATGCCTGGTCCTCATCATCCCCATCATGTAGGTCATCCTGGCAAGCCTGGTCCTCATCATCCCCATCATGTAGGTCATCCCGGCAAGCCCGGTCCTCATCACCACGGTCCTCATCACCACGGGCCCCATCACCCCGGTCACGGTCCTCATCATCCCGGTCACGGCCCCCATCACCACGGTCCCCATCACCACGGTCATCATTAAGAGCATCGGCTGAATCTCATTTTGTTCACATACTGCACAGGGTGGCTGCCCTTGTGTGGGTTGCAATGGTAAGTTATGAAATCTCTTCGTTCTGTTTTACTGACTCTAACTGCTACCGTATCACTTGCGGTGCTACCCTCCTGTGCTTTGCTCGAAGCGCTGTTAACCAAGGAGAATCTTGAGCTTCTCCTTAACGGGACCTCTACGGCTGCAGCTGAAGGGTACTATGATGAAAACGGGTATCCTATTTTCGGGTACGATGGCGAGTATCCTGTATATGGGTATGACCCCAGCGGTAATCCGATTTATGATGTAAACCTGTTGGATGAAACCTCGACTGTTCCTGAATGGTCTGCAGCTTCGGCTTCTGCCGATACGACAACATCGGACACGACCACCTACGATTCCTCTGCAACGCAGACATCGTATGATGCTTCGTCAACGTATGGAACGCAGTCGGCCGGTACGTCCTACGGTTCAAATGCTCCGAGAGCCGCCAGAACTCATCCCAGGTTCCGCTCCGGCAGACGCGCATCTGCGCCGCCTACCAATGCTCGTTACCGCCATGGATTCAAGCATCCTCGCGGATCTCGCCATGCTGGTCGCCACGGTGCCGGTCCCGGCCCCAGAAAGATGTCGCATGGTGCCGGTCCCGGTCCCAGAAAGATGGCTCCGGGTGCTGGGAAGCATGCTCCTCGTGGGATGAATCATCGCAGTATGGAACAAAGGAAATCTCCCGATCTCAAACCGGGCTCCCGGGGTAAAGCTGGGAAACCCTCTCCCGGAAAGAATCTCAAACCGGGTAAATCTCGCGCAAAATCTCGCGATGATAAGAAGGATAAAAAGAAATCTTCACGTTAATTCCTTATTTATACATAAATTATGAAAACTCGTTCGATTGCACTTATTGCCATTCTGGCAGCAACTATCACCTCCTGCTCCTGGACCAAGGATTTTAATTCCGTGTCCTCCAATCAGGTAGGCGTGGTGCAGCAGGCTCTGCCTGCCACTGTGGTGGAGGCTCAGAAGGTTGAGCAGGAGGCCAGCTCTACGGCCAAGAATCTGGGAACTGGCATCGGTGCTGCCGTTGGTGTAGCCGGTGGTCAGCTGCTGGGTAAGGGCTCTGGTCGCATTGCTTCCACCGTCGGTCTGGGTGCTGCAGGTGCATTGGCCGGTCGTTATATGGCTTCCGCTTTCAGTGGTGTAGCCAGCCAGCGCATTACGGTGCAGCTCGATGCCACTGGTGAGCGTTTCACCTTTGTGCAGAATATCACGGATCAGCACGGCGAAATCATGGTGGGTTGCCATGGTACATATTACCACGGCGCCAACGCACACTTCGTGCCCGATGGCATGTAAGCCGTGCCTGATTTGACTATAATACTTATTTCCCAAACAACAAACAACTAATACTAAACTATATGAAGAAGATTAAATCAATCATTGCAACATGTGCCGCAGCCGTTGTTCTCAGCTCTTGCGGTGGTATTGGCCTCATGGACTACCTCGGCTGCCTTATCAACCCCGGCGATTGCACCACTGAGGAATGCATCATCGGCAAGACTATCGATGCTGCCACCAACTCTCTGCTGGAATCCCTGGGCAAGGTAGACACCGCTGCTGAGGCTGAGGATCTGGCCGACACTATGGATATAATGCTGGGCGCTATCGAAACCGCTCAGAGCCTCAAGATGGATGTTCCTGAGAAGGCCAAGAGCGCATACAACAAGGCTCTGGCCCGCATCCAGAAGCACAACTACTTCGGTTCTGAGCCTCTGCGCACTGCACTGAGCACTGCTCGTCCTCTGTAAATCGTCAGAGAAGCAGAGTTGAAACTCAAATGAGCGTTGCTGGTATTTAATCGGCAACGCTCAGCTTTTCTCCAGTAATCATTTAGCGCAGACCGGCGGTTTTCTGAATGTTAAACCTCTCAATATAGAAAGAAAAGTTGAAAAAAACAGGAGTTCCGGTCTTATTACCAATATATTATACTTGCTTGCCGACGATAGTTGAATTATATTTATCTTTGTATAAATAAAAAATCAATGTTGGTGCGCTTATAAAGTGATAGCACAAAACTATGAAACACATCCTTACATCCATCGCTGTTCTGGCCACGGCTTCTGTTGCCCTGGCACAGGGGCCGCATCATCGTGGCCCGCAGCCTCATCATGGCAAGCCTCATCATGTTCAGCCTGGCAAGCCAGTTCATGGCCATGCGCAGCCTGGTC